>CAUGGC010000057.1 GCA_959599095.1 uncultured Collinsella sp. | reverse complement strand
GAGCGGGGGCTCCTGTCTTTTTAGTGCCCTCGGATTGGGTCATAGTGTCTGTCCGCGCCAAAACATCGGCGTTGTTATGGGTAGTCATTGGGGACGTTCTTAAATGACTAGTCGAAAGGGACACTCTTGCGCCAAATCTGCCGGCCCTACACCGGGCTCGTCCTGTGCTTTACCGAGATAAAGTGAACGCGCAGATTCGTAACCCACTCGCAACCGTTCTATGGCACGATATTGAACGAATGTATGCTATGCGCCCAAATCTTTTGGGCAGAGTGGGAGACAGTATGGTCAAGCTGTACGAGGACGGCATCTACCTGCGCGGCGGCAGCGAGGTTGTGCCTGTGGCCGAGGCTGCCGAGCGCGGTATTACGCAGACGCCCGAGGATGCCAAGCGTGGCACCATCGCGTATTCGATCCTCCAGGCACACAATACGTCCGGCGACCCCGAGGCGCTCAAGATTCGCTTCGATGCCATGGCGAGCCATGACATCACCTTTGTAGGCATCATCCAGACGGCGCGCGCCTCGGGCATGGAGCAGTTCCCGCTGCCCTACGTGCTCACCAACTGCCATAACTCGCTGTGCGCCGTGGGCGGCACCATCAACGAGGACGACCACGTCTTTGGCCTCTCGGCTGCCAAGAAGTACGGCGGCATCTTCGTCCCGCCGCACATCGCCGTCATCCACTCCTTTATGCGCGAGAACTTTGCCGGTTGCGGCAAGATGATCCTGGGCTCCGACTCGCACACCCGCTACGGCGCCCTGGGCACCATGGCCGTGGGCGAGGGCGGCGGCGAGCTGGCCAAGCAGCTGCTGCGCGACACCTACGATGTCGCCTACCCCGGCGTCGTCGCCATCTACCTCACGGGTTCCCCGCGCCCCGGCGTTGGTCCGCACGACGTGGCGCTCGCCATCATCCGCGCCGTCTTTGCCAAGGGCTACGTCAAGAACAAGGTCATGGAGTTCGTGGGCCCCGGCATCTCGAGCATGACGACCGACTACCGCAACGGCGTCGACGTCATGACCACCGAGACCACCTGCCTTTCCTCCATCTGGGCAACCGACGAGGACACGCACGCTTTTTTGACCATGCACGGTCGCGGCGACGACTACCGCGAGCTCAAGCCCGCCGATGTCGCCTACTACGACGGCTGCGTCGAGGTCGATCTGTCGAGCATCAAGCCCATGATCGCCCTGCCGTTCCATCCTTCCAACGGCTTTGAGATCGACGAGCTCAATGAGAACCTCGAGGACATCCTGCACGAGGTGGAGCTCGAGGCCGCCAAGATCGGCGAGGGCAAGACGCACTTTAGCCTGCTCGACAAGATCGTCGACGGCAAGCTGCACGTGCAGCAGGGCGTTATCGCCGGCTGCTCGGGCGGCAACTACGACTCCGTGGTCCAGGCTGCCCGCGTGCTCAAGGGTGCCAACACCGGCTGCGGCGAGTTCTCGCTGTCGGTCTATCCCACGAGCCAGCCCGTGGCGCTCGAGCTCACGCGTCGCGGCTATATCTACGACCTTATGGAGGCCGGCGCGATCGTGCGCACGGCGTTCTGCGGCCCGTGCTTTGGCGCTGGCGACACGCCCGCCAACAACGGCCTTTCGATCCGCCACACCACGCGCAACTTCCCCAACCGCGAGGGTTCCAAGCCGGGCAATGGCCAGCTGAGCGCCGTGGCCCTGATGGACGCCCGCTCCATTGCGGCGACGGCTGCCAACGGCGGCGTCCTGACGCCGGCGACCGACCTGCCCGAGGACACCTGGGACGAGGCCTGCGAGTACACCTTTGACGACGCGCCGTACAAAAAGCGCGTGTACTGGGGCTTTGGCAAGGCGGAGCCTGCCGACGAGCTGGTCGAGGGTCCCAACATCAAGCCGTGGCCCGCGATGGAGCCGCTCGGCGACGACATCCTGCTTAAGGTGTGCTCCAAGATCATGGACCCGGTCACCACGACCGACGAGCTCATTCCCTCGGGCGAGACGAGTTCCTTCCGCTCCAACCCGCTGGGTCTGGCCGAGTTTACGCTGAGCCGCCGCGACCCGGCCTACGTGGGCCGCTCCAAGGAGGTCGACGCCGTGGAGAAGCGCCGCGTTGCCGGTGAGTCCGCAGGCGACCTGGCGGCGCTCGATGCCGAGCTTGCGGGCGTGTTTGAGGCGCTGGCCGGCGCGGGTGTCGCTGCCGATGCCAAAACGACTGAGTACGGCTCCATGCTCTATGCCAAGAAGCCCGGTGACGGTTCTGCCCGCGAGCAGGCCGCGAGCTGCCAGCGCGTAATTGGCGGCCTGGCCAACATCGTCCACGAGTACGCCACCAAGCGCTATCGCTCCAACGTGATGAACTGGGGCATGGTGCCCTTCCAGATGGAGGCGGAGCCCAACTTTGAGGTGGGCGATTACGTCTTTGTGCCGGGTATACGCGCCGCACTCGATGGCGACCTGAAGGACATCGCCGCCTACGTGGTGCGTGCCGATGGTGCGGTCGAGCAGATTGAGCTCTACATTGCCGATATGACGGCAGAGGAGCGTGCCATCGTCAAGGCCGGCTGCCTGATCAACTACAACAAGTTCAAGGCCGCTGCCGAGTAACGTTGCTGTACGCCCCGGACACACCTTTCCCTCGTGCTCACGCGCTTCGCGAGGGTCGCCCGAGGGAAAGGTGTGTCCGGGGCTACCGCGACGTTCTCGTTGGGTCTTGAGGGACGCTAATAAATAGACTTGTTTGATGCCGCCTCTTTTTATTGGGGCGGCTTCTTTTTGTCGAAAACCACCACATTGGGGTCAGGCACCTTTGTGGCGGTCCCGTTTGTCTCGACCTGTAACATCTGGGCCCCTATTTGACGAGCGGTTGTTACAGATTGAGACAAACGATCGCCGCTGATCATTTCATCTCAATCTGTAACATCTAAGATCGAAAAGAGCCGCTAGATGTTACAGATCGAGACAGTCGAGTGCCAGAGTCGAAAACCACCGCAAAGGGCCTGTCCCTTTCGTGGTGGTGGGGGCGAGCTCGATGTTGCCGTGCTCGTTGAACGACATTCTAATGAGCGTCTCTACAGAATTTCATCCGGGCTGGCGGGTTTGGTTGTTTTGGGGATGCCGAGTTTGGATGACGCGAAATCGTCAGCATTGTCCTTAATTCCGTCTTCGGTGTAGACAGTGACCATATAGGTGCTGTGTCCGAATTCGCCCTTGTCGCGTGTTGCCCAGGCATCCCAGTAGGCGGCCCCGTTTCGCCCTTTGATTTTTCCGACACGGCGGAGTTCTGTTCGCTTTAATTTCTGGTTGCTATAGATGGTTCGACCGGTCTCCTCGGTGAGCCCGCACTGTCCAAGCATCTTGTCGAGGACTTGGTTCATGTGGCGCTCATCGGTGTTTGGTGCGTAGTCGTAGGCGAGGGTGATGGAGTCGAGTGGCTGGTCGTCGATTAGATAGTTTAGCGCCTGAGGTTCAAGGCAGAAATAGGGGGAGCATCCGTCGACCTTGCCGAGCAACGGTAACTTGGACTGCCAACTTCCGGTGGGAATTGCATATTCGTAGAACACGCCACGGCAGACAAAGGAGAGCGAGGTGGCACGCGAGCCGGCGTCGATCATCCCGCAAAGATCGAAGGGCGAGGCGATACCAAAAGAAAAGGGCGTGATGATGATAAGGAAGAGCATCACGATGGGTATGGCGAGAATGGCGATGACGTTACGACCGGTGGAATGAGACGGCTTCACATGCGCTCCTCGAGACAAAGATCTGTTGAGGATAGGCAGAAATGGATATGTTCAGAGAACAATTCAAGTTTAATCTCATGGCGCGAGATGGTCGACCGTTAGCGTCGAAAACCACCACAAAGGTGCCTGTGAACTGCGCCCCGAAACTTGGACTGAATAAATAGCGACTACGCC
>CAUGGC010000056.1 GCA_959599095.1 uncultured Collinsella sp. | reverse complement strand
CCGAATGCTCGCCATCGAAATTTATCGGTGGCCCACTTCAGACTGTAATGGGTGGCGACGTGCATTTTTGCGAGTATTCTGCAATCGAAGGCCCCTGCATACCGACCTCGGGCAAAAAATCGGGATTTCTCGATGTTTTCTACGAATGATGGGCGGGGTTATGGGCTGGCAGCGTTTGATTTGCAGGGATATTCGCGCTCTTTGGCATTTATCGTGGCGCCCGAAGCTCTTGGTTATGTTGAATACTCCTAAAAATGCACGGCGCTTAGAGGGGGACCTTCGCAAAAAAGAAACCGCCCCGTCGAAGTATGCATTCGACGGGGCGGTTTATGCATTTGGCCGATTAAGGATGCGCTGTCAAACTACTAGAACTTGACGGTCGGGGCCTGGCGGGCTGCTTCGGCGGCCTCGAAGCCCTGGCGCTCCTTAAACTGGAAGATGCCGGCAAAGATGACAGCCGGGAACGTCTGAATGGCGTTGTTGTAGCTGAGCACGCAGTCGTTGTAGCTCTGGCGTGCATAGCTAATCTTGTTCTCGGTATCCTCGAGTGATGCCTGCAGCTGCGTAAAGTTGGTGTTTGCCTTAAGATCGGGATAGGCCTCGGCTACGGCGAAGAGCTGGCGCAGCGCACCGGTCAGCACGTTGTCGGCTTCCATTTTGGCCTCGGGCGTGGTGGCCTTGACGGCGGTGTTGCGCGCGCTGATCACGGCGGAGAGCGTCTCCTGCTCGTGCTTGGCGTAGCCCTTGACGGTCTCGACCAGGTTGGGGATCAGGTCGTTGCGGCGCTGCAGCTGCGTATCGATGTTCTGCCAGGCGTTATCGATGCGGTTACGCTTGGTGACCATGTTGTTGTAGATGCCGGCGATGGCGCAGACAATCACAATGACAACAACGATGCCAATGATGACGGTAATCATGATGTCTCCGTTTCGAATGGCCGCGGCGGCATGCGCCAGCTGCCGTTGGTATAACGCTACTAGTATACCCGCAACGTTTTACCGTGCCGAACTTTCCGGTAAGCGTTGTGTTTTCGGCGGGGTTGGCACCGGGGCAAAGCACGCGAGGTACAGGTGTAAGATATGCGACAGATTGACGAGTGTTGTCTTTGCCCTGAGGATGGCGATACCAGTGGACCTTCGCATTAAGAAAACCTACCGTGCCCTGTTCGATGCCTTCACCGAGCTTCTCGAGGAGCATCGTTTTGAGGACCTGACGGTTGCCATGCTGTGCGACCGCGCCATGATTCGCCGTACGACGTTCTACAAGCACTTTCGCGACAAGAACGATTACTTTGCCTTTTATATCGATGAGCTCATGTCGGGCTTGCCGCAAAAACAGCCCGATGAGGCCGGCGCGGTATCTGCCGAGGACGTGCGCGCGCTTCGGCACGCGATTTTGGACGATGCCATGGATTTGATTCTGACGCACGAGCAGCTCATGGATAACATTTTGGCAAGCAGCATGTCGGGCATGTTGACCAACGTTATTTGCGACCGCATTGCTCGCTCCATCCGCGAGCGTGTGATGAACGTGCTTGCCGAGGATGCCCTGGCCCCCGTGTCACTTGAGACGACGTCTGAGTTTGTCGCCGGCGGTATTATTCGTCTTTTCACGATATGGTGGGAATCGGGCCACGATCTTGAGCGTCGACCTGAGATAGCCGACGTGGTCGATGCGCTGTTTGAGCGAACCATGACGCCGGTGAATCACTAAAAGTGGCGGAGAGAGGGGGATTCGAACCCCCGGAACGCTCTCGCGCTCAACGGTTTTCAAGACCGCCGCATTCAACCGCTCTGCCATCTCTCCGTGAGTCGTAATGATAGCATCGTTTTGAATCTGCAACAGGGAAGGCGAACGATGACGATCACCGAAATCGACGAGAAGTTCATGCGCGAGGCGTTGGCGGAGGCGCGAGCCGCCGCGGCGGTGGGCGAGGTGCCCATCGGAGCCGTAGTGGTGCGCGACGGCGAGATTGTCGCGCGGGCGCATAATCGTCGCGAGCTCGATCAGGATCCTTCGGCTCATGCAGAGTTCGCGGCCCTGTGCGCTGCCGCGCAGGCGCTTGGCCGCTGGCGCCTTTCCGACTGTACGGTCTACGTGACGCTCGAGCCCTGCTGCATGTGTGCGGGGCTTATGGTCAACGCGCGCGTAGGACGCTGCGTGTATGGCGCGGCCGATGCCAAGGCGGGCGCGCTGGGTTCGCTGTATGACCTGAATGCCGATTCGCGCCTGAATCATCGGTTTAACGTGACGGCTGGGGTCCTGGCGGATGAATGCCGCGAGCTGCTGAGTAGCTATTTTGGCGGTCTGCGCGGAGCGGGCGGCGCTGATTGCGGTTGCGGGGCCGATCTTGAAGCACACACCGCTCACGCCGCAGCGCTTGCAGGTGCCGGTGAGGATGCTGGTACGGCGGTTGACTTTGGTCCTGCGTGCCGCCGGCCCCGCCGTGTGCTGCTGGCGATCGACTCCTTTAAGGGCAGCGTTTCGAGTGCGCAGGCGGAGGCGGCGGTTGCCGAAGGCGTGCGCCGCGTTTGGCCCGATGCCGAGGTGTGCACATTGCCGCTGGCGGATGGCGGTGAGGGGACGCTCGATGCCGTTGCCGCGTGCGGCGGTGAGATTGTGACCTGCGAGGTGGCAGGTCCCTTGGGTGACCGCGTGTCTGCCCGGATGCTGGTTGATGTCGAGCGCGAGTCCTCGGTCATCGAGATGGCCGAGGTGGCCGGCATTGGGTATTCGCCTTGCACGGAGTCGTCGGCGCTGGCTGCTACAACCTATGGCGTGGGCGAGCTCATGCTTCGCGCGGTTCGCATGGGCGCAAAGACTATCTATATTGGCTTGGGCGGCAGTGCCACCAACGACGGTGGCGCCGGCATGCTGCAGGCGCTGGGCGCGCGTGTGGTCGATGATCAGGGCTGCGATGTCGCCCCCGGTCTTGCCGGACTTGAGCGGGCGGCGAGCGTTGATTTGGCGCCAGCGCTGCAGGCTTTGGATGGCGCTCGTATCGTTGTGCTTTCGGATGTCGAGAACCCACTCGTGGGGCGCCGCGGTGCGCTGGCGGTGTTCGGTGGGCAGAAGGGTCTGCCGGCGGATGATGCCGAGGCGCTTCACGGGTACGACGGTTGGATGGTCGGCTACGGCCGCCTGCTCGATACGGCGATTTTCGAGGCGCGGGCCCAGGGGTTGTTGCGCACACCCGAGGGCGCACGGACATTTGGCTCGGTGCTCGGCGTGCCCGGCGCGGGCGCTGCCGGTGGCTTGGGCGCGGCGTTGCTGGCGCTCGGCGCGGAGCTACGCTCGGGCGTGGAGACGGTGCTCGATTTGATTGGGTTTGACGAGCGCGTATGCGATGTCGACCTAGTCATAACGGGCGAGGGCAATATGGACGAGCAGTCCGCCGCCGGTAAGGCGCCGGTGGGTGTGGCTCGTCGTGCGAAGCGATATGGCAAGCCGGTGGTCGCCGTCGTGGGCGGTCGCGCCGTCAACCTGGACACGGTGTATGAGCAGGGTATTGACTTGGTTTTGCCGATTTGTCGCAAACCCATGAGCCTGGAACAGGCGCTCGGTGTGCAAGAAGCCACAACCAACCTCATCTGTGCCGGCGAAGCAGCCGCCCAATCCTACGACCTCGCTCGCCTCTAGAACTTATTTCCCCGGGAGTCCGGTTTGGCCGAGTAGTCAAAATAGCCCCGTCCCAAACTAGCTACTTTGTGGGTTGTGGGGGATAAAGATTGCCGGTCGATTTGTCCTACTGGGGTATGTCGATGGCGCGAGTGGTTCGATTTTGAGCCTGAGTGGCAACCCGAGGCGAAATTTCGGGTCACCCAAATTGCTACAATTTTAAGCATATAGCGATGTCCTGCCTTGCGTTTCTGCGCGGGGGGTGTTCCTATAGTTTTGTCAACTGGGCAATGCTGTTTTCGAGATTGAAT
>CAUGGC010000055.1 GCA_959599095.1 uncultured Collinsella sp. | reverse complement strand
CGAGCGGGGGCTCCTGTCTTTTTAGTGCCCTCGGATTGGGTCATAGTGTCTGTCTAAGCTCGGTATCGATCGCGGTATTTGCAAGAGTATGATCTCGTGTGGTCTGCCACTCGGTTTTCAATCGGCTGCCTATTCGATCTCGAACGTGCTGATCCAGGTGTCGGTTAATTCGTTTGGCGCCGATGTCACGACTGCTTGGGGTCTATCTGGGCGCCTGGATGGCATTATCTGGATGGTGACCGAGGCGCTCGGCGTATCGATCACTACGTTCTCGGCGCAGAACTTTGGCGCGCGCAACTACGAGCGCATGCGCAAGGGCTACCATACGTCGCTCGTGCTGTCGTTTATGCTCATTGGTGGCCTGTCTGCCGTGCTGCTGGTGTTCTCGGGCCCGCTGTCGCGTTTGTTTGTCGACGATGCTTCGATTTCGGCGTACACCACGACTATCCTCCATTTCATTGCGCCGTTCTATGCGATTTTCTCGATTATCGAGAACGCCTCGGGTTCCATCCGCGGCGCCGGCGTGAGTTTGCAGCCTATGATGCTCACCATCTTTGGCACCGTTGTCTTGAGGGTGATCTGGGTGTTTGCGATCATGCCCTTCGATCCGTCGCTCGAGCATCTACTGCTGGTTTACCCCGTAACCTGGCTCATCACCGCAACCATGTTCACCATCTACCACCACAGCGGCAACTGGCTAGGTCGCGCCACCGCCTAGCTCATCCGTCAGATACCCCTGATAAGTTGCGGTGAAATAGTTCCTGAAAAGCCCTTGCGGACCGTCAAACAAGTACTATTCCACCGCAACTTCCTTATGAGCTGTAGGTGTTGGCGGAAAACGAATCAATTAGTATTCGATGCCTTGGCGGGCTAGGAGGCCTTCGTCGAAGTAGTGTTTGATGGGACGTATTTCGGTGACTAAGTCCGCGAGGTCGGCCAACGGCAGCAGCCCGCGGCCGGTGAGCACGAGTTCCGTGGTGGCGGGCTTTATCGCGATCAGCGCTTCGACATCCTCGCGTGTCACGAAGCCGCGGCGCATGGCCTCGCCGAGTTCGTCCAAAATCAGAACGTCGACCTGTGATATCTGCTCGTGTGCTAGCTCCAGAATCTGTGCCGCGCAGGCCTCGGGCGTGTCGCGGTCGGCTTGTACGATGCGCAGACCCAAACGGGGCGCCGCATCATGCTCGGCGCAGTGCAGCTTCTTGGCTAACTGAAGCATGAGCACGTTAAGTCCATAGCCCGTGGCGCGCAGCGCGAGCCCCAGCGCAGCCGTCGTCTTGCCCTTGCCGTCGCCTGTATAGATTTGAACCTTGCCGACTTACAGTGATGCCATCTCTGTCCTTTCGTGCCCGGTGTCGGTTTATCGCCGTCCGGGTTGGGTATTCTAGAAACCATTATCAACCCCAGTAGATGGAGTTCAAGCAGATGGAGATGGATGACAACAAGCGTAGACGGAATATGATCCTCTACGTGCTCATCGCCTTCGTCGTCTACCTCGTGCTCTCGACCGTTCTGTTCCCCAACATCGGTCACACGCAGCAGATTACGGAGACCGATTACTCGACGTTTGTGAAAGCGCTCGACAAGAAGAGCGTCGAAAAGGTCGAGTACAACACCGACGACTATACGATTTATTACACCAAGAAGGGCGAGGACGAGAACATCGCCTACAAGACGACCGGTGTGCCGAACGATGCGGGCTTTACCGATCGCGTGCTTGAGTCTGGCGCTTCGCTGGAGTCGGTCGTTCCCGATAAGAACTCGGGTTTGATGACCTACTACCTGCTCACACTCATTCTTCCCATGGCGATTTTCTTCCTCATCGGTTGGTGGCTCAACCGCCGCATGAAGAAGGCTATGGGCGATGACGGCCCGTCGATGAACTTTGGCGGCGGCGGTTTTGGCGGCGGCGGACTGGGTAAGTCCGGCGCGCGCGTGATCGCCTCCAAGGACGTGGGCGTGACCTTTAAGGACGTCGCCGGCCAGGAAGAGGCCAAGGAGTCTCTCAAGGAGGTCGTCGACTTTCTGGAGAAGCCGCAGCGCTACGAGGAGATCGGCGCCAAGCTGCCGCGCGGTGCTCTCCTTGTTGGCCCTCCGGGTACCGGTAAGACCTTGCTTGCCAAGGCTGTTGCCGGCGAGGCCGGTGTTCCGTTCTTTAGCATTTCGGGCTCTGAGTTCGTTGAGATGTTTGTTGGTCGCGGCGCTGCAAAGGTTCGTGACCTGTTTAAGCAGGCCAAGGAAAAGGCCCCGTGTATCGTCTTTATCGATGAGATCGATACCATCGGTAAGAAGCGCGACGGCGGCGGCTTTAGCGGCAACGACGAGCGCGAGCAGACGCTCAATCAGTTGCTGACCGAGATGGATGGCTTCGATAACCACAAGGGTATCGTTGTCCTCGCTGCCACCAACCGCCCCGACAGTCTCGATCCCGCTCTACTGCGCCCCGGTCGTTTTGACCGCCGCATCCCCGTTGAGCTGCCCGATCTGACCGGCCGCAAGAACATCCTCGAGCTGCATGCCAAGAGCGTGAAGACCCAGCCGCCGATCGATCTGACCGCGATTGCCCGCGCCACGCCTGGTGCCTCGGGCGCCGATTTGGCCAATATCATCAACGAGGGCGCCCTGCGCGCCGTTCGCGAAGGTCGCAAGCGTGCAACCCAGGACGACTTCGAGGAGTCGGTGGAGGTCGTCATTGCCGGCCAACAGCGTAAGTCCACGGTGCTTTCCGACCACGAGAAGCAGGTCGTTTCCTACCATGAGATCGGCCATGCCATTGTTGCCGCTCGCCAGAAGGGCTCTGCGCCGGTCACGAAGATCACCATCGTGCCACGCACGAGCGGTGCTCTGGGCTACACCATGCAGGTCGAGGAGGACGAGCGCTTCCTGACCACACGCCAGGAGGTCCTGGACAAGCTCGCCGTCTACTGCGGTGGCCGTGCGGCCGAGGAGCTCATCTTTGGTGAGATGACGACTGGCGCCGCCAACGATATCGAGCAGGCCACCAAGCTCGCCCGCAACATGGTGACGCGCTTTGGTATGTCCGACGAGTTTGGCATGATGGCGCTCGGTACCGTCCAGAATGCGTACCTCAACCATGATACGTCGCTCACCTGCGCCCCCGGTACGGCCGAGCGTGTGGACGCAATTGTCGCCAAGTTGATTGAGGATGCGCACGACCGCGCCCTGCAGATCCTCAAGGAAAACAAGTTCAAGCTCCACGAGCTGGCTCGTTATCTGTACAAGAAGGAGACGATCACGGGCGAGGAGTTCATGAATCTCCTCACGCGCGAGAACCCGCTGATGCCCAAGCAGCAGTAACGCCGCGGCCGAGCCAGTAAACGCCGACGCCCCATTTGAGCAGCTTTCTCAAATGGGGCGTTTTGCTTGAGGGGGATGGAAATGAAGATCGTGGTGAGCGCCTGCTTGATGGGCGAGAGCTGCAAGTATAACGGGCTCGATAACTACCACCGCGCGTTGGTCGAGGCTTGCGAGCGCACGGGGACCGAGGCCCTCCTCGTGTGCCCCGAGGTCTTTGGCGGCCTGCCCACGCCGCGCAAGCCGTCCGAGATTGTGAACGGCGAGGTTCGTACCTGCGAGGGCATCTCGGTTGATCGCGAATTTCGCCTGGGTGCCCAACGTGCGCTCGATATGTGCGAGCAGGCAGGCGGACCGGAAGAGATAGTCGTGTGCATCCTTCAGGACCGCAGCCCCTCGTGCGGTGCGGGTCACATCTACGACGGCACCTTTAGCAGTACGCTCACCGCGGGCAACGGTGTTTTCGTCGACCTGCTCCTGCGCCACGGCTACCGTGTGATCCCGGCAAGCGAGTTTGATCCCAGCATGTTGGAACATTGCCCACAGCACTCGAACCCAACACTTTCTCACGGGTGACCGTTTTGGCATCATCCGTGAATTTGATATTGAGTACGACCCGGTCATCAAAGACGTCGACCGAGTTGACAGGCGCCGTACCCAGGTAGCCCCTCCCCGCGGCCCTCGCGCAGGAACGCGTACACGGCCCTCCCGTCTCTTGCGCCCCTCCCGGAACTGTCCACATCAGTGTAGTCAATCCAGTCCGCCAAGGGCTGCGGCCCGGACAACGCGGCGATGGAGGGCTTCTTCGGCCTGCTCAAGAAGGAGTTCTGGCACGGCAGGGACTGGTCGGACTGGACCCCCCGCCCGCTTCATCGAGGAGCTCGGGGGCTGGATCGGCCGATACAATACGGAGAGGCGCAGCGATGCGCTCGGTGGCCGCACGCCGGCCGAGTTCCGCTCCGCGCTGGGAAGGGCCGCGTAACGGTCCAAGAAATCGTCCGCCGTCCCCATTCTTGCCCCTTTGGGACGGCTTCTTGTTGGGGCGCGCCTGCCCCGGACCCTGCTAGGAACGAGTGTAGCAAACTGGAATTTTAAATTAGTCTTTGCAAATAACCTTTGAACCTTCACCATCAATTACAATTCCCTTACGATTGTTAATTGGGCATAGATTCAAATCCGAAAACTCAGTCATTATTTTCTCGGTAA
>CAUGGC010000054.1 GCA_959599095.1 uncultured Collinsella sp. | reverse complement strand
GCTCCTGTCTTTTTAGTGCCCTCGGATTGGGTCATAGTGTCTGTCGTTGCCAAAACATCGGCGTTGCCGGAACACTTGGCACTTGGTGACGTTCCTTTTGTGCCGGCAGTTTGGGACACTCCTTGCGTTAAGAGGCTGGCGTGCGTCAACCTATTCTCGTTGCAGTAAAAAAATCGCCCCGTTCTTGGTTGAGGACGGGGCGATTCGTCTTTTGGACTTGTGCAGCCAGGCTTATGCAAAGCGGGCGACGAGCTCCTGGAGCACGTCGGTCATCTTGACGAGCGAACTGACCGGGACGAACTCGTTGACGCCGTGGTAGCAATAGCCGCCGGTGGAAAGGTTGGGGCAGGGCAGACCGCGGAACGACAGCTGAGCGCCGTCGGTGCCGCCGCGAATCGGCAGCACTTGGGGCTCAACGCCGCAGGCAAGGTAGGCTTCCTTGGCAACATCAATAAGCTCGGGATAGTCACGAACGATCTCGGCCATATTTCGATACTGCTGCTTAATCTCGACCGTCACGCGCTCCTCACCCAGACGCTGGTTGAGCATCGAGGCGGCGGCATCAACAAGGTCGAGTTTCTGCTGGAACTTGGCGGCGTCATGGTCGCGGACGATATAGCGCGCTGTGGCGTGATCGACGGTCGCAGATACACCCTCAAGGTGATAAAAGCCCTCGTAGCCTTCCGTATACTCCGGGCGCTGCACGTAGGGGAGCAACGCGTTGAAGTCACAGAACAGATTGCCTGCGTTGACCATACGGCCCTTAGCGTCGCCCGGGTGGATGGACTGGCCCTCAAAGCGGACGGTCGCCTCGGCGGCGTTAAAGCACTCCCACTCCAGCTCGCCGATGGGGCCGCCGTCGACCGTGTAGGCGTACTTGCAGCCAAAGGTATCGATATCCAACAGCTCGGCTCCGTGGCCGATCTCCTCGTCAGGGCAGAAGCAAATGCCGAGTGCGGGATGGGGCAGAGAAGGGTCCTGAGCGATACGCGCGACAAGCGACATGATCTCGGCGACGCCTGCCTTGTCGTCCGCGCCCAGCAGCGTGGTGCCATCGCTGCAGACCAGGTCCTCACCCGCGAGGTCATTCAGGGCGGGAAGCTTGGCGGTACTCATGGCAACGGGCTTACCGTCAACCGTGCCGCAGACCAGGTCGCCGCCTTCGTAGTGTACGATGTGCGGTTTCACGCCGGCGCCCGGTGCAACTTCGGTGGTGTCGAGATGGGCGATCAGGCCCAGGGCGGGCTTGTCCTCAGCGCCCGCACTTGCGGGGATATGCGCGCAGACATAGGCGTGCTCGGTCACGTGGGCATCTTCCGCACCAAGCTCGCGCAGCTCTTCAGCCAGCACGTTGGCAAGGTCAAACTGAACGGCGCTCGAGGGTACCTGGTCGCAGTTTGCATCCTCGGACTGCGTGTTGATCTGGACGTAGCGCAAAAAGCGTTCGAGGACATCGGGGCTCGTGGTGGTGTTTTCCATAAAGACCGCTCCAATCTTGGTCGTCGTGTGCAACAAGAACTCTAGCACGGTATGCCACGGCATACCACGACGCTTGGATGGGGTAGAATCAGCCATTGAATGCAGAAGGGACGGAAGATCATGGATACGACAAATAGCTCGCGCGAACTACATCTGACGGTGGCGAACGAAGACTACTTGGAGTGCATGGTTCGCATTGAAAGCGAAGAGGGGGAAACCAACGGCGTGCGATCGGTCGACATCGCGCAGCGCCTTGGCGTCTCCAAGGCATCGGTCAATAAAGCGGTTTCGGCGCTCAGGGCATCCGAGCTTGTCGAGCAATCGCACTACGGCAAGGTAATCCTGACCGATCGCGGTCGCGAGGTTGGCACGGCTATCTGGTACCGTCATCGCCTCATCCGCACGTTTTTGGTTCAGGAGCTCGGTGTCGAATTTGAGCGAGCCGATTCCGAGGCCTGCATGATGGAGCATGCGCTATCCGAGGACACGATGAGCCGCTGGCTCGCCTATCTCGAAAAGCAGGGAATCAGCGTCGAGGAATAGCGGGATATATATGGATACGAGTTATTACAACCGCTTTGGTGCCGAGGAACTTACGCGCCGCTTGTCGAGCGAGACCTTGTTGGCGCAGGGCCCCATGGGCAGTGTTCTGTTGAGTGAGTACGATGCCGCCGACATTCCACCGGCGTTTTGGAATCTGGCAGAGCCGCAGACCGTTTCTCGTATCCATCGCTTGTATGTCGCCGCCGGCGCGCAGGTGCTCATTACCAACACCTTTCAGGCATCGAGCTATGCCCTCAAGCACGACCAGATTGCGCCGTCCGTGGCGGAGGTCAATCGCGGGGCCGTCGACGATGCCCGCCAGGCGCACCCTCAGCTGCTGCTAGGCTCGATGGGCCCGATCGGTATTGAGTGGTTTGCCGAGGACTCTGCCGAGTATCGTGAAATCCGAGGCATTGCGCGCGAACAGGCGCACGCCTTGCTCAACGCCGGCGTTGACGGTCTGCTGATCGAGACGGTGACGTCTATCCGTAATTTGCAGCCCATGCTTGCCGGCGCCCGAGATGCCGCCGATGGCATGCCTGTTCTGGTGAGTTTTGTCGTTGACGATAAAGGCGACCTGTTGGGCGATGGCCTCAACATCGAGGCAGCCGTTTTGTACGCCGAAAAACACGGCGCAAATTCGGTTGGTGTTAATTGCTGTTCGCTTGCGGCCGCGAACGCGGCGGTGCCCAGGATGGTTGCATCGGCGACTACTCCCGTCACGGTGCGTCCCAACGTAGGCGATCCGGTCCAGACTCAGGATGGCCCCGTATGGCACGAGAATCCCGAAGCTTTCGCGCGCGCATGCATCGAATGGAGACATGCCGGCGCCGCAATGGTGGGCAGTTGCTGTGGAACCACGGCAATCACTACGGCAGCGATGGCCGAGGCGCTCGATATATAAAGGGCAAAACCGCTCCATACGGGGCGGTTTTTTTATTGCTTGCATGTCCTCGGCAGCATTTGCCCAAATGGTGAATGCTGGTGCCGGCAGGTTGCCGAGTGCGTGTTGCGGGTATACCTCACGCGTACCATGATCCAAACACTGTGAGGTGTCTGCGCGTGTGCGCGATAATTCATTTTGGAACTGACGGTTGGCGCGCTCGCGTCGATGAGGACTTCACTGCCGATAACGTTGCCCGTATCGCCGATGCCGTCGGCGAGTTGTGGCAAAAGACCAATCCGGGCAAAACGGTATATATAGGGTTCGACACCCGGCCCCTGGCGAGCGAGTTTGCTGAGCTTGCGGCGGGCGTGCTAGCAGCGCACGGGCTAGACGCCGTGCTCGCTTCGCGACCTGTCCCGACCCCTGCCCTTACGTGGGCGGCGGCTTATGACGGTGAGGCGTGCGGCGCGCTCATGGTGACGGGGTCCCATCATCCGCAGGGTTATCTGTGCCTCAAGATTCGCATGGGTGACGGCTCGACCGCCAACCAGGATGTCATCGAAGAGCTCGAAGAGACCATGGCTCCCGAGCCAATGGGGATCGAGGGGCAATATCGCACCGCGGATATCATTCCTGACTATATGCAGGCGGTGGCATCGTTTGTCGATGCCGAAGCCATCCGCGCCGCGCACCTGCGCGTGGTTGTCGATCCGATGGGCGGCGCAGCCCAGGGCTATCTGGCCGACTTGCTACGCGAGCTTGGCGTTGAGGTGCACGAGATTCACGCCGGGCAGGCGTCTGACCAAGAAGATATCTGCCCCGACCCCGTTGAGCCTTGGGTGGACGCTTGCGAGCGCACGGTTATCGATGACGGAGCTTGCGCTGGTCTGGTGACCGACGGCGACGCCGACCGTATCGGTGCGGTTGACGAGCGCGGCAGATATATACATCCGCATCAGATCATGGCGCTCGTTTTGGGCGACTTGGTTCAATTTCGTAATTTGGAGGGGCGCGTCGTCGTCAATCTTTCATGCTCGACGCTCGTGCGTCGCATTGCCGAGGCGCTTGGCTGCCGCGTGACCGTCAAACCGGTCGGTTTCAAATATATAGCGGCAGAGATGAAGAAGGGCGGCGTCCTCATAGGCGGCGAAGAAGCCGGTGGTATCGGCATCGCCGCGCATATGCCCGAGCGCGATGGAATCCTCGCCTGTCTAATTCTGTGTGAGCTTATGGCAAAGACGGACGCGCCTTTGGGCGTTCTGGTCGACCAACTCGAGGACAGTTTTGGTAAGACGAGTTACGGTCGACGGGATTTGCGCCTTGAGGCCGAAGATGCCGAAACGTTACGAACCCTGCTGCCGGGCGTAAACCCCAAGTCGATTTGTGGCAAGGTGCCGCAAAACGTTAGTCATATGGATGGCTTGCGTTTGGCATTCGAGGATGACACGTGGCTGCTGGTCCGTCCTAGCGGGACCGAACCAGTGGTGCGCGTCTACGCCGAGGGGTTCTCGGTGGAAGAACGTGATGAGTTGCTCGATGCTGGCTGTGCTTTAGCTAGGGGGACGTATCCGCTTTAACCATGAGACTGCCTTATATAAAGAGATGCTCGGCGAGCGGTAGGTAACGGCTGGCAAACGTTAGTCGGATTCCAAGATGTGTAGGAAATGTGTACGCCCAGATTCCCGCCCCCGGGGCCCCTCCGGTCTGG
>CAUGGC010000053.1 GCA_959599095.1 uncultured Collinsella sp. | reverse complement strand
TACGGGTGAGGTCGACCCAGAAGGAACCCAGACCCTGCTCCTTGACCTGACGGAAGCCGCGGATCAGCGTGAACATGACCGCGATACCGGTGCCGGCGGAAACGAAGTTCTGCACGGTGAGACCCATGAACTGCACAAGGTAGGACAGGGTGGTCTCACCGGAGTAGGACTGCCAGTTGGTGTTGGTTATGAAGGAAGCAGCCGTATTGAACGACAGGTCCCATGACACACCCGGCAGGTGCTGGGGATTGCCTGGCAAGAAGGACTGAAACACCTGGAGTGCCACAAGAGCCACGAGGCCGATCCCCGAAAAGACCAGCACGCTCGCCAGATAGCGCCTACACCCCATCTGCTCTGCCGCGTCGATGCGAAGCAGACGATAGACGCCACGCTCCACAGGAGCAATCACAGGCGACAGGAACGTATGCTCACCATCCATGATATGGGCCATGAACCGACCGAGCGGAACGGCCAGGACGACGAGCACGGCAAAGTACAAGATGTACTGAATCGCAGCGTCCATAGTTTACGAATCACTCCTCATCAGAATGTAGATGTAATAGATAAGGAGTCCAATGCAGACGACTCCGATGATGGGAATGAGGATGTCCATTTACCGCCCCTTTCACGCGCGGTCCGATGTCTCGGACGCCTGCTCTCGCAAGCGTCTGGGGACAGTAAACGCTTCTAGGGATTAAAGAGGCGTGAGGGCCGGGGCTCACGTCCTTAAGATGCCGTAAAGATGCAGGTAGAAAGCACTATTGCGGCTGCAGTGCGCCTATACTCGACCTCGCGAGCATACAGTGGCGTCCTCACCGCGTATGCACGCATGGACAACGTTTCAGAAAGGCTACGCTATGCAGCGCGACGCATCGGACACTCGCGTCAATCCAGACCTCATCCTCAAGGCAATTGAGAAAGACGAGGCCGCCGATGACGCTCGAACCAGCCGGGGACACCTCAAGATTTTCTTTGGCTACGCTGCTGGCACAGGCAAAACCTATGCGATGCTTCAAGCCGCCCACGCCGCCAAGCGGCGAGGTGTCGACGTCGTCGCGGGATACATCGAGCCGCACGAACGTCCGGCAACTGCCCATCTTGCACAAGGGCTTGAGAACGTGCCCTGTAAACTCATCGAGCACAACGGCATTGCGCTCAGCGAGTTCGATCTAGATGCGGCTATCGAACGCGCCCCTCAGCTCATCCTTGTCGACGAGCTCGCCCATACGAATGCGCCGGGGTCTCGCCACGACAAACGCTATCAAGACGTCGAGGAACTTCTACATGCGGGCATCGACGTCTATACGACCGTGAACGTTCAGCATATCGAGAGCCTAAACGACATGGTTGCATCCATCACCGGCGTTGTCGTGAGCGAACGAATCCCCGACCGTATCTTCGATGATGCCGACCAGGTCGAGCTCGTCGACATAGAGCCCGAAGACCTACTTGAGCGCCTTCGCGCCGGCCTCGTCTACCGTCCCGCACAAGCCGACCGAGCGCAACAGCATTTTTTTACCGTCGAGAACCTCACCGCACTCCGAGAAATCGCGCTGCGCCGCTGCGCCGATCGCACCGGCCACCTCACAGACGCCGCACGCGTGCTGGGAAACCGTGACTACTACACCAGGGAGCGTATCTTAGTCTGCGTCTCCCCGGCGCCGACCAATCCCCGCATCGTCCGTGCCGCCGCACGCATGGCGAAAGCGTTTCGCAGCGAGCTCGTCGCCCTGTTCGTAGAGAGCCCGCGCACGCAAGCCATGAGCGATGATGAGCGCACCAAGCTTGCAGCCAATATCGCCCTAGCCGAGCAGCTCGGAGCACATATGGAAACCGTCTATGGCGACGACATCGCGTTTCAGATCTCCGAGTTCGCGCGCCTGTCGGGTATTTCGAAGATCGTCATGGGGCGCACGGGCGAGCGCAGCAGCGTCCGTCAGGCCCTCTTCGGCCGCAAATCTCTCGTAGAACAGCTCATAACATTCGCCCCGAACCTCGACATTTACATCATTCCAGAACAGTCGACTCCGCCCTCCCGACCCAAAGGACGCCGCCATGCGCTCGCCCTGCAGCCGCCCAGCAGCCGAAACGTGCTTCGCACGCTGGCCCTCTCTCTTGCCGCCACGGCGATCGGCACGGCTTTCCGCCATCTGGGATTTGCCGATTCCAGCATCATATCCCTCTATATCCTCACGGCCCTGCTGACCGCCGTCACCACGACGGGGCGTATCTGCACGATCGTATCGAGCGTGCTCTCTGTAGTGCTTTACAACTTCTGCTTCGTCACGCCTCTGTTTTCGCTCGCCAGCTACGACCGAAGCTATCTGGTCACGTTCGGCATCATGTTCGCTACCGCTATGGTCGCCGGCGAGTTAACTGCGCGCATCGCCGACAATGCCCGTACCTCCGCCGAGAACGCATTCAAAACGCGCGTACTCCTCGAAACGAACCAGCTCTTGCAGCAAGCCCATAGCGCGGAGGAGTGCGCCCGCGTCGCCATGAACCAACTCGTCAAACTGCTAAAACTCGACGTGGTCTTCTACCCCGCCGAACACGGCACGCTCGGCAAGGCGCTCTATGAGTCCGCTGGCACCGAAAACCGATCCGCGTCGCTGCTCACCGACTACGAGCGCGCCGTTGCAACCTGGACCTACACCAACAACAAGCGCGCGGGCGCAAGCACGCGGACCCTGCCTGAGGCGCGCTGTCTCTACCTCGCGGTTCGCACCGGCGACAAGGTATTCGGTGTCATCGGTATCGCCCTGGAGGGGCGCGAGATCGAAGCCTTCGAGCATTCGATCGTCCTATCTATCGTAGGTGAATGCGCCTTGGCGCTCGAAAGCGACCGGGCGGCGCAAGAGCGCGAAGAGGCTGCGGTCTTGGCGAAAAACGAGCAGCTGCGCGCCAACCTTTTGCGCTCCATCGGCCACGATTTGAGGACACCCCTCACGGCTATATCCGGATCTGCGGCAATCCTCCGGAAGAGCGACGAGAAGCTCAGCCTCGAACAACGCTGCGATCTTGCCGATGCCATCTACGACGACTCCCTCTGGCTTATCGATACCGTGGAGAACCTCCTCGCCATCACACGCGTCGAGGACGGCACCATTCGCCTCAACTTTACATCCGAGCTCATCGACGAGGTCATCGAGGCCGCCCTCAGCCATGTCGCCCAAGCATCGCATGGGCGTACCGTCACCATCGACCACACTGACGACATCCTGCTGGTACGCATCGACGTCCATCTCATCATGCAGGTGCTTACGAATCTCATCATGAACGCCTTCAAATACACGCCCGAGGACTCGACTGTCACCGTCAGCGCACGTCGCGAGGGCGCGTTCGTCGTGGTGGACGTCGCAGACGATGGGCCGGGTGTGGCAGACTGCGACAAGCCTCATATCTTTGAGCGCTTCTTTACCTCAGGCAATACGCGGCCCGTGGATTCGCGTCGAAGCATCGGCCTTGGGCTGTCGCTCTGCCGCTCCATCGTGGAGGCGCATGGCGGCGTCATCGAAATTCGCGACAACCACCCCCATGGGGCCGTCTTCCGTTTTACCCTGCCCGCTGAGGAGATCGAGATTCATGAATAATGCCGCTAAGCCACGCATCCTCCTGGTCGAAGATGACCTGACCGTTCAAAACCTCGTTTCGACCGCGCTTGACCTCCACGGCTATGTCGTGAGCAAGGTTTGCGACGGCCAGGCCGCCATCATGGATGCGGTGTCGCACGGCCCCAGCCTCATCATGCTCGACCTCGGCCTTCCCGACATTGACGGTATCGAGGTCATCACTAAGATCCGAAGCTGGTCGGCAGTCCCCATTATCGTCATTTCGGCGCGCACCGAAGATTCCGACAAGATTGCAGCACTTGACGCAGGGGCAGACGACTACCTCACCAAGCCCTTTTCTGTGGATGAGTTGCTCGCGCGCGTCCGTGCGAATTTGAGGCGTTCCTCGATGGCGTCGAGCGAGTCGACAGAAGCGAGCACGTTCGACAACGGTCCGCTGCATATCGACTACGCCGCGGGATACGCGACGAAAGACGGACGCGAGCTCTCGCTCACCCCAACCGAGTACAAATTGCTCGTCCTTCTGGCGAAAAACGTCGACAAGGTGCTCACCCACACCTTCATCACCCGCGAGATATGGGGCACGAGCTGGGACAGCGATCTGGCGAGCCTGCGCGTGTTCATGCGCACTCTGCGCAAGAAGATCGAGGCAGACCCCTCTCACCCCAAGATGGTTCAGACGCACATGGGTGTCGGGTACCGCATGCAGCGTCTCTAGCCCACCCCACAAGAAGTTGCGGTGGAATACGGAGTAGATAAGGCCTTTGACAGCCAAAACATCCGTATTTCACCGTAATTGATGGGCGGGATGGAGTAGGCGGTCGAGCGGCAGGCCCGTCTCCGACGTGCCGCTTTCCAAGCTTTATTCGAGCGGCAAAGGAAACCCTAGTTGGTTTAGAGAACAGCTTCTGATTCGAGCTGCGCTCATTGGTTTCCGCAAGGCTTGGCGTTTGTCCGCTCTTCGGCGTAGAGGATCTTGTTCTGCGCCTCCAGGATGCGTGCCGCGTCGCCGATGCGCGCGGCGCACTTCTCGCTTATCGACCTCAGGGCCAGGATCCCCTCGACGTCGAGTGGGTCCAGCTGGTCGGCATGCGCCAGGGACTCGAGCAACTGGTCAAGTCCCTTCGCAAGCCTCCCGGCGTCGCATGCGGCATCAATGAGCTCGATGCGCTCCAACTTCTCTTCGTAGCCCAACATCGGCTCGCCTCCTTCTCTCAACGGACGTGTCGCGCAGCACCGTAGCCGTTCCGCGCAACGAAAGCCTCACCGCCAGCGGTCCCGTGCGCACATCGGCCGCAAGCGACACGGGAAAGCCGTCCGTGCCGACTCATGCCGCACGCCTCCGCCCCTCCGACCCGAAACCCCGAGGGCGGCGCCGCAATGCGGGCACGCCCTCGGCTCCGGCTCGTCGAAGGAGAGCCCGGCCGCCCGGGCCTGCTCCAGGGTGATGAGTCCCGCTCGGTCCATCGGGCGCCCCTTCCTTA
>CAUGGC010000052.1 GCA_959599095.1 uncultured Collinsella sp. | reverse complement strand
GCTGCCTGGGGAACGGTGCAGGTAACTTTGGTCCGCCAGTCATACACCGCCGGGGACGGGCCAGGGGGCTTGGTTTTGGAAGTTCGCGAAGCCCACTTCCAAAACCAAGCACCCTGCCCCGTCCCTCGTCCGTACGTATTCCCCGCTGAGCGGGTCATAGATGCCATGCACCGATGTGCTAAAGTGACGGCTTGAAATTGGTGCTATATTCGACTTGAGTTGTTTAATGCTAGTACGGGAGGCTGATATGGGGCTGTTCAAGAAGAAAAACCCGCAGGATGCCTTTGATCCCGATGTGTTTACCATCACGGATACGATTTTGGACCCGCCGCGGTTTACATTTTTGCCGGCTATCTACCAGGACGCCACGCGCCGCAAGTGGGCCGTGCATCAGCGCGGCGGCGAGCCGAAGATTTTTGACTATGCGGACGTGTTGCAGTGCGAAGTGGCCGAGGCGGGCGATCCGGAGGCCGAAGAAGCGGTCTCTAAACAGGAATTTGCCCAGCGTATCCTGGCAAATCCTGCCAAGGCGGCGAAAATAAACGCTGCCAAGCGTAATATGTGTCTTGGTATGGGCGTTGTTGTGGCGGTTCAGACGGGAAAAGACGAGGTTTCCAAATTAGAGATTCCCGTTATGACCGACGAAGTCAAACGCGATTCAAGTCTATATAAGTCGTATCGGAATGTCGCCGAGAAGATCAAGGCAGAATTTGATGCCATGGGAGGGCTGGTCTAATTTTGGCGGCATACGTTTCTGAATGAGGAGTCTGTGCAATGGCAGGCGAATCTTATGCAATTCCCCCCAAAGATCATGCTGTTGAGGGAATTCTTTGGTATATCCAGCACCATCAGCTTGCCGGCGGCGATCGCCTGCCGGCCGAGCGCGTGCTGTGCGAAGAGATTGGCGTTTCGCGTACGGCGTTGCGTGCCGGTATCACGCGGCTTATCTCGTGTGGAACGCTCGAGAGCCGTCGCGGATCGGGCACGTATGTGTGTCCTCCCAAGCCGCTGAACATCTTCCAGGAAACGTATAACTTTTCCGATGCTGTGCGGACTGCCGGCCTGCACCCCTCTTCTCGTCTGGTTTCCACCGGGACCATCGAGGCGGATGAGGCGCTTGCCGACAAGCTTGGGGTGGCTGTAGGCGCTCCCTTGCTCCGCATGCAGCGCGTTCGACTTATTGAGGGCGAGCCGGCGTCAATCGAGACCGCTCACGTTAACCTGTCCCTGTGCCCATCGCTTCCCGAGCACGATTTTGAGTGTGAGAGCCTTTACGATGTCTTGCTCAAAGAAGGTGGCGTGCGCGTTGAGCATGGACGTGAGCATATCTCCATCTCGCGTTTGAACGTCGAAGAGGCCGAGCTGCTCCAGCAAGAAGAGGGAACGCCGGTGTTCTATGAGAGCTCGATCGAATTTGATAAGGACATGCGTTTTGTGGAGCATTGCAAATCGGTGATTTTGCCCACAAAGTTCCGCTTTGCCGATAACGGCGAAGAGAACGGCATGAGGAGCGTGGCAGGTGAACAATGGCTGAAACAGTAGATGCCACCCCGGTTTATATGCGCATTCGACGCTGCATCGAGGAACGTATCGAGCGCGGTGCATATCCCACGGGTTCCATGATTCCGTCCGAAAAAGACCTCGCCGAGGAATTTGGTACGACACGCTTGACCATCCGAAGCGCTGTCGATGAGCTGGTTCGGCGCGGGCAGATTCGCCGTGTTCGGGGAAAAGGTGCCTTTGTGGCGCAGAAAGTACCTGCTTTTTTTGAACGCACGGTCGGTTTCCGTGAATCGGTCCGTGCTTCGGGCGGCGAGCCGTCCGTCCGTATTCTCGCGCGTTCCAAGCGTTATGCGGGGCCATATTACGCCGACCTGTTTGGCATCGCCGAGGACGACCTGCTCTATTCCGTTCGACGCCTGAACTGCATAAACGGTAGCCCCGTATCGATTGAGACGGCGCTGATTCCCTGCCTGCTGTTCCCAACCATCGAAGATATTGACGTGTCGGTCTTCAGTTTGTACGAGACCTATGAGATGCTGGGCCGAAAGCCAGTCATGGCACAGGAAAAGCTCGATATCGAAGCGCTGGGCGCACGAGATGCCGGCCTCCTTGGACTGGAACAGGGCGATCTTGTTTTGCTTTTGGAATGCGTGAGCTATGACGCGAGCGGTCAGGCTATCGAGTATGTAAAGTCCTTCAATCGTGGCGATACGGGCGGCTACACCTATACGTACTAGCTGGTATTTTGTGAATAACGGCTGGGAAACTAACCAGTTTTGATCGTTGGGTCAGCTGTATATACAACCTTACATGGCTCAAAATCGACCGTTCGCCGAAGGGGATAAATTAATCGACAAAGAGGTATCAAAAAGCCGTAACCTGTAACTGTGATTGGTATCAAACACTAATGATTTGTTACGAGGTGAGACGATGAAGATGCTCGATTACGTTCAGCTTGCCCATGTGCGTATGGGAGAGAACCTCGAGCGTTCGTCTGAGCTGGTAGCGCAGCTCGTTGATATTTTCCAGTCCGGTTCTTTTGACGCGCTGCGCATCGTTGCTTCGGGTTCGTCGCGCCATGCTGCGGATTGCGCCCGCGATTACCTGCAAGATGCGCTGCAGATGCAGGTGTCCGTTGTGACGCCCGAGGCCTTCGTCGATTTTGAACACACCTATCCACAGCATGCGCTTAACATTGCCGTCTCGCAGAGCGGCTATTCAACCAATACGATTGCGGCGCTCGATTACATGCGCGCACACGATATGGCTGCAGTTGCGCTCACGGCAAACGTCGAGGCACCCATCAAGGAACACGCTGACATCGTTCTTGACTACGGTGTGGGCGTCGAGTCGGTGGACTTTGTGACTCTGGGCGTCGAGGTTCTCGTTGAGTACCTGGTGCTCTTTGGTATTTACGGCGGTCAGGCGCGCGGAACGATTGACGCCAAGGGCGTTGCTCAGCGTCTTGATGACCTGCGCGAGGCTATCCAGGCTAATGCCGTGATGTGCAAGACCGCCGAGGCATATGTCCAAGATCACATGCTCGAGCTTTCTGAGCACATGCCCGCCATGGTCGTCGGCAACGGCCCCAACTATGGTGTTGCCGAGGAGGCAGCGCTCAAGCTGAGCGAGACCATCAAGATTCCTGCCATGCATCACGAAGGCGAGGAGTTCGTCCACGGTCCCGAGATGCAGATCGTTCCGGGCTATCTGGTGTTTATCGTCGACGATCCGCAGGGGTCGGAGCGTCTTGCGAATATCGCCGATGCGCTATCGAACGTTACGGCAAAAACGGTGCTGCTCACGGCCCATCCCAAGGGTAGGGCTCACGAGGTTGCGGTGCCTCAGGTGGCTCCGCTGCTCAGCGCAATTCCCAATCTTGTGTTCTTCCAGACGATTGCGGCCATGATCGCCGAGCGTCTGAAGTCATGGAACGTGCACCCGTATCTCGATGCCGTCTCCAAGCAAATGGAGGTCAAGGCAGAGGGCTACGAAGAGTCAGTCAATGCGCTTAAGGCCAAAGCGGCTGAGTGTTACGGAATGTAAGCGGGTTTTGATGCCCGTTGGCATGGGGGATGTGGAAACAACCCCAGAAAGGAGAGACAAATGAAGGAAACCGAGAAGATCGAGATCATGCATTTCGACCAGGAGGGCTATCTCGAGGACGGCAAGGCGCTCTACGAGACCGGCAAGAAGATGACCGCGCTCGCCGACAAGGTCGCCGACGAGGGCTACGACGCCGTGTTCCTGATGGGCGTCGGCGGCACCTGGGACGAGCTCATGCAGCTCGAGTACCTCATGAACAAGTTCGGCGACCGCGACCTCGAGGTCTACCTGATCCACGCCGCCGAGTGGAACGTCTCCGGCCACAAGCGCATGACCGAGAAGTCCGTCGTGCTCACCGCCTCCGAGTCCGGCACCACCCCCGAGGTCCTCGAGGCCGTCAAGAAGATGAAGGGCATGGGCGTGCGCGTCTACGCCATGACCAAGCCCGAGGGCCCCATCGGCCAGGCTGTCGGCGCCGAGAACTGCGTCGCCATGGCTTCTGACCATGGTTCGGGCGGCTGCGAGAAGGGCTACTACCTCGCCGACTGCTTCGGCCTGCGCCTGCTCAACCGCCGCGGCTGCTTCCCCAAGTTCGATCTGTTTATCGAGCAGACCAAGGACATCTGGAAGGACATGCTCGATATCCGCAAGCGCTTCGAGCCGCGCGCCGAGGAGCTCGCCAAGAAGTACGCCCTGGCCCCCTACACCATGTTCATCGGCTCCGGCGCCCTGTGGGGCGAGACCATCCTGTTCTCGATGTGCATCCTCGAGGAGATGCAGTGGAAGCGCACCCGCTACATCACCTCGGCCGACTTCTTCCACGGCACCCTCGAGCTCGTGGAGCCCGGCGTCCCGGTCTTCCTGTTCATGGGCGAGGACGAGAACCGCAAGCTCGACGAGCGCGTCCGCGCCTTCCTGACCCGCGGCGTGACCGGCGACACCGACATCAACGTCATCGACACCGCCGAGTTCGCGATCCCCGGCCTTGACGACGAGTTCCGCGTCATCGTGTCTCCGTGGATTCTGACGGTGCTCGTTACCGACCGCCTGGCTCGCTACTACGAGACGGTCACCAAGCACAACCTCAAGTATCGTCGCTACTATCACCAGTTCGACTACTAAAGAAAACGGGTGCGGGAACGCGCCGGGCTATTGAGAGGAACACAGAATGAGGCAGTACATCATCGCCAGCCATGCGCACTTCGCTACCGGCATCAAGGAGAGTGTCGAGCTGCTCACGGGCGCTCGCGACAACGTCCACGATCTTTCGATGTTCGTCGATGACCGCATGGACGTGGCCGAGGAGGCCCAAAAACTGCTGGCAGGCATGGCTGCCGACGATGATGTCGTTGTCTGCACCGACCTCTTTGGCGGCAGCGTCAACAACGAGTTCACCAAGATCGTCCAGACGCGTCCCCGCACGTACCTCGTTACCAACATGAACCTTCCTCTGCTTATCCAGCTGCTGTTCTCTGACGAGTCGGCGCCGGTTGAGGAGACGATTCGCGCCATCGTCGCTGCGGACGATACGCGCGTGAAGTTTGTCAACGATCTTTTGGTCGATGACGAAGAGGAAGAAGAGTTCTAATCCGCAGCACCTACTGACACGCCGTAAGACGGCACAAGACCTTTGGGGGGTCACATTATGATTCAGCTACTTCGCGTCGACCATCGCCTGCTTCATGGCCAGGTCGCGGTCTCTTGGGTCCAGGGCCTTGGCTCCAACTGCATTTTCTGCGTGGGCGATAAGGTCGCCAACGACCCGGTGTGGAAGACGACGCTCAAGATGGGCAAGCCTGCCGGCTGCAAGCTCGTCATCAAGGATATGGCGAATGCCATCGAGGCCATTAACTCGGGTGTGACTGACAAATACAAGATGATTATCTGTGTCGCCACCATCGCTGAGGCAAAGCAGCTTGTTGAAGGCTGCCCGCAGATCAAGTCGGTCAACCTGGGCAACACCAAGCCCAAGGACGAGAAGCGCCCCGATGCTCGTCAGGTCTCTCGTCAGATCTTCCTGACTGCAGCCGAGGAGGCCGATGTGCGTGAGATGCTGAACAACGGCGTCGAGGTCGAGATCCGTCCTCTGGCCGATGACCCCAAGGTTGACTGCGCAAGCGTGCTCTAGGCGTTCAATTTCGAAGAGTCTGAGCTCTTCGTAGTGTCCTATTAGGAAAGGGGGATATATGCTTACCCAAGCAATCCTCATCGGACTTATCGCCGCATTTGGTAAGTTCGACTTCCAGCTCGGTACGCTCTATGCGTTCCGCCCCATCGTCCTGTGCCCGCTCGTGGGCCTGGTGCTGGGGGACCTGCAGTCCGGCCTCGCGATCGGCGCCAGCCTGGAGCTTCTGTTCATGGGCTCGATCTCCATCGGCGCCTACGTGCCGCCTGATGAGACGATCGGCGGCGTGCTCGCCTGCGCCTTCGCTATCCAGTTGGGCCAGAGCACCGAGGCAGCCATCGCGCTCGCTATGCCCATCGCCACGCTGTGCCTTGCCATCAAGAACATCCTCAACGCCGCCCTGCCGATTCTGGTTGACCGCGCTGATGTCTTCTCCGGCCAGGGCAACCTTAAGGGTGTCTATGCGATGCACTTCCTGATCGGTTTGACCGGTATCATCATGGCGTTCCTGCTGTGCTCGCTGTCGTTCTATCTGGGTGCTGACGCCATCCAGGGCATGCTCGACTTCATCCCGCCCTTTGTCCTTGCTGGCTTTGGCGTTGCCGCCAACATCCTGCCGGCCATGGGCTTCGCCATGCTCGGCCGCCTGG
>CAUGGC010000051.1 GCA_959599095.1 uncultured Collinsella sp. | reverse complement strand
CCGCTGACCGGTGGACGGCACCGAGCCGTACGCTTGAACTGAGAAGGGGGAGGCCACGCGGCCTCCCCCTTTTTGCGTTTGCGGGCTTTTGTCTCACATAGTAGCTGTGTTTTATAACCCTCGTTTGTCGCATCTTCTGTGAACGGGCTACAATAACTTAGTCTGTGCGATATGGAGGTGAACATGGCTGAAGCTGGTATCGGCGTTGATATCGTCGAGATTTCCCGTATGAAATCAATTCTTGAAAAGACGCCGTCGTTTGCTAGGCGTGTGTTTACCGAAGAAGAGCGTGCGTATTGCGATGCATCATCGCGCCCCGCTGCTCACTATGCCAGCCGCTTTGCTTCGCGCGAGGCGGTACTTAAAGCTCTCGGCACGGGTTTTAGTCAAGGCGTTGGTCGCAAGGATGTTTCGGTTACGCGTGATAAACTCGGCAAACCGAAGGCGCTGCTTTCGGGCCGTGCTCTCGAGATCGCTCAAGAGCTGGGTGTTGTTGAGGTCGCTCTTTCCATTACGCTTACAGGAGACTTAGCCGTTGCGAATGCCATCGCGATTACCGAAGATGCTCGGCCTAAGCCAAAAGAGGAAAAGGTGAGTACCAAGAAACGCGTAGCGCAGACATTTAAAGAGGCTCGCTCTGTATTAGATGAGCTCGAGCAGCTGCAGAATTCAGCATTGACGGAGCACCTGGGCGATGCTTCGCAAGATACGCTAGGAGCATAGATGAAACCGGTTTTGAGTACCGAAGAAGTCGTTCGTCTCGAGGATATCATCGAACGCGAAGGGACTTCGAAGGCCGAGCTTATGGAGCTAGCGGGTGAGTTTGCCGCCAACGAGGTCTTGAAGCTCAATCCCGATCGGGTTCTCGTTCTGGTCGGTTTTGGTAATAATGGCGGCGACGGTTGGGTTGCCGCCGATATCCTGAGCCACAAGGGTGTGGACGTGGATATCGTTTCTCCGGTTGAGCCGGATGAGATTCCTGCTGCTCTGGCACGTCATGTTGCTCGTCGAACTGCCGGCCGCGATGTGCACGTTTGCGTCGGTCCCTCGCGTGACGAACTCGAGGTTTTGATCGATAAGGCCGATGTTGTTGTCGATGCCATTTTTGGTACCGGTTTTCACGGGAATCTGCGTGCGCCGTTCTCCATCTGGATTCCTACGGTCAATGAATGCGCCGATTGTGTCGTATCCATTGATGTCCCCTCGGGCCTGAATGCCGAGACGGGCGTTGTTGATGACGACTGCATTCGTGCCGAGCATACGGTGACGATGATTGCGCCCAAGATTGGTTTGTATAGCGCTGATGGCCCTGAGTATGCTGGCGATTTGATCTGCGGCAATCTTTACGACCGTCTTGATGAGGTCATCGATGATGTCGACCACGCCGCCGAGATTGTCGAGCCCGGTGACTTAGTTGATTACTTTGCTCCACTACCTACGAATATCGATAAGTATTCCCGTGGCTCTGTGCTTATTGTCGCCGGATCTGCGCAATATCCTGGTGCTGCCATTATGGCGGCCAAGTCTGCAGCTCGCGCGGGTGCTGGTTACGTGGCAGTCGCGGCTCCTGACGCCTGCGCCAATCTTATTCGCATGGCACTTCCTTCGATTCCCGTCTTTGCTATTCCGTCTGATTCCCGCGGCTCCTTTGGCGCCGCTGCGCGCATGACGGTGTGCGAGATCGCAAAGAAGTACAGCTGCGTGCTGTGCGGTCCCGGTATGACGACGTCTGCCGGCGCTATGCAGGTGGTTTCGGGCTTGCTCGAGCTTGATGTACCGCTAATTTTGGACGCCGATGCACTCAACTGCCTTGCTAAGATTGCCATTGACGGTATTGATAGTAACCCCGAGATGTATCGCCGCGAGCAGCCGTTGGTTATGACGCCGCACTATCGTGAGCTTTCGCGTCTGGTTGCCGGTGACGAGGTGAACGACCTTGGTACCGCGATTGCGGCCGCGCAGAAGGTTGTTTGGGCTGCAGGCTCCGACAATCTGGTGGTCATTGCCAAGGGGCCGACGACGGCTATCTGTGGCGTTGAGCGTGTGCTGCTGCCGCTCTCGGGTCCGGCTTCTCTGGCAACTGCCGGTTCGGGTGATGTTCTCGCGGGTATTTTGGCCGGCACGCTTGCCACCATGCGCGACGAGATGGATCGTTGGGAGTTGCTGTATTCGTACGCCGTCGCACTTCACAGCTACGCCGGTTTTGCCGCGGCGACGGAGTATGGTGAGAAGAGCGTCATCGCGACCGATCTTATCGACTTGATCGGTCCTGCCATGGAACTGGCGGCAAAGGATGCGCTCGAAGATCTGGGAATCATGGACGAAGGGTCGGATGACTAATCATGAATAAAGCCGATTTGACGCGCTGGTCCTGGGTCGAGATCGACCGCGGGGCGCTCCGTCGCAACACGAGGGCCTATAAGAACTTGCTGAATCCACGTCAGCGCCTGTGCTGCGTGGTCAAGGCCGATGCTTATGGTCATGGAGCTGTTGAGTGCGCCAAGATCATGTATTCGGCCGGTGCCGACATGTTTGCCGTGGCGACGGTTAACGAGGGCGTTGAGCTCCGACAGGGCGGGATTACGAAACCCGTCCTCATCCTAAGCGAGCCGCCTATCGAGGCTATTCCGACGTTGCTCGAGTTTGATATCATGCCCTCGGTCTATACGTCTGACTTTGCTCTTGCGTATGGCGAATGTGCCGTCGCGGCGGGCAAGGTGGGCAAGTATCATCTCGCCATCGAGACGGGCATGAACCGCATTGGCGTACATTACACGCAGGTGCTCGACTTTGTCCGCGGTATTAATTTCCATCGCGGTATTCAGTGCGACGGCGTATTTACGCACTTCGCCACGGCCGATGAACCTTCGGGTTGGGACTACAAACTGCAGTGTCAGCGCTTTACCGAGGCCGTTCAGGCCATTAAGGATGCGGGCTTTGAGTGCGGTATCGTGCACTGCGCCAACACGCCGTCCTCGATGCTCGACCCCTCGATGCATTTTGATATGATTCGCGCCGGCGTCGGCTTGTATGGCATGCAGCCGTGCGAGCTGAGTGGCCGCGTGATGCAGCTTGATCCCGTTATGAGCGTCCATGCGCGCGTGACGCGCGTGGCACACCCTGCGATGGGCGAGGGCGTGGGCTACGGTTTTACCTACCGCGTACCGCGTACGCGCGTTCAGATCTGCACGCTGCCGATCGGTTATGCCGACGGCCTATCGCGTACGCTTTCCAATCGTATGGATGTGCTGTATCGCGGCGAGCGCGTGCATCAGGTTGGCAATATCTGCATGGACCAGTTTATGGTCGCCATTCAGTCCAACCCGGCACACGAGATTCCCGAGGCCGAGTATGGTGACGAGATGATCATTGTCGGCCGCGATGGCGACGCCGAGATCACTATGGACGAGATGGCCCGACTGCGCGGAACGATTAACTACGAGGTCGCCTGCGGCTTTGGCATGCGTCTCGACAAGGTCTACGTGTAGGAGCCGCTATGGGCGTCATGCACATCCCCGGCCATACCCATCAGGCACCACGTGAGGTCGCACTCGAGGAAATTGAGGCCGTTCTGGGCGATTGTCACCTCTGCCAGCTCTACCAGTCGCGTCACAATATCGTGTTTGGCGTGGGAAACCCCCGCGCTCGCGTGATGTTTATTGGCGAGGCGCCGGGCCGCAATGAGGATTTGCAGGGCGAGCCCTTTGTGGGGGCGGCAGGCGAGGACCTCAACGGCATTTTGTCGCTGGCGGGGCTCAAACGCGAAGACGTCTACATTGCCAACGTGCTTAAGTGCCGCCCGCCGGGAAACCGCAATCCGCGCCCCGAGGAAGTGCTGGCTTGCTCACCGTTTTTGCGCGAGCAGATTCGAAGCATCTGGCCCGATATCATCGTGACGCTCGGCAACCCCGCAACGCACTTTGTGCTCAAGACCGAGATCGGCATTACCAAGCTGCGCGGCGGGTTCCATCAGATGGGGCACTTTGTGGTGATGCCCACTTTCCATCCGGCAGCAGCGCTACGCAATCCGGCGTGGCAGGAGCTGCTGGAGGAAGACTTTAAGATGCTGGGCGACTATCTGGAGCGACATCCCGCGCCAGAGGACGCCTCGGAATAATAAGGAGCATGTATGTCCCTGGAGCGCCTGGGGGTAGGTATTTACAAAACGACTTGCGCTGCCGATACGGAGTACTTTGGCGAGCTAATTGCACCGTGCCTTGAGGACGGCGATGTGCTCATCCTGACCGGTGGCCTGGGAGTGGGCAAAACTCACTTTACCAAGGGCGTCTCGCGCGGGCTGGGCGATGGGCATATGGTTACGAGCCCTACGTTTGCGCTCATGGCCGTCCACGATCAAGGTCGTATTCCGCTGTTTCACTTTGATCTATACCGCCTGGAGCATGCCTACGAGCTCGAGGATACGGGCATTTTCGATGTGCTGGGCTATGAGGGTGCTTGCCTGCTGGAATGGGGCGAACAATTCCAGGACGAGCTGACGGATGAGTATCTTTCGGTGACGCTCAAGCGTGATGAGGGCGACAGCGATGTGCGAACGATAACGCTTGAGGCGCACGGTGACCGCGCAATGGAGCTTTCCCATTTGATTGATAAGGCTGTACAAGATGAGCTTGCATAACGACAACGCGCTGGTGGTGGCGCTCGATACCTCGACCGACATGCTTGCCTGCGCGGCAAGCTGGATTGATGGGCAGACGGGCGAGACGAAGCTCGTGAGTGGCGACCACATGTGTCGCCGTCACGCCAACGTTGAGCTCGTGAATACCGTTGATGGCGTGCTGGCTCAAGCCGGTCTGGATCGCAGCGATGTTGGTTGCTATGTGGTCGGCCGCGGCCCGGGGTCCTTTACGGGTGTGCGCATCGGCATCTCCACTGCCAAGGGCCTCGCGCGTGGTGCCAATGTTCCGCTGCTGGGCGTGTCGACGCTCGACGCTTGCGCTTGGACGGCGTGGAAGGCTGGCGTGCGCGGCAAGCTTGGTATCTTGGCCGATGCTATGCGCGGTGAGGTATATCCGGCGCTGTATATGCTGGTCGATGAGGGACCCGAGCGTCAATTTGAGCGCGAACACGTGGTCAAGGCCGCCGTGGCGCTCGATGAGTGGCGCCGAGCAGCGGACTGGGACCAGGTTCAGCTGACCGGTGACGGTCTCGTGCGCTATGGCAAGCTGCTGGGTGAGGACGAGACCGCCCGCTGCGTGGAGCGCGACCTGTGGTGGCCTTCGGGCGAGGGCTTGCTGCTCGCGCACGCTGCGGGTGACGGCGATCCGGCTCGCGTCCTGCCGATTTACACGCGCCTTTCGGATGCCGAGGAAAACGAGCGCAAGCGTCTTGGTCTTGCTGAGAGTGCACAGAGCGAAATTACGGGCGTTGCCGATGAGCTCGCCGGTCGTCATCTGCAGTTCCGTCCCATGGGCGCGGCGGATGCCGAGGGCGCGAGCGCGCTAGAGGCTGCCTGCTTTGAAGGTGCCGGACACGAGGCGTGGACGCCGGGCATGTTTCTGTCCGAACTGGGCGAGGACGTCGCTGCGCCGCGTAGTTGGTGGGTGGCACACGACGATGGCAAGCTGCTGGGCCTTGCCGGCGGTATGGTCGTGGACGGTGATGTGCAGATTCTGGATGTCGCCGTCGACCCGGCACATCGCCGTGAGGGCATTGCCCGCAAGCTGCTGTCGCATGTGAGCTATGATGCCCAGATGCTCGGCTGCACCACGGCTTCGCTCGAGGTCGAGGACGACAACAAGGGAGCGATCGCGCTTTATAACGCTCTGGGCTTTACCGAGGCAGGATGGCGCCGCGGCTATTATGGTGCCGGCAAGGATGCCATCGTCATGACGGCTCCGCTGCCCCTGGTGCTTCCGGTCGACAATGCCTCGCCCGAGCCGACGGCGGCAGAGCAGCGCGTATGGCCGCTGCCTGCGCCTAGGCGCTCCGAGGGGGAGCGTGCCGAAATTGAGCGCCGCCGCCTAGTGCTTGCCATCGAGAGTTCCTGCGACGAGACGGCGGTGGCGATTATCGATGCGGATGGCAATATGCTGGCCAACCAGGTGTCGACGCAGATCGATTTCCATGCCCGTTTTGGCGGCGTGGTGCCCGAGATCGCCTCGCGCAAGCACGTTGAGGTCATCGTGAGCGTCGTGGACGCGGCGCTCGAGGACGCCGCAGCGTCGCTGGGCCTTACGGGCGGAGCCATTACACCAAGTGAGCTTGCCGCCGTGGGCGTGACACAGGGTCCGGGCCTGGTTGGCGCCCTGGTGGTGGGCGTCGCCTTTGCCAAGGGCTTTGCGTATGCTGCCGGCAAGCCGCTCGTGTGCGTCAATCATCTGGAGGGCCACCTGTTTGCCAACCTGTTGGCGCAGCCCGATCTCAGGCCGCCGTTTATCTTCACGCTCGTCTCGGGCGGTCATACCATGCTCGTGCACGTGAAGGCATGGGGCGACTACGAGGTACTTGGTGAGACACTCGACGATGCTGTGGGCGAGGCCTTCGACAAGGTAGCCAAGGCGTTGGGTCTGGGCTATCCCGGTGGCCCCATCATCTCCAAGCTGGCCGAGACGGGCAACCCCCGCGCGATCGATTTTCCTCGCGCGCTTAACAGCAGGGGAGACTATCGTTTCTCGCTTTCGGGTCTTAAAACGGCCGTGACGCTCTACATCGAGCAGGAGACCAAGGCCGGGCGCACGATTCACCTGCCCGATCTGGCGGCTTCGTTTGAGGCAGCCGTCTTTGACGTTCAGTACAAGAAGGCCAAAAACGCCCTGCATGCCACCGGATGCAAGGAATACTGCATCGGCGGCGGCGTCTCGGCTAATCCGCATCTGCGCGAGATGATGATCAAGAAGCTTGGGCGTCAGGGGATCCGCGTAACGGTGCCACCGCTTTCGGCGTGCACCGATAACGCAGCCATGATCGCAGAGGTTGCCCGACGTAAATTCGACCGAGGAGAAATCTCGCCGTTCGACGCCGACGCCGATCCAAACATGACGCTGTAGCTGGTACGGCGCGGTTCCCGGACGGAGGGGCCGGATATAAGGTTTCCTGCTCTACAGTCCTGCGCAAGACGAAGGCCACATTAAGTGGCCTTCTTTGCGTGCGGAACTCGCGATAAACCTTATATCCGGCCCCTCCGGTCGGGGACCTTTCTGTATCGATATGGCTTCTGGGTTGGATCGGCGTCGACAACGTCCAGCAAGGTTAACCAGCCTGCGTCGAATTTCCGGCGTTAATTAGCTGAAAGAAAAAGTTGGTGTGCGGAGCTTTGCTCCGCACATTTGGGATGGGAATCCCTGAGAGCCGCGGGAGCCGGGCGGCGCATATGAACTTTATCGCGAGTTCCGCACGCAAAGGAAAGCACTTAATGTGCTTTCCGTCTTGCG
>CAUGGC010000050.1 GCA_959599095.1 uncultured Collinsella sp. | reverse complement strand
ACGAGCGGGGGCTCCTGTCTTTTTAGTGCCCTCGGATTGGGTCATAGTGTCTGTTACGCAGTTCACCACCAAGCTCGACGGCTCCGAGCTTTCGGTCTTCGATTGCACCAGCATGGGTACGCGCGGTCTGTTCTCGGCCTATATCGCCGCGTTCATTACCGTGTGGGTCTATAAGTTCTGCGTCTCGCGCGATCTGACCATTAAGCTGCCCAAGGAGGTTCCGGGCGCCATCGCTCAGAACTTCCGCGACATCATCCCCTTTGGCGGCGCTGTCATCATCTGCGGCATCATCGATGTTGTCGTGCGCAACCTCATGGGCGTTCCGTTCTCCGAGCTGCTCATCAAGCTGCTCTCCCCGCTCTTCACTGCGGCAGAAACCTATCCTGGCCTTATCCTTATCCAGGCAGCCACCGCGTTCTTCTGGTTCATCGGTGTCCATGGTCCTTCGATTGTCCAGCCGGGCATCGACCCCATCCGTCTTGCCAACCAGGCCGAGAACCTGCAGGTTCTGCTGGCCGGCGGCCACCCCGCCCACTCCCTCACCTTTAACATGTCGCTCGTGGGTGAGTTCGGCGGCACCGGCGCCACGTTCATCGTGCCGCTTCTGCTGATTCTCTTTATGAAGTCCAAGCAGCTCAAAGCCGTCGGTAAGGCCTCGATCGTTCCTGTTGCCTTCGCCGTCAACGAACCGCTGCTCTTTGGCGCGCCGATGATTCTTAACCCCTACATGCTCATCCCCTTTGTTGCCGCCGGCTGCGTCAACGTAAGTGTTGCCAAGTTCTTTATCGACAACGTGGGCATGAACGGCTTCTCCTTCGTGGTGCCTTGGGCTACCCCTGCCCCCATCGGCATCTTCATCACCACGAACTTCCAGCTTATCGCCCTGGTATTTGTCGCGATCATCATCTTGCTGGACGCCATCATCTACCTGCCGTTCTTGAAGGCATACGATAAGCTGCTCTGCGACCAGGAGGCCGAACGCGCCGCCGAGCTGGGTCTCGAGTCCGATGGTGCTGCCACCATCGCCGCCAGCACCTCTGCGCCCGCCATCGAGCAGACCGCCGCTTCCGTCGAGCCGACCGCCGCTGCCGCCGACAGCAAGCCTGTCGCCGATCAGCCCGAGCCCGCCTCCGACGCATCCGCTAAGAAGGATGTCGATGGCCTGAAGGTCCTCGTCCTGTGCGCCGGCGCCGGCACCTCTGCCATGCTCGCCAACGCCATCAAGGAAGGTGCTGCGCAGACCGGAGAGAACATCGCTTCCTCCGCAGGCGCCTATGGTCAGCACACTGCCATCATGGATCAGTACGACGTCATCGTGCTCGCCCCGCAGGTTCGTAGCTACTACAACGACATGAAGGCCGACACCGATCGCCTGGGCATTAAGCTGCTCGCTCCCCGCGGTAAGGAATATATCGACCTTACTCGCGACCCCGCTGGCGCCATCAAGTGGCTCCGCGAGAACCTCGACTAGTTCCTCCCTCTGTTGGTGCCCGGATTCCCGGTTCGGGCACCTCTCCCTATTCGTATCCCACAGAAAGGATGACTCATGACCAACCCCATGCAGTTCCCCGACGGCTTTGTGTTTGGCGGCGCCACCGCTGCTTACCAGGTTGAGGGCGAGACCCGTACACACGGCAAGGGCAAAGTGCCCTGGGACGATTTCCTGGCTGCTCAGGGCCGTTTCTCCCCCGACCCCGCAAGCGATTTCTACAACAAGTACCCGGTCGATATCGACCTGTGCCAGCGCTTCGGCATCAACGGCATTCGTGTCTCCATCGCTTGGAGCCGTATCTTCCCCAGTGGCACCGGCGAGATTAACCCCGAGGGCGTCGCTTTCTATCACGAGCTTTTCGCCACCTGCAACAAAGCTGGCGTTATCCCCTATGTCACGCTCGATCACTTCGATACGCCCGAGGCCTTTTACCAGAACGGCGGCGAGGGCTTCCTGACGCGCACGACGATCGACGCCTTTGTCGAGTACGCCAAGTTCTGCTTTGCCGAGTTCACCGAGGTCAAGCACTGGTTTACCTTTAACGAGATTCCCGCGACCGCCGAGGGCAGCTTTATCGTCGGCAACTGGCCGCACGGCGAGAAGTACCGCCTGGATAAGGCCTTCCAGCTCATGCACAACATGATGGTGGCCCATGCCAAGGCCGTCGTCGCCTTCCACGAGGGCGGCTTTGAGGGCGAGATCGGCATTGTCCAGAACCTGGAGCCCAAGTATCCCCTCGACCCCAACAACGCCACCGACTGCGAGGCAGCTCGCATGGCCGACGTCATCAACAACCGCTGGGTACTCGACGCCACCTTCCGCGGCCACTATGCAGCCGACACCATGGAGGCTGCGACCAAGCTGGCCCATATCGCCGGCGGCGAGCTCGACGTCCGCGACGAGGACATCGCCGCGCTGACCGCCGCGCTCCCCTACAACGATTGCCTGGGCGTCAACACCTACAAGTGCCAGTTCCTGCGTGCCGCCGAGGGCGAAAACGACATCAACCACAATGGCACCGGTGACAAGGGCTCCTCGCGCTGGTTCCTCAAGGGCGTGGGCGAGTCATGCGTGCGCGAAGGCGTACCCACCACCGATTGGGACTGGATTATCTATCCCGAAGGCCTCTACGACCTGCTGCTCCGCATTAAGAACGATTACCCCAACTACAAGAAAATCTACATCACCGAGAACGGCATGGGCTATAAGGACGACTTCGAGGACGGCTTTATCGACGACGCCCCTCGCATCGACTACATGCGTCAGCATCTCGCATGGATCCTCAAGGCGATTGACGGCGGCGTGAACGTCGACGGCTACTTTGTGTGGTCGCTGCAGGACCAGTTCTCCTGGACCAACGGCTATAACAAGCGCTATGGCCTGTTCTACATCGACTTTGAGACCCAGAAGCGCTATCCCAAGGCGAGCGCGTACTGGTACAAGAACGTCGCGGAGACCGGCCTGCTCATGGCCTAACTTCAGCCGCGTATCCCCTGTCGGCCGCATGCGAATCCCCCACGGGTTCGCATGCGGCCTTTTTTGTTTTTGGTGAGCCCGAGCAGGCCGTTTATCTCGATCTGTAACATCTAGCAGGGATTTTCAATCCTAACTGTTATAGATTTAGACGAACGGGCGACCAGGGCTGAAAGATCTCAATCTGTAACACGTAGCCCACTTTTAACCGTCTAACTGTTACAGATCGAGACAATAAGATAGTCAAATCCGAACTTTCCAAGCAGTTATAAAGCATGGTTTCTAGTTTTCGGTATCACGAACATACTTTCGGTATCATTTAATGATATTATGATATCGAAAGTATGTTCGTGATACCGAAAGGAGCCGCATGCGCCAGTTCGATTACACCACAGTCCCAGCGGAACTCGAAGCAACTCCAATCACCAACCTCCTCCTCTCGATACGCGAGCATAAAGGCCGTCAGCTTGCTCTGAGTCAAGTCAAACCCGAGCTTCTATCGTCCCTAATGGAGGAGGCTAAGATCCAAAGCACCCGGTCCTCCAACGGACTTGAAGGAATTGTTACCACCCAAAAAAGACTCAAAGCGATCATGGCGTATTCCGCCAAGCCAAGCTCCCGCGCAGAGGAAGAAATTGCTGGATACCGAGATGTGCTGTCGCTTATTCACGAGCAACACGATTCCATTCCCGTAACGCCATCGGTCATTCTGCAGTTGCATCGTGACCTCATGGCGCACACGGCAATCTCGTATGGAGGCCATTGGAAAGATAGCGATAACGAAATCGTCTCCATTGACGATCAAGGAAATCGATTTGTGCGCTTTAGGCCCCCTTCGGCCCTAGCAACCCCGGGACTTATTAAAGAAGCCTGCCAGTCCCTCAACGATGCTTTATCTCGCCAAGTTTGCGATCCCCTCCTTATATCGCTCCGCTTTATCTTCGATTTTGTTAGCATTCATCCCTTCAACGATGGCAATGGCAGGATGAGCCGGCTCCTTACAACGCTGCTGCTCGAAAAGACTGGATACGACGTTGCGCGTTACATCAGCATCGAACGACTTATTGAAGACAACAAAGCGCTTTACTACAACGCTCTCGCTGCAAGCTCCACTGGATGGAATGAAAATCAAAACACCGAAGTACCCTTTATCCGTTTCATGCTCGGAACAACCCTGGCCGCCTACCGACAGCTCGAGCAGCGTACCTTAATTGAATCAAGCACTCGTCCCATGTCGAAGCAAGCGCGCATCGCCGTTCTATTTCAACAGAGACCCGGCGTCATTAAGAAATCCGACATCCGATCCAACTGCCCCGATATCAGCGAGGTCACCGTTAAACGAACCCTCGGTCAGCTTGTTAGTTGCAGCGCAATCGAAAAAACAGGAGCGGGTCGTTCGACAGGCTACATACTCAAAGACGTCCATGCTCTAGAACTATTCTTGCAATCCACAATACCCGATAGCGAGGCCGCAATAACAAAAGAGGCTCCAAAGGATAAGCTCCTTGAACGTATAAACCACGCCGAGGATGAAAGCAGAGAGGGGCTCTATGAAGACTACGATTCATTCTCAAGAGACATAAAGACGAAATACGGAGTCTAGTCATATCCCAGAATAGCCTCATCCTTGTTGCCCAAAGTTATTTACGCGTCATTGTAAAGCGGTACCCCCGCGCCGGCAGGGGGCAGATGTATCGCTTGCAGCGCTAGCTAGCAAATGACCTGCGTGAGTTCCTCGATGGCGGCGCGATCCTCGGCGGCGATGCCCGGCTCGCACACCACGGCGTCCAGGCTGTCCAGACGGCAGAAGGTGTAGAAGTCGCGCTTGCCAATCTTGCTGGAGTCGGCGATCAGATAGCGCGAGTCGGCCTTGCTAAAGGCGAGCTGCTGGATGCGGCCCTCTTCCATATTGGATGTAGACACGTCGCCGTCCAGAATGCCGTTGGCACCGATAAACGCCGCGTCGATGCCCAGCGCACGCAGGGTATCCTCGGCCGTTGGTCCCACAAAAGCGGCGGTGCGGCGACGGTACATGCCGCCCACCAGGCACAGGTCGCAGTCTTCGCGCGCCTCGAGCAGGTTAAACACCGAAAGCGAATTGGTCACAATGCGCAGGCGAAACGCCGGCAGCATCGAGGCCATCTGCTCAACCGTGGTGCCCGTGCCCAAAAAGATGGTCGAGCCTTCCTCGATAAGCTCCACAGAACGGCGCGCAATCTGCAACTTTTCCTCGGCATGCTTCGTGCGCTTTTCGCTGTGCGAATACTCATGGCGCAGCATAGCGTGTGGACGGCCCTGCGCACTGCGGGCTCCGCCGTGCACGCGCTCGATCTCGCCCAGGCTCGCAAGCTCCTCAAGGTCACGGCGGATCGTCATATCCGAGACACCTAACGCATCCGAAATCTCCTTGACCGAGACCGTTCCCTGTTCCTCGAGCAGCTGCCGAACCTTATCCTGTCGCTCCGCTTTAATCACGATGAGTCCTCGCTGTTCCACGCTCACGTCAATTCAAACAATAACGAACAAATTGTATCAGACTCGCGCGCGTCAGAAATGAACGCCCGCACAGCTCCAATCATCACTTTTTTGAGAAAAATACCCCCTGCTTTAGTGGGGTGTAGTGATAATCTCGCCTGTTCGCGCTACAGTTTGTCCGAAATACCTCGATGTTAGGAACCAAATGATCACTTCCGAGCTTTTCGGCACCGCGCCGTGCGGTACCCCCGTTCATTGTTACACCCTCAACGGGCCCGAGATCTGCGTTCGCATTATGGACTATGGCGCCACCGTGTTGGGCATCGACGTGCCCGACATCCCCGGCAACGCGCGCGATGTGGTGCTGGGCTTCGATAAGCTCGAGGATTACTTTGACAACCCCGCCTGCTTTGGCGCGACCATCGGACCTGTGGCCAACCGCACTGCAGGTGCCACGATCACCATCGCCGGCACGGACTGGCATATGCCCGCCAACGAGGGCACCAACAACCTGCACAGCGATCTTGAGCATGGTCTGCACAAGCGCGTATGGGACGTTGAGCTCGACGAGGTCCACAATGCCGTGCGCATGACCACCTCACTTGAGGATGGCGAACTGGGCCTCCCCGGCAACCGCACCTTTACGGCCGTGTTTACCGTGACGCGCACCGGCGTCTTTCGTGTCGAGTATGGCTGCGAGAGCGACCGCGCCACCTACGTGTCCATGACCAACCACACGTACTTTAACCTTGCCGGCCATAACGCCGGCATGGACTGCGAGCACTTCTTTGTTGCCAACGCTGCCCACTACCTGCCCATTGATGACCAGAACATTCCAACCGGCGAGATCGCTCCGGTCGAAGGCACGCCGTTTGACTTTCGCGAGCTTCGTCCCGTCGCGCCTGGCATGGAGGCCGACGACCCGCAGATTAAGCAGGCCCGTGGCTACGACCACTGCCTGTGCATCGATGGCTATCAGTACGGTCGCAACCTGCGCCGCGCGATGCACGTCGAGGAGATGTGGACCGGTCGCGAGCTGGACTACTACACCACCGCACCGGGCGTGCAGCTCTACACCGGCAACTGGCTGGGCGACGAGCACGCCAAGGACGATGCCAACTATGGCTGGGGCGCCGGCTTTGCCCTCGAGGCCGAGATGTACCCCGACACGCCGCACCAGCCGCTGTTCCCACAGGGCATTGTGGGCCCGGGTCACCCCTATAGCAATGTGATCGAGTACCACTTTATGAGGCACTAAGCCCATAACGCAATAAATCGCACAGCAGCGCCCGCCGACACCACCGCCGACGGGCGTTTTTCCATCTTTTAGGATCATTTTCGCTGTGACTGTATGAGTGACATATCAAAACTATGCCCATTTACTACGTTTAGCCCGGGAGGCTCGACCATGCACCGGTTTTTTTAAATTCGCGAGCCGTCTACCTGCGGTTTTGTTTTTCTCAAATTCGACATGCTCGGCGATTGCCGATCAAACGTAGTAAATGGACATAGTTTTTGACAGGCGGCATCGCGCGCGTCCCTCGCAAGGGCAAAATGATCCGTTTTCCTCCGTCCCCAAGGGATCAGTTGAACAGATTGCCGATGGGGTCGGGATTGGAGCTGGGGAGATAGCGGATTTCTAGCTCCATGCCGAGCGCCTGCAGTTCTTTGAGGGCAGCGACATCTGCGTCGCTCACGGCAACCGCGGGCGTTATGGGACGCTTGCCCTCCCCCACCTGCATATGGCCAATGCTGATCTTGGTTATCGGCACGCCGCCCTTAACCAGCGCGAGCGCATCGGCGGGTGAGGCCACCATAATCAGAATCCATTGACGCGGCGTTGCAGTATGAATGATGTCGATAGCCCTTTGCACCGAGAAAAATCTTGTCCAGACGCCTTCTGGCGCCGCCACCCTCATGGGTGCCCACTTGCGAGCGTCCGCGGCAATCTCGTCGTTGACGACCAGGACGAGGTTAGTACCTACGGCCTCGTTCCACAGCGCAAGATCTTGCCCATAGATAAAGCGGTCGTCGATACGCGTCAGGAGAATCTTGGGCTGAGCCATCGCCGCCTCGTTTCGCTCGACATCCATACGAACAGGACGCCGGCAGCCAACTCGACAGCAGGTCAAGCGCCAAATGGGTGCCGCAGACATCACGTCTCCAATATTAGTGCATTTAAAGTGAGAAAAGCCGCCAGAACACTTGCGCGGATTTGCGATGTCCCGTATCATAGACAGCCGTTGACGCCTCAGCTGCGTCACCACATGGCCGCCAGCGTAGCTCAGTTGGTAGAGCACCGCTCTCGTAAAGCGGGGGTCACCGGTTCGAGCCCGGTCGCTGGCTCCATTGCA
>CAUGGC010000049.1 GCA_959599095.1 uncultured Collinsella sp. | reverse complement strand
ACCAACCTGCAGCAGAAGACCGACATGGCCAACCGCGTGCAGAAGTTCATCGACTGCCGTTCCAAGGATAAGACCCGTCGCGAGATCTACATCGTAGAGGGCGACTCGGCAGCAGGCGCCATCCGCACCTCGCGCGATGCCAAGTTCCAGGGCGTCATGCCCGTCCGCGGCAAGATCCTCAACTGCCTGAAGGAGGACTACCCGCGCATCTTTAAGTCCGACATCATCATGGACCTCATGCGCGTGCTGGGCTGCGGCGTGGAGATCAAGGACAAGCGGATCAAGAACCTCGGTGCCTTCGACCTGGACAACCTCAACTGGAACAAGGTCATCATCTGTACGGACGCCGACGTCGACGGTTATCACATCCGCACGCTCGTGCTCACCATGCTCTATCGCCTGGTGCCCACGCTTATCGACGAAGGCTACGTGTATATCGCCGAGTCGCCGCTCTACGAGATCAATTGCAAAGAAAAGACCTACTTTGCCTACACCGAGCTCGAAAAGAACGGCATCCTTAAGGAGATCGGCGACCAAAAGTGCTCCATCAACCGCTCCAAGGGTCTTGGTGAAAACGATCCGGACATGATGTGGCTCACCACCATGAACCCCGAGACGCGTCGTCTGATCAAGGTGGAGCCCGAGGACGTCACCAAGATGGAAACCATGTTCAACCTGTTGCTGGGCAACGACGAGGCGGGCCGCAAGCGCCATATCTCCGAGCACGGCAAGGAATACCTGGACCAGTTGGACCTGCAGTAGCAGCAAATCGATAACGACGGCCCTTAAGAAGTTCAAGAGGAAATCGTGGCAAAGAAGAAGACGAAGAACCAGCCGAAGAAAAAGCAGGTCAACGCCGAGAACGTCATCGGCCTGCACTCCGAGGTCACCGACCAGCCGATCACGCAGACGCTCGAGGTCAACTACATGCCCTACGCCATGAGCGTCAACGTTTCGCGTGCGTTCCCCGAGATCGACGGCTTTAAGCCCTCGCACCGCAAGCTGCTCTACACCATGTACAAGATGGGTCTGCTCAAGGGCGAGCGCCAGAAGAGCGCCAACATCGTGGGTCAGACCATGAAGCTCAACCCGCACGGTGACGCCGCGATCTACGAGACGATGGTGCGCCTGGCGACGGGCAACGAAGCGCTGCTCGCTCCCTTCGTGGAGTCGAAGGGCAACTTTGGCAAATACTATTCGGGCGACCTGAGCTACGCCGCCTCGCGTTATACCGAGGCCAAGCTCTCCCCCATTAGCGCCGAGATCTTCAAGGACATCGACAAGGACCCGGTCGACTTCGTCGACAGCTACGACGGCGCCATGAAGGAGCCGCGCCTGCTGCCCACCACGTTCCCCAACATCCTCGTCTCGGCCAACAAGGGCATCGGCGTCGCCATGGCATCCGATATCTGCGGTTTCAACCTCAACGAGGTCTGTACCGCCACAATGCATTACCTGCAGGATCCCAATTGCGACCTGCTCGAGTACATGCCCATGCCCGACTTCTCGACCGGCGGCGAAATTATCTACCGCCGCGAGGAGATGGAAAAGATTATCGAGACCGGCCTCGGCAGCTTCCAGATCCGCTCCCGCTGGCGCTGGATTCCCGAAGAGCGCATCATCGAGGTCTACGAGATCCCCTACACCACCAAGACCGATGTCATCATCGAGCGTATCGTCAAGCTCTCCAAGGAGGGCAAGGTCAAGGAGATCGCCGACATTCGTGACGAGACCGACCTTTCGGGCCTGCGCATCGCCATCGACCTTAAGCGCGGCGTCGACCCCGACAAGCTCATGGCGAAGCTCTATCGCTCGACCACGCTGCAGGATTCGTTCTCGTGCAACTTCAACGTGCTGGTCGACGGCTACCCCCGCGTTATGGGCGTGCGCCAGATCCTGCACGAGTGGGTCAAGTGGCGCATTGAGTCCACGCGCCGCCGCATTAACTTTGACCTGGGCAAAAAGTCCGAGCGCCTGCACCTGCTGCACGGCCTTGAGGCAATTCTGCTCGACATCGACAAGGCGATTGCCATCATCCGCGGCACCAAGCTCGAGGCCGAGGTCGTGCCCAACCTTATGAAGGGTTTCAACATCGACGAGACCCAGGCAGAGTTTGTTGCCGAGCTCAAGCTCCGCAACATCAACGAGGAGTACATCCTCAACCGCACCAAGGACATTGCCAAGCTCGAGGGCGAGATTGCCGAGCTTGAGGAGATCCTCTCCAGCGAGGAAAACATCAAGAAGGTCATCAGCGACGAGCTGGCAGCGGTCAACAAGAAGTACGTGATGCCGCGCCGCACGGGCAGGATCGAACCCCATGAGGTTATCGAGGTGAGCCTGGAGCCCGAAGTCGAGGAGTACCCGGTCACCATCATGCTCTCGCGCGATGGCTACCTTAAGAAGATGACGGACCGCGTGCTCAAGAAGGCGACCACGCTCAAGTACAAGGACGGCGACAAACCCTTTATCGAGTTCCCGTCCTCCAACACCCACGAGCTGCTGGTCTTTACCAACAACAGCCAGGTGTACAAGTGCAAGGTTGCAGCGTTTGAGGACACCAAGTCGGCTCAGCTGGGCTCGTACCTGCCGACCGATCTTGAGATGGAACCCGACGAGAGCGTCATTTGGGTCATCGACCCCGAGGATTACAAGGCCGACGTGCTGTTTGTCTTTGAGAACGGCCGCGTGGTGCGCGTCGCGCTTTCTGGATACGTCACCAAGACCAACCGCAAGCGCCTGAAGAACGCCATCTACGGTGGCAGCAAGCTGCTGTATGCCCAGGTGCTCAAGGAAGATCGCGACATCGCGCTGGTCTCGAGCGACTATCGTTTGATGAACTTCAACACGTCGCTGCTCAAGACCAAGACGACCACCAACACGCAGGGTGTCCAGGCCTTTACCGCCAAGAAGGGCCGCTCGGTCACCACCGTCGGCACAACCGAGGAAATCCTCGGCGCCGGCGTCTCGGCCGAGAAGTTCACCGCGCAGAGTCTGCCTTCTGCCGGTGCCCTCATGAAGGAAAACGACATGCCGAGCCTGTTTGACTAGAACGACGGCAGAACCGCCATAAGCTCTCAAAACGGTGGGGCCCGGAACGCAGCAACATCGCGCTCCGGGCCCCGTTCGCTGCAACGTAGTCGGAATAATAGAACTCCCCGTTTTTCACTCCTGCAACCCCACGGCACAAGGCATGTTAAGCCGTTAGCAAAACTTGCAAAAGTTAGCAAAACTTGCAAAAATTAGCAAAACTTGCAAAGGAGCTACCATGGAGTACAGCAAGAACCCCTTTACCCCGACGTTCGGAAGCGTCCCTCCCTTTCTAGCGGGTCGCGAGCATATCCTGCGTGACATCAACCGTGGCTTTATCAACGGCCCGGGAGATCCCAACCTGTCGACCATTTTTACTGGCGCAAGGGGAACGGGCAAGACGGCGCTTCTCTCGCTCCTTTCAGAAACGGCGCTTGAACACGACTGGATCGCAGCAAATGTCTCCGCCATGCCAGGCATGCTCGAAGATATTATCGAGCGAACCAAAGAAGCCGCAGATAGCTACCTCTCACAGCCTCACGCGCGCATAAACGGTGTTCAAATTGGCCCAGTGGGCATCGATTGGACATATGCTCAAGAGGCTCAGGGCAACTGGCGCACGCGCATGAATGGCATCTTTAAGCAACTCGAAAAACATGACATCGGACTTCTCATCACCATCGATGAAGTCACCGTCGATCTCGAAGAAATGCTTCAATTTGCCTCTGTTTACCAGCACTTTGTACGCGAAGGTAAAAAAGTTGCCCTACTCATGGCAGGACTGCCCTACAAAGTATCGGCGTTGCTGCGTAACGATTCCGTCTCGTTCCTCAGGCGTTCCCAATATCATCAGTTGGGACGAATCACTGACGTTGAAATTGCAAACGCATTCCGCAAAACCGTTGAGGCCGGAGGCCGCTCAATCACGCCAGAAGCGCTCGAGGATGCCGTGAAGGCCGTCGACGGATTTCCCTATATGATGCAGCTCGTCGGATATCGCACATGGGATGTTTCGGAGAACTCGCCCAAAATCAGTGCACCTGATGTACAGCAGGGTTCTCTGCTTGCCCGTATGGAGCTGCGCGATCGAATTCTCGAAACGACCTATCGGGAGCTTTCCGATAAAGACATTGAGTTTTTGCTCGCGATGCTGCCCGATTCTGGCCCCAGCAGGGTCTCGGAGATAGCCAAACGCATGGGCGTCGCCAGCAACTACGCAAGCCAATACAAACGCCGCCTCCTGGAGGACGGCGTGATCGGAGAGCGCGGGCGTGGTCTCGTTGGCTTTGACATCCCCGCATTCAGGGAGTTCCTGAGTGAGAAGGCCTCCTAGCACGCCGAGATTGTCCGCAAGGGCAGCGGCGCATGGCAATCAACGATTCACCTGGCAAGGACGGCAAGCACTTCAAATAACGCCGATTGCCATGCGCTCTTCTTGTCCTTAGGCCAGCTTGCGAGCGAGCTCGCGCACCTCTTTCAACTTGGGCGAGGAGGCCATGCTGTCGCGCTCGGTCATGCCGCTAATGGTGACAATGCCCTGGTCCTCCCACTTGCAGTATGCGCAGGCTGACTTGTACATAGCGATCGCCGCATCATAGACGCCCTCACTGTGGCTATCGAGCAAAAGGGCCGTCTTGGTGAACGGGAAGCCCGTAGCACCAAAGGCGTACAGGCGGTCGATGGCGGCCTTCTCCTGCGCGGTGATATCAAACCAGTAGATAGGCGAAGCGAAGACGACCATATCTGCGTCTTTCAGCGACTCGATCACGTTGGCCATGTCATCCTTCTGCACGCAGACGCCCTCATGGGCGAAGCAGTACTGGCATCCCAGGCAGCCGGCGATCTTCTTGCTGGCAACGCGGACGACCTCGACCGCATTGCCGCCCTCGCGCGCGGTCTCGGCAAACGCCTCGACCATGGTGTCAGTATTGGCTCCCTTGCGCGGGCTACCACTCAATACAACGATATTCATAGGATTCCCTCTCCTTCATGCTGCAGGCGCGCAGCATGTTTTCTTGTAACCAAAACGAATGGAGTTAATCAATCGCCAGCAGGCCATATCTCTTGTTCAAGTTCCCTAAAGAAGCTCAAGACGATTGCGATTGCCTTATACAGCGTCGAAAATCAACGAGGGAGCCATAGCTGCGCCGCCTGCCCAAAATGGCACGCGGTCAAGATGAGCTACGGGGATCGTGACGAGCCGATACCGCTCGCATGCCCCCTTCGGAATAGGCGCTGAGCAGCTCCTGGGCGTGGGCGAACTCGGGCCCTCGCCTCCAACCGAGCAGGCGGTTGACCGCGAGATTTCCCTGGACGTTGTGGACGAAGAGCAGATAGGCGTCCTCGCGCGAAAGCCCAGTATCCTCCATGATCGAGGGAACCATCTGCTCGGCGCCGCGCTCGACGACGCGCTGTGCCACCCGGGCGTACGCGTCGTCATCCGAGTAGAGCAGATAATAGTCATCATTTGCCGGCGGGCGCTGGCAAAGGGCGCCCACCTCCGTTCCCTCGAGCGGGGGCGCCGCCGCCAAGGCCTCGTCGATAAGTGCGTCGAGCAGCGCGAACTTGTCCTCGTAGTGCAGATAAAACGTGCCGCGGTTGATGTCGGCGCGGCGGCAGATATCCGCCACCGTCATCTTCGCGAAGCCGACCTCGGCCAGCAGCGCAAAGAACGCCTCCCGTATGACCGAAAGCGTATAGCGCCGGCGACGATCGATCTTCCCCACTTCCATGGCTCCTCCAATTGCAGCGCTCGACAATGCCCAGCAAACGCTCGTTTATCGACAGCAGGCCGAAGCTGTTCATTGCTCTTAAGCAAATCGACATGGATACTTTTTATAGACACCTGTTTATAATAGCTGAAAGAAGGTATCCAGTGACTCTGTACGAGCAGCTCGTTATCGAGCTCACCAACCGATCGTTTTCCCTTCAGGCTGCCTACCGCAGCGGCGGCACGCCCTATGAGCTGAGTGACCGCGAGTCCGAGCCCTACGACCAGCAAATCAAGGACTTCGCCCACATGATCGAGGAAGCCGATTGCGTGCTGGTGGGCGGGGCCTCCGGACTCTCCGCGGCGGGCGGCGGCGACTTCTACTACGAGGACAACGCGACCTATCGCAGGCATTTCGGCAAATTCGCCGAACGCTACGGTTTCAAGGGCGCTTTCGAGGGGTCGTTCTACCGCTGGCCCACCGCCGAGGCGCGCTGGGGATACCTCGCCACCTTCCTCGACACTACGCTCAACGCCCCACTACGCAAGCCCTACAAGGACCTCGACGCTATTCTCGCCGAGAAGGATTTCTTCGTGCTCACCACCAACCAAGACACGCAGTTTGTGAAGCTCTATCCCTGGGAGAAGGTGGCCGAGATCCAAGGCGACCACCGCTTCTTTCAGTGCTCCCGCTGTTGCACTGACGAGGTGTGGGACGCGGTCGAGCCGGTCTCCCGCATGGTAGAGGCCATAGGAGACGGCCTTGAGGTTCCGACGGAGCTCGTGCCGCGCTGCCCGCGCTGCGGGGCAGAGGCGTTCCCCTGGGTTCGCGGCTACGGCAACTTCCTGCAGGGCGAGCTCTACGAGGAGCAATACCACAAGGTGTCCGACTGGCTCGACGCGCACGCGCGGCAGAGGATTCTTTTCCTCGAGCTGGGCGTGGGCCGCATGACGCCCGCGTTTATCCAGGAGCCGTTCTGGGCCCTCACGGCGCAGTTGCCGCAGGCTAGCTACATTGCCGTGAACAACAAGACGCAGTTTCTCCCCCGCGCGATCGAGGATCGGGGGCTCGCCGTTCGCGCCGACATCGCCGATGTGCTCGCCGACGTGCGCAAGACGCTGGGGAGGTAGCGCATGGGGGCGGCGAAAGCAGTTCGCATAGGCAGGGCGCTAGCCGAGGCGGATCTTGTCATCATCGGCGCTAGCAACGGACTCGACATTGCGGAGGGGCTCAACCTCTTCTGCGCCGATACTCATTTCCGAGAGGCGTACGGGGACCTCGCTCAAGCAGACGGCATCGGCTGCATACTGCAGGGGCTCGCCTCCCCGGATGCCAGCGTGCGACGCCGATGGGCCGAGCGGTTCCATCAAAAGGAATATCTTGAATATGAGCCCAGCCCGCTCATGAACGGGCTGCGGGATCTTACGGAGCACGCTGACACCTTCGTGATCACGTGTAATATCGACGGACACTTTGCACGTGCAGGGTTCAACGAGAACCGCGTACTCGAAACGGAAGGGAGCATACACACGTCGGTCGACGAAATGCGTCTCGCTCATCCAGACGCCCTCGCCATGGCCCAGCTCGAGGAGCTCGAGCGCCTTGTGCGCACCCATCGCAACGGCAGGGTCGCCATCCTCGAACTTGGCGTGGGACTGCGCAACGGCGTCATAAAGCACATGCTCGCCCAGATCGCGAACGCCTGCGAGCACGCCACCTACATCGTGTTCAACTACAGCCAGGCCATGGCGCCCGCCGCTTCGTGCGAGACAATTTTCGTTGACGGCGATATGGTCCCGGCTTTCGAGGAGATCGCCCGATGCCGCCCCTAGAAAGAGAAGCGACGAGGCTTCGAAGCCTTATCGACGATGCCGACGCCATCATTGTCGGCATCGGCTCGGGCATGTCGAGCGCCGCCGGGTTCAACCATTACAACCGCGCGGGCATGGCGCGCGCAGGAATGACGGACTGGCAGCAAGCCTTTGGCTTCAAGAGCCTTTTCGACGGCTTCTACCACCTCTACCCCAGCCTCGAGCAGCAATGGGCCTACTACGCGCGATACATCGATTTCATGCTACGCGAGCCGGCCTCGCAGCCCTATCTCGACCTACGGTCCCTCATCGGCCATAAGGACTACTTCATCCTGAACACCAATGTGGACACCCAAGTCGAGAAGACGTTTCCCACCGAGAGAATCTGCAACTATCAGGGAAGCTTCGCACACCTTCAATGCAAGCAGCCATGCTGCGACGAGCTATTCGATGCGAGCCCCTACGTCGAGCGCATGCTCGCGGGCATGGCGGGGTTCGAAGTCCGCAGCGAGGATGTCCCCCGATGCCCGCGCTGTGGCTGGCAGCTTGTGCCGTGGGTGCGCGATGACACGTTTCTGCAGGGTGCGGCCTGGCGTGAGGGCCTCGAACGATATGAGCGCTTCGTGCGCAAGCGCGGCGATGGCCACATGCTGTTGCTGGAGCTCGGCGTGGGCGAGATGACCCCCGGCATCATCACGCTCCCGTTCTGGAGCATGACCGCGAAGCTACCGGATGCGCACCTGTTGAGCGTAAACATCTCGGGCGACTCGGCTCCGCTGCAGCTCGGAAGTAAGGCGGAGGCGATCCAAGCCGACTTGGGCGCCCTGCTCTCGGCGGCACGGGCGGCGAAGGTATTTAAGCCTCCTTGTCAGTCGCTTTAAGGTATTGCTCGTCGTCCACGGGCTCCAGCCACTCGTTGGAGGCCTCCTCGCCCGGAACCTCCAGCGCGAGATGGGAGAACCAGCTGTCGGGCGCCGCACCGTGCCAGTGCTTTACGCCCGGGGCGATGTTGACCACATCACCCGGGCGCAGCTCCTGTGCCGGCTTTCCCCATTCCTGGTAAAACCCTCGACCAGTCACAGCATGCCGGCAGCGAGGTCAATGCGCATTCGCTCATGCTACAATTCAACCACCAGAGATGAAAACACAGTCCCCGTCGGGTAGTCGTGGGCGTGCGGGAGTCCG
>CAUGGC010000048.1 GCA_959599095.1 uncultured Collinsella sp. | reverse complement strand
CGATTCAATCTCGAAAACAGCATTGCCCAGTTGACAAAACTATAGGAACACCTCCCATCCAAATTCAGATATATATGTTGGGTTGCTTGTTCCAACGCGACTAAAATCCCGCAGCCGTCCGCATGGGGTAACTTCCCAGCGCATTCCGCAGGACGAAAGAACCCCCGCCGCACGAAGTGCGCAGCGGGGGTTCTTTCATGTCCGAGGACGCGCTGGGAAGTTACCCCATGCGGACGGCGGACAACTATGTAGCCTTGGACTAGAACATGCCCAAGAAACCATGCACAAACAGCGCGGCCAGAGCGGCACCGACAAACGGAGCGATGCCAGGAACGAGCAGGCCGTACTTCCAGTTGTTGTCAGCCTTGTTCTTGATCGGCAGCACCTGATAGGCCATGCGAGGACCAAGGTCACGAGCCTGGTTCATGGCGAAGCCGGTGATGCCGCCCATGCCCATGCCAACGGCCCAAACGATCAGACCGACGCAGATGGCGAGCATCAAAACGTTCTCGCCGGCGCGGCTAGCGGCAGCAAGGATGGCGCTGATGAACACAAAGGTGCAGATGGCCTCGCAGAAGAAGTTGCGAGCATAGTTCGTGCCCTCGGTGGTAGGGTTGGTCGAGAAGATGTTGCGCTGGGCAATAGGGTCGACGACGCCCTCGGAAGCCTTGAACTCATCGGCATACATAAGCCAAGCGATTACGGCGCCCACAAAGCCGCCGAGCATATCGGCAATCATGAAGGGGATGCAGCTGCTCCACGGCACCAGGCCTACGATGCACTGGGCAAGCACCATGGCGGGGTTCATGCACACGGCGCCGCCAAAGACAAACAGGCAGACCGAGATGCCAAAAGACCAAGTGGTGATGGCAAACATGTGGCCGGAACCCTGATACTTGGTGCCCTTGAGCACGGTATCGCAGTGCACGCCCACGCCAAAGATGATCATGAGGGCCGTTGCGCCGAATTCGCAGAGGAGTTTGGTAAGCATAAAACCTTATCTTTCTTGTCGGTTATAATCGATTCGTTTGAGCCGCGCACTAGTGCTGAGCGACAACAACGCCCAGGCCATCGGGAATGACGGCCACCTTGGCATCGGCACCCTTCATCTCAAAGGCGAGCTTGAGCGCCTCATCGAGGGTGTTGACCGGCGTCATGTGCATATCCTTGATCATCTGGTGATCGCACAGGTCGGTGACCATGATCACAGGGTGATGCGCCAGGATGCGGGCAAAGATCTGGCTCGTCCACTGGTCGGGCAGGGTCTCGTCCTTAGGACGATCGATGCAAGCGCGCTCAAACTCTGCCGGATCATTGTCGGCGATGTTGTGATAGAAGCCCTCGCCACCGTGACCGTCGGCACAGCCGGCGACGTCGATGATCACGCCGCCCTCGGGAAGCGTGGCCTCGGCAGAGCACATGCCCTTCACGGCCTGGTAGATGTTCTGGTCGAGCGGGTAGCCGCCGTTGGTGGTGATGGCAATCTCGCACTCGACGGGCTCAACGCCGGCAAGGCTCTTCACGAACTCACAGCCTGCCTCGTGCGCCTTGTGAATGTCGCCGGCAAAGGAGCCGATGACCTCGTGCTTGCCGTTGAGCACCACGTTAAGCACAAAGGCAAGGTGAGCCATCTCGGCAGCGGCAAACATGTCCTCGCTCACGTGGTTGTGGCACAGGTTGCCGGCACGCGAGTGGGAATCATTCACAAACTGACCGTTGTGGTTGTACATGATGGTCTTGTAGCTGGCGATGCCAGGCAGGACGGACTTGCGGCTACCAGAGAAACCGGCAAAGAAGTGCGGCTCAATAAAGCCCTCGGCAAGCAGCAGATCGCAATCGGCGGCAATCTTGTTGATGATGCACTCGCCACCAGAAGGCAGGGTGCCGATCTTTTTCATCATGCTGTCGTCAGTCGCGACGTGCATAACGATTTCCTCGTTAGCAACGATCTCCTCGCCGTACTTGTTGACGAGCTCCTCGTGCGTCGACGGACGATGCATACCCGTAGCAACCAAAATACGCACACGAGCCTCGGGCGCAGCGGAATGGATGTGATGCAGCAGAATAGGCATCGTCACACGCGAGGGAACGGGACGCGTATGATCGGAGCTAATGATGACGATATCCTTCTTGCCAGCACAAAGCTCCTCGAGCGAAGGCGAGCCATAAGGGTTGGCAAGCGACTCCTCTACCAGCTCTTCCTGCGATTTCGTAGTCTTAAACTCGTTTTGATGACCTTCCATCACACCCGCGAAGTTCTTATCCTCGAGCTCCAGATGCAACGTCTTGTGGTCAAACGGCAGTTCACATTCAAACAATGACGAGCGCCCTCTTCCTTTCAACTGACACACTAGATAAACCGTTGGAAGGATACGCCGCTCACCGAAAAACACCACCGTCCACCGACTCATTAACACAACGTTCATATTTGACCCACAACAAAACGGCCGCGACCCCAAACGGGACCGCAGCCGTCACAGCTGTAAGGCGCAAAGCGCGCCTTATTCCCTTCAGCTTTAATCCCAGAAGACCGAGGACGAAGGGGCCCGATGGGTTTCCCTCTGAATGCATTCCGCAGCACGAAGCCCCCTTATCCGCAGCTCCGAAGGAGCAGGATAAGGGGGCTTCAAGTGCGAGGACGCATTCAGAGGGAAACCCATCGGGCCCCGGTGAGAGCCACAGGGCTATCGATTACCCCGTGTTCTGCAAACCTGCCGAGACGCCGGTCACAGTCGAAAGAATCAGGCTCATGTACTCGGCCTTCTTCTCCTCGGCCATCTCGTCCTGGTTCATACGCACCTCGCGAAGGGCGCGGACCTGGGCGATGGACAGGGCGTCGACGTAGGGGTTGCGTACACGAACGGCGCAGCCAAGCACGCGGCGGCGCTGCAGCGGCCACTCGTCACCGACGATGGCAAGGACCCACTTACGGGTGAGCTGCATCTCGGTGAAGACCTTCTCGGACAGATCCTGGCGATCGCCCAGGTGCAGGTACATCTTGGCGATGCGCTGATCGGTCTTAGCGATCGACATCTCGATGTTGTCGATGAACGTGCGGAAGAACGGCCACTCCTGGTAGGCAGCCTTGAGCTGGTCAAGATCGCCCAGCTGCTCGCAGGCGGTGCCCAGGCCGTACCAAGCGGCCAGGTTAATACGCGCCTGGCTCCAGCTGAAGATCCACGGAATGGTACGCAGGTCGTCGAGCGACTTGGCACCCAGGCCGCGCTTGGCGGGACGCGAGCCGATCGGCAGCAGACCGACCTCGGTCAGCGGCGTCACGGTCGAGAACCACGGTGTAAAGTCCTCGGTGTTCAGCAGGTCCAGATAGCGCTCGTGGCTTGCGGTGTTGAGCTTCTCGGCCATATCCCAGAACTTCTGCGTGGTCTCGGTGTTGGTCTTCTCGACGCTCGGGGCCGACTGCAAAAGCGTTGCGGCGGCAACGGACTCAACATGACGCTGAGCCAGCGTGCGGTTGCCGTAACGGGCAAAGATGACCTCGCCCTGCTCGGTGAGCTTAAAGAAGCAGTTGACCGAACCCTTGGGCTGCGCCAGCACGGCCTTGTTGGCCGGGCCGCCGCCACGGCCCACGGCACCGCCGCGACCGTGCATGAGCACCAGGTCGATATCGTTCTTCTCGGCCCACTTGGCGATGCGCTCCTGCGCGGAGTGCAGCGCGAGCATGGCCGTGGTAGGACCGGCGTCCTTGGAGGAATCGGAGTAGCCCAGCATAACCTCCATGCGGCGGTTGGTCTGGGCAAGGCGCTTCTGCACCACGGGCAGCGTAAGCATCTGGTCGAGCACGTCAACGCAGCCCTCGAGGTCCTCGAGCTGCTCGAACAGCGGGATCACGTCGAGCTCGGGGACATCCTCCTCGTGCGCGAAGGACAGGTGGGCCAGCTCAAAGACGTCAGCCACATGCTGGGCGCTCTTGGTGAACGAGATGATGTAGCGGTGCGCCATCTTCTTGCCGTAGCGCTTTTGGATGGAGCCGATAGCGCGGAAGGTATCGATGACCTCGCGCGTCATGGGCTGCAGGTCGCCATGGATACCGTTCTCGTGGATATCCTTGAGGGCGCGGGCGTGCACCACGGAGTGCTGACGGAACTCCATCTCGACCATGTGGAAGCCGAAGGACTCGACCTGCCAGATGATGGTCTGGACCGGGCCGTAGGCAGCACGGACGGCACCGCAGGCGGCCAGCGAGCGCTGGACGACGCGCAGGTCATCCAGGAACTCATCGGCGCTGTGGTACATGGTGTCGGTGATGCGACGCACGGTGGCGTTCAGGCGGTCGGCCATGACGAGCATGACGGCGCGATGCGGCTCGTGCTCGGAGATCAGTTCAGCACGTGCAGTGTACTGGGTGCTCATCTCGACCTGATGGTTCCACAGGTTGATGAGCTCGGCCGACGGCTTGCTGTACTCGGCCTCGAGCGTCAGATTGCGGCCGATGCGGCGGCACTTGTCCTCGAGCTTGAGCACCATGTGAGTGAAGTACTTGGCGGCGACCTCACGGCTCACCTTGGCGGTGACGTTGGGGTTACCGTCGCGGTCGGAACCGATCCAGCTGCCGGGATGGAAGAACGCCGGGCACAGCGGCGGCACGGTACCGGCCTTGTCGCCCAACACCCAATCGTCAAAACGACGATAGATAACGGGGATGACGTCAAACAGCGTGTTATCGAAGATGTCGATGATGGTATCGGCTTCCTCGACCGGCGTGGGCTTCTTGAGCGCGATGGGGCTCGTACGCACCAGGGCGTCGATCTCCTGCAGCATATGGCGCTCGTTCTCCACCAGGTCGGAGCCGCCCAGACGCGGACGCTCCTCCAGCAGGTTGGAGATACGGCGAATCTTGCCCTCGACGGCCTTACGACGGGCCTCGGTGGGATGTGCGGTAAAGACAGGGTGGAACTCGAGCTTGTCGAGCAGCTCGTTGGCGCCCTCGACACCCATCTCGTCTACCAACTGGTGATAGGCAACGGTGAGTTCGTTAGCGGGATCGACCTCGGTATCGGTCGATGCGCCGGCCTCGCGCTCGCGCAGCTGCGCCACGCGGTAGTTCTCCTCCGACAGGTTTGCCAGGTGGAAGAAGCTCGTAAAGGCGCGGACGATAACCTGCTGCTTATCGAGCGGCAGACTGTCGATCAGATCGACGACCTCACGGAATGCCACGGCGGTGGACTCATCGGCAGTAGGCACGCCCTGCTCGTCGACGGCCTCGTCGGCAGCACGGCTGCCGGGGTTACCGGCATTGGCCACAATCTCGGCCGACAGAATCTTGTCGAACAGGTCCGCGATCTCGGGATCATACTCGCTAAGCACACGACGCTCCAGGCGCAGGAACAGCGCCAGATCATCGCGCAGCTCCTCGGGGATCTCGATCTCGGCGAGACGCTCCCTGGACTCGGCATTCGAGCCGATTCGGTTAACGAGGCGGTTGACCACGGCAGCGACGCGCGCCGCGGCTTCGGGTACAGACTGGTTGCTTAGGTTCTCAGCCACGTTTCCTCCCATTCCTCCTTCTATGCACGTAACATGCGGTATTCATTATAGGCGCTTGAGAAATACTTTCGACACTGATTGCGCTTTACCACACAAAAGTATTTTCTGCATTGCAAGGGTTTTTGCTCTAAATGGTCGTATTTCTCGGTGGACGGCATACACAAACGGGGGCATTCCGCATAAATGCGAAACACCCCCGTAACAATCGCTCGCCGCGAGCGGGACATGTTAGCGGGTCCGCAGCTCAAAAAGATGCGCTACAGGCGCTCGCGAACCGCCTCGACGACGTTGGCCAGATCGGCAAGAACCTCTTCATGGCTCTCCATGTCGCGCACCTTGACCTTGCCGGCGGCAAGCTCGTCGCCGCCCAGAACCAGGATGAGCTTGGCGCCTACCTTATCGGCCTGCTTAAACTGGGCCTTGAGCGAACGGCCCTGATAGTCGGCCTCGGTCACGATACCTGCGGCGCGAAGCTCCTGCGTAATGGCAAAGACGTTCTGGCGCAGCTCCTTGCCGGCGTTGGCGACGTAGACGCACGGGGCCTCCTCGGCACCCAGGTCGCTGCCAAAGGCCTGCAGGGCCAGCAGGGCGCGCTCAAAACCGACAGCGAATCCGACGCCTGCCGTGGGCTTGCCGCCCTCGAGCTCGACCAGGCCGTCATAGCGGCCGCCGCCACCGATGGAGCCGACGCCGGCGCCAGGGGCCTCGACCTCAAAGACGGTGCGGGTGTAGTAGTCCAGACCACGCACCAGGGTGGGGTCCTCAACATACTCGATACCGGCGGCATCCAGATAGCGCTTGACCTGCTCGTAGTGCTCGCGGCACTCGTCGCACAGGTTGTCACCCATCAGCGGCGCGTCGGCCATGATCTCGCGGCAGTGGTCGTTCTTGCAGTCGAAGGCGCGCAGCGGGTTAAGCTCGGCGCGCTCGCGGCACTCGTCGCACATCTCGTCGGCGTGATCGAGGATAAACTGCTTGACCCGCTCGCGGTAAGCCGGACGGCACTGGGCGTCACCCATCGAGTTGATGAGCAGACGGAGCTTGGAAAGGTCGAAGCCCAGGCGCTTGTAGAACTCCATGAGCATGATGATGCACTCGGCGTCTGCCGCCGGATCGGGAGCGCCGAGCCACTCGATGCCCACCTGGTGGAACTGGCGCAGGCGGCCCTTCTGGGGACGCTCGCCGCGGAACATGGCCTCGGCGTAGTACGCCTTAAACGGCGTGGAGCCCTGGGGCACCAGATTGTTCTCGACGACGGCGCGCACCACGCCGGCCGTGCCCTCGGGGCGAAGTGCCAGGCGCTGCTTGGGCTTGAGTTTGGTGTCGGTGCCCTCGGTAAAGACGCGCTCCAGGTTGGCACCGCTGAACACGCGGAACATCTCCTTGCGAACGACGTCGGTCGACTGGCCGATGCCGTGGACAAAGACGTCCACCTGCTCGATCACGGGCGTCTCGATGGGCTTAAAGCCAAACGGCTCGAATACGCCGGCAGCAATCTGCTGCATCTTTTGCCAGGCGCGCATCTCGGCGCCGATAAGGTCGCGGGTTCCCTCCGCCTTCTGTGCCTGCATGGGCAAACACCTTTCTTTTGTATCGCGTCATAGATAATGATCATTATACGGCACAAAACAGCAACGCGGCGGCGCGTCTGACCGAACGAGGGTATGGGGACTCGTTCGGTCAGACGCGCCGCCGCTGTTTGTGATCCCTTTTCCTCCGTCCCCTTCGGATCACGTGATCCCTTGGGGACGGAGGAAAAGGGATCATTTCGTAGGCCCGTGGCTGCCCTGGAAACCGAATGATGGTACGAGCATCCATTCGGCTTCCAAGGCGGCCAAGGACAGAACGGGGCGAACAGAAAAGAGCGGCGGACGTCTACTCCCCCGCCACGCTTGCGCGCAGCTTGGCGGCGATGGGCTCCGAGGCCAGCAGGAATACGAGCATGACCACAGAACACACCAGGCACACGATCCAGGTGCTCGCAAAGGAGCCCGTGGCATCGAACAGCACGCCCGAGACAATGGCGCCCACGGTGCCGCCAACCATCTCGAGCGAGGTGATGGTGCCCGTGACCTTACCGAGGTCGGCCATGCCAAACTGCTTGGACGCGGCGATGGTAGGCGTGATGGTGCCCATGCACGTTCCAACACCAAAGCTCACAGCGGCCACGATGGGACCGAGGTCCGTCGTCGGGAAGCACAGCGCCACGCAGGCGATAATGCACGCAACGGAGCCAAGGATATTGCCAAAGCGCAGGCCAAAGCGGTCATAGAGCGCACCGAGCGAAATCTTGGCGATAACGACGGTAACCATATAGGCCGAAAGCACGGTACCCGCCCACATGGGATCGTGGCCGCCCGTGACGATCTTGGCGCCGTTGACGGTAACGCTCGTCATGTTGGTAACCTGGTTGGGCAGGATGGCGCCATTGACCAAGCCCATAAAGAGGAAGGCAACGACGAGCAGCCAAAACGCCGGGCTCTTCTTGATGCGAGACCAGCCAACGTTAACCTCGGGCGCCGTGTGCTCGTCCTTGTCGCCAGCCGTCGAGACGGACGGATCGCCCGGGTTCTCGCCGAGCGGTTTAAGGCCGATCTCGGAAGGCTTGGTGCGGAAGGAATAGGCCGTGATGGGCAGCGCCGCCACCATGCAGATAGCCGCGAGCACCAGGAAGGCGGAACGCCAGCCAACGCTCACGATGAGCGAGCTTACGATGGGAGACAGAATAGCGCCGCCAAAGCCCGAGCCCGAAAGTGCGATGGAGATGGCAAGGCCTCGCTTGGCCGTAAACCAGTTGGCGGTCACCAGGCTGATGAGCAGGCGGGTCGAGGCGACGGCAAAGCAGCCCGAGACGGCAAAGAGCACGTAGACCTGCCACAGCTCACCCACGAAGCTCATGCCCGCGAGCACCGCCGAGGTAGCGATAACGGTGAGCGAGCCCAATACGCGGCCACTCACCTTATCGGCGACATGGCCAATGACAAGTGAGCCGATAACGCTCACCACGGTGGAGATGGCGTTGGAGATGTTGTACTGCGCAAGTGTGATGCCCAGGTCGCTTACGATGAGCGGCTGAAACAGGCTCATGCAGTTAACGAAAATCGTGTAGCACGTGGCCATGATCACAAAGCCGGAGGCCACCACGAGCCAACCGGGGAAAAATTTACGTTGCTGGGACATGGATTACTCCTTATGGTCCGCAATGTATCCGAGAGCGACGGCGGCATAAGCCGCGGCGCCGAGGGGAAGCTCGGCATCGTTAAAGCGCGCCTTGGGATGATGCTGGGCAAAATGCTCGTCCGTATCGGTCACGGCCGCGCCCACGGTAAAGTACGCACTTGGAATCTCGCTCGAGATGAGCGCAAAGTCCTCGCTCGCCATGGCGTGGAATAGCGGCAGGAAGGCAGCCTTGGGCAGCACCACGCCCACGTAGCCAAGCGAGGCCTGGGTCATATCGCTCATATGACCCAATCCGCTGTCAAGAGCCACAATGGCCCCGCCGACCGC
>CAUGGC010000047.1 GCA_959599095.1 uncultured Collinsella sp. | reverse complement strand
CGGTCGGCGGGGCCATTGTGGCTCTTGACAGCGGATTGGGTCATATGAGCGAAAATCACTCAACGTTCGCCTACCAGATCAAGGTCGGCGTTGTAGGAGCCATGGATGAGTCGCTTGGCTCCTCGTTGCGTGCAGACCTAGTCGCGGGCACCAGCTTCTCGAGTGCCGCGAACGCCATCAATGCCGAGGCAGAGCAGCTGCGCAAGGAGGGCTGCAACGTTGTCGTCTGTATCGCGCATACGCTCGACGCCAAGACCTTTGCCACGCGGCTCCGTGGCGTCGATGCCCTTATCGCAGGCCATGAGCACATCAACCTTAACGAGAAGGTGACGGGAGCCGACGGCAAGACGATCCACGTTGTCGAGGCAGGCAGCGCCTTTGCCGAGGTGGGGCTGCTTTCCATTCCGTACAGGTACGACACCAATGGCACCGAGACGACCGACGATGACACGGTCACGGTCCCTGCAGACGGCAGCGACGAGAAGCTCTACACCGCCAAGAACGTCAACGACCTTTTGGCAGACCCCGACAAGGGCTCCGACTACCAAAGCCGCCTTGAAGCCGTCCGCAACAAGATCAAGCCGCTCGACGAGGCCTTTGAAAACGAATCGAACAAGGTGCTCGGCACATCCACCACCAACTATTTCTACGGCGAGGACGCCGCAGGCACGCATGGTTGAGAAATGGTGCGCACCACCGATTTCCGCCCCAGCAAGGAGGGCGATACCACCAAGGCCCAGACCATCGGCCACGTGATTTGCGGCTCCTATCTTGCCCTGACGGGCGCGGACCTCGCTATCGAAAACGCAGGCGGCATCCGCGGCGGCATCGCGGCAGGCAACGTGACCGCCGGCAACGTCATCGCCATCTCGCCCTACGGCAACACCGTGGAGACCTGGACCATGACCGGTGCGGACTTCCTGGCAGCGCTCGAGCACTCGCTGCAGATCAGCGACGAGTGCAATCACAGCTACGAGCTTCAGCAAGCCTATGTGACAGCCGGCCACACCGAGCAGGAGGCGCAAGACAAGTACAAGTGGCGCGAGGATTCCGGCAGCGTCCTTTCCTTCGGCGGAATCAATGTGACAATCGATTGGACGCAGTCCGAAGGCAAGCGCATTGCGAGTGCCACACTCACCAAGGACGACAGCACGCTCGACCCCGCCAAGACCTATACCGTCGCCACCAACAACTACATCATCACCAACACGACTGACTTCCCCACCTTCGCAAACGCCACCAAGCACACCGAGTGGGGTACCTGCGAGTCAGCGCTAAGGACGCTGATCGGGCAGGGCAGCTGGGAGAGCAAGATGGCCTCGCTCGCGGGCACCATTAACTTTGGCTCCGCTGCCGTGGACCCCACGCCCACACCGGCCCCGACGCCTAAGCCCTCGCCTAAGACGGACACGACGACCACGAAGGTCATCACCAAGAAGACGACCGGTAAGCTCGCCGCAACGGGAGACCGCACGCTGGCAGTAGTTGGCGCGTGCCTTATCGGCGGCATCATCGTCATCATACTCGGCATTATCTGGAAGCGTCGACGCTAAGCTACACCGCCGGGCCTTGCAGCCCCACCGCGTAAACCTTATATCGAGCACAGAAGCCCGTCCGAATTTGATCGGACGGGCTTCTTGGTGGGTATCATGGTTGGACGATCATTAGGAGGTTTCCCCACATGGAATTGTTTGAGCCGATTCTTCGTTTCTTTGCACAACGATGGGTCCACAACATCATCTGGGCCGTCATCTTGGCGATAGGCACCGCCGTCGCCGCCAAGGTCGTATCCAAGACCCTGAACCATCTGCTTAACCGAGACGATAACCCGCTTCCGGCATCGAGTATCTTCATCAACATCGCGCGCGCCGTCATTTGGATGATCGGCGGCAGCTTTATCCTCGACAACTGTTTTGGCATTAATGCAAACGCCCTCGTCGCCGCTCTTGGCGTCGGCGGCATCGCTATCTCGCTCGGCTTTCAGGACACGCTGTCAAACCTTATCGGCGGCATGCAAGTGACCTTTATGGGCATCATCAAACCCGGCGACAATATCGAGGTCGGCGGCGTATCCGGCGTGGTCCAAGACATCACTTGGCGCCATACAACGATTGAGGACGCCTGTGGACAGACCATCATTGTGCCCAACTCCAACATCTCCAAGAACACGCTCGTGCACCTCATGCCATTTGGGCGCGTTGCCGTGCCCGTTGCCGTAAAGGACACGTCCAAGTGGGCTTCCCTTGACGTGCTGGCAGACGAGCTGACCAGCGCCACCGAGGCCGCCGTGCTTCCCATCTCGGGCTTTGACAAGGAGCCCTACGTACTCTTTAGCGAAATCGGCGACTTTGGCATCAAAGGAAAGATCATCTTTATCGTCAGCGACGACAGCACTACTTTCACGGCAGCCGACGCCTGCATCCGCGCCATCGCCCCCATCATCGCCTAAACCACCGCAAAGGGGACAGGCATCTTTGTAGTGGTTTTCATTCGTGGTACCATGGTTCATATCGTTGTTTAAACGACTAAGGGAGTAGACACCATGGAAGAGGCCTATCGTCAAGCACGCAAGCGCGGCGAGCAGGGACGCCGTCGCGCCATCAGCCAAAGCGAGCACCCATACCTTACGGACCTCGATAGCTTGGTTGCTCAGCTCCCCTTAGGTCAGCGAGAGAATGTCGGTCTGCGGGATATTCCGCTCGAAATGGTCGTCGGCACGGTCACCAAGGGCCGTCAGTCCGCCTTTTCGTGTAACTTTATGCCCCTGCTTCCGTTTAGCACCGAGTTCGCCCGCAAGTGGTCCAACCTCTACGACATCCAGGTGACCGAGGGCTATCGCGACCCCGTCATCGTCACCGAGTTCATGCATCGGTTCTATGTCCAGGAAGGCAACAAGCGCGTCAGTGTCCTCAAATTCCTAGACGCTCCGACGGTTTCGGCCAAGGTCACCCGTCTCTACCCCGGCACATGGGATTCCGTCGAAAGCCGTCTGTACGGTGAGTTCTGCGCGTTTTGGCGCGTCTGCCCCCTATACGAGATTGAGTTCTCGCGTGAGGGAAGCTACGAAACGCTCGCCAAGATGCTCGGTCAGAACCTTATCGAAAAATGGCCGCAGAAAAAGGTCGACTACCTGCGCCACACCTTCCTGCTCTTTAAGCGCGCCTACCTTCGCGCGGGCGGTGACCACCTGGACATTACGCCCGCCGACGCCATGCTCGTCTATCTCAATGTGTACAACCAGGACCGCCTGCTGGATACGCCGACAGATATCGTCGTAAACCGCCTGTGCAAGATTTGGCGCGAGCTGGTCATTGCCGGCAAAAGCGACGAGGAGAAGGTCGATCTTGTCGAGGCACCGAGCGTCGATGAGGAAGAGGCGCCCGCCAAGTCCACATCCGGCGTGCTCAACTTCTTTATGGGCAAGACTGTCTATTCGGCGGCCAACCCTCTGCGCGTCGCCTTTATCCACGAATATCCCTGCGCAACATCGAGCTGGGATAGCCTGCACGACCAAGGGCGCCAGTATCTCGATGAGCACTTTGGCGGTATCGTGCACACTGAGGCGTTCGAGGACTGCCACGATCCGGACGTGTTTTATGCCGCCGTAGAGACCGCCGTTAAGCACGGGGTGAACGTTATCTTCTCGACTTCGCACCGCCTAATGGAATACACGCTCAGAGCTGCCGTCGAGTATCCTCAGGTGCGATTCCTCAACTGCTCTATCGGCCTTCCCCACCAAAGCGTCCGTTCGTACTTTGGCAAGATGTACGAGGCCAAGTTTCTCCTGGGCGCCCTTGCCGCCAGCATGGCGGACAACCACCGCATCGGTTACCACGCGTCGGTCTTCGCCTCGGGCGCACTCAGCGAGATCAACGCCTTTGCGATTGGCGCCTCGCTGCTCGACCCCCGTGCGCAAATTATCCTGACCTGGGGTGATGTGCCCGCTGGAGGTCTCGCCGAGGCCATGTGCCGCGAAGGCGTGAGCGTCATGACCGGCGCTGACATGTCAAAGTCGCTCGAAGACCCAACGGCCTACGGACTCCACCGCCTGGTCGATGGCAAGGTTTCCGGCATCGCCATGCCGGTATGGAACTGGGGCCGTTACTACGAGCTCATCGTTCGCAGCCTTCTGCACGGCACGTGGGACGAGACCAGCGATGACAACCAAGTGCGCGCCGTCAACTACTGGTACGGCATGAGCTCCGGCGTTATCGACATCCGTTACGCTCCGGGCCTACCCTACCAGACGCGCAAACTCGTGCAGTTGCTCCGCAACGGCATTGTCGAGGGATCCATCAACCCCTTTGGCGGCGAGCTCCACAGCCAGAACGGCGTGGTACAGATCGAAGGCTTCCCTCCGCTGCCGAGCACGCAGATTGTCGAGATGAATTGGCTGGCGGATAACGTGGTAGGCACCATTCCGCAGCTCGACGATGAGCCGAAAGTCCCTGCCCTATGAAAATCCTTGCCATAGCCGATACCGAAGAACGATGCCTTTGGGAGTGCTTTCGCAAGGAACGCTTTGAGGGAGTCGACCTGATTTTGTCCGCCGGCGATCTGGACCCGGACTATCTTGAGTTTTTGGTTACGGTCATCAACAAACCGCTCATCTACGTGCGTGGCAATCACGATGACCGCTACGCACGTCATGCACCGGGCGGATGTATCTGCGTAGAAGACAGCGTGTACACGTACCGAGGGATTCGCATTGCGGGCCTTGGCGGGTCCATGCGTTATCGCGACGGCGCCAACATGTACACCGAACGCGAGATGTCCAAGCGTATGCGCAAGCTGTCCCGCAAAGTGAGGATGGTCGGCGGCTGCGACGTTCTGCTTACCCATGCACCCGCCGCCGGTATGGGTGATCTGGACGATCTGCCGCATCGAGGGTTTGAGTGCTTTAACACGGCGCTTGAGTCCTGGGGGGCCGACTACATGGTGCATGGGCATGTACACCAAAGCTATGGTCGCGACTTTCAACGCGAGCGGCAGCATGTGTGTGGAACGACGATTATCAACGCCTGCGGCTATACGCAGTTTGAGCTCGACCAGACGCGCTACCCCATCCGTGGCTGGCAGGCAGCCTGGCTCAATTCTCAAACCATGCGCCGCGAGCTCAAGCGCCACGATGCCATCGAGTCCTCAACAGCCAGAACACCCTGGTAACCGCCATAAAGGGGACACCGTCCCCTTTATGGCGGTTTTGACGCGATAGCAAGAAACCCGGTCCTGCACAAGGCAGAACCGGGTTTCTTTAGCAATGCTTGCTTTGCTCAGGCAGTAACTAGCAGTTACTCAGCCAGGAAGTCACGCTGGACAGCGGGATCGACCTTGACGCCAGGGCCCATGGTGGAAGACACGGAGATGGACTTGACGTACTTGCCCTTAGCAGAAGAGGGCTTGACGCGCAGGATCTCAGTGTACAGGGCAGCGTAGTTCTCGACGAGCTGCTGCTCAGAGAAGGACTTCTTGCCCAGGGGCACGTGGCAGATGCCGTAGCGGTCGGCGCGGTACTCAACGCGGCCAGCCTTGAGCTCGGAGACCATCTTGGCGACGTCCATGGTCACGGTGCCGAGCTTGGGGTTCGGCATGAGGCCACGGGGACCAAGGATCTTACCGATGCGGCCAACCTTGGCCATCATGTTCGGCGTAGCGATAGCGGCGTCGAAGTTGATCTCGCCCTTCTGAATCTGGGCGACGAGCTCGTCGGAACCGATGATGTCGGCGCCGGCAGCCTCAGCCTCGCGGGCCTTCTCGCCCTCGGCGAAGACGGCAACACGAACGGTCTTGCCGGTGCCGTGGGGCAGGGAGATGGAACCACGGATGTTCTGGTCAGCCTTACGAGTATCGATGCCCAGACGGAAGTGGGCCTCGACGGTCTCGTCGAACTTGGCGGTGTCGAGCTCCTTAATGAGCTTGGCAGCCTGAAGGGGGGTGTAGAGCGTGGCGCGGTCGATCTTCTCGGCAGCGGCGTTATAGCTCTTACCATGCTTAGCCATGTGCATTACCTCCTGTGGTTAAACGGGCGTGAACCCTCCCACATCGTATCGTGTGCCCTATTGCACACATTTAACGGGCGCCCCGGTCGGAGCACCCGTCGTTACCATAAGAAATCGCTACTCAGCGATGGTGACGCCCATGGAACGGGCGGTACCGGCGATGATCTTCTTGGCGGCGTCAATGTCGTTGGCATTGAGGTCCGGCATCTTGATCTCGGCGATCTTGGTGAGCTGCTCCTGGGAGAGCTGACCAACCTTGTCGGCCTGGGGCTTAGCGGAACCAGACTTAAGGTTCAGCTCCTTCTTGATGAGGTGAGCCGCCGGCGGGGTCTTGGTGATGAAGGAGAAGGACTTATCCTCGTAGACAGAGATCTCAACGGGGATGATGTCGCCCTTCTTGTCCTGCGTCTCGGCGTTAAAGGCCTGGCAGAACTGCATGATGTTCACGCCAGCAGCGCCCAGGGCGGGGCCGACGGGAGGAGCGGGGTTAGCTGCACCAGCAGGAATCTGGAGCTTAATGACGTTGGCAACCTTCTTCTCAGCCATGGTCATTCCTTTCGAATCACGAGTGTGAAGTACTTGCTATATCGTAAGCACGCACGTGTTAGAAGCACTCCTGAGATGAGCAGTCACAGAAGAAGCACGCTCGCGCGAACGGACGAAAACTTAAGCGATGACAGCGACCTGGTTAAAGTCGAGCTCGACCGGCGTCTCGCGGCCAAAGATCATCAGCGTGACCTTGAGCTTGCCAGCCTCGGTGTTAACCTCGGAGACCTTGCCATCAAAGTCGGTAAGCGGGCCATCGGTGACGCGGACGGACGTGCCGACCTGAATATCAACCGAGGTACGCTTGGGCGAATCGCCCTTACCGGGACGACGAGTCATCTTGTTGTACTCGTCACGGGAAAGCGGAGCGGGCTTGCCGTTGCCGCCTAGGAAACCGGTGACGCCGGGCGTGTTGCGAACACACGTCCAAGCATCGTCATCCATCTCCATGCGGACCAGGACATAACCCGGGAAGATTTTGGAATCCTTAGTCTCGCGCTTGCCACCCTCTTTGATCTCGGTGACGCGCTCCATAGGAATCTCGATATCAAAGATACGGTCCTGCATGCCCATGGTCTCGATACGATGCTCGAGATCGGACTTTACGCGGTTCTCGTATCCGGAGTAAGTGTGAACGACGTACCAACGCTTAGACATGGTTTAGCCCCTCAATCCAGAGAACAGAGCAAGAGCCTCGCCAAAGCCAGCATCGAGCAGAGCGATGACGACGCCGACGACGACCAGAGAAGCGCAAACGACGACCGAGTAGTTCACGAGCTCCTTCTTATCAGGCCACGTGACACGCTTCATCTCGGACTTGACCGAAGCGAAATACTTCTTGGTGCGGGCGAAGAAACCAGGCTTCTCGTTCTTCTTGGACTTCGCAGCCTTCTCGTTCTTCTTGGCAACGGCCTTCTTGGCCTCAACCTTGGAGTTGGCGGCAGCGCTGTTGGCAGGTGCCGGCTGCTGAGCCTTCTTCTTGTTCTTCTTGTTGGCCATTTGGGTTACCTCCGCGCAATGCGCTTATACATGAGTAAACCGTAAGCCCCCAAGTGGGAGCTTACGGAATAATGACTGGCACGCCAGGAAGGACTCGAACCCTCAACACTCGGTTTTGGAGACCGATGCTCTACCAATTGAACTACTGGCGTATGTGACTAGAGACTAGCGAGTCTCTTTGTGCAGCGTGTGGTGACGGCACCAGGGGCAATACTTCTTGATCTCCATACGATCAGGCATGGTCGACTTGTTCTTGGTGGTCGTATAGTTGCGGCGCTTGCACTCAGTGCACGCAAGAGTAACTAGAGTACGCATGTATCCTGAACCTTTCATTTCCGCCCCGTACGGGCACGAGTTGTTACTTTATCAGCTCCACGTAAGTGCTGTCAATGAAAACCTCGAGTCAATTGGTTCTCGGTGGATCCATTCATATTTGGAACACATCAATGAAGCCATCGAGAGCTAATCGACGGTGCATCCAGGACCATTATCAATCCTCTCGACACCAGCAACGGCTCAATATCCATTGCAGAAAAGAACCCGGCACCCATATAAGTGCCGGGTTCTCTAAGTCAGCTATATCAAAGAGCTAATTTACTCAATGATCGTGGAGACGATGCCCGAACCGACGGTGTGGCCACCCTCGCGGATAGCGAAGCGCAGGCCCTCCTCCATGGCAATCGGGTGGATGAGGTCGCCCTCGATGGTGATGTGGTCACCAGGCATAGCCATCTCGGTGCCCTCGGGGAGCTTGACCGTACCGGTAACGTCGGTGGTACGGAAGTAGAACTGAGGACGATAACCATCGAAGAACGGGGTGTGACGACCGCCCTCCTCCTTGGTCAGAACGTAGATCTCGCCGGTGAACTTGGTGTGCGGGGTAACCGAACCGGGCTTGCAGAGAACCTGGCCGCGCTCGATGTCCTCGCGCTTGATGCCGCGGAGCAGCAGACCGACGTTGTCGCCAGCCTCGCAGAAGTCCATGGACTTACGGAACATCTCGATACCGGTAACAACGGTGTTCTGGGTATCCTTGATGCCGACGATCTCGACGGGCTCGTTGAGCTTGAGCTCACCGCGCTCGACACGGCCGGTAGCAACGGTACCACGGCCGGAGATGGTCATAACGTCCTCAACGGCCATCAGGAACGGGAGGTCGTTGTTACGAGCAGGCGTCGGGATGTACTCGTCGACAGCGTTCATGAGCTCGCGGATAGCGTCCATCCACTTGGCGTCGCCCTCGAGAGCGCCCAGAGCGGAACCACGGATGACGGGGATGTCGTCGCCGGGGAAATCGTACTCGGAGAGGAGCTCACGGGTCTCCATCTCGACGAGGTCGATGAGCTCGTCATCGTCGACCATGTCGCACTTGTTCAGGAAGACGACGATGTAGGGGACGCCGACCTGACGGGCGAGCAGGATGTGCTCGCGGGTCTGAGCCATGGGGCCGTCGGTAGCGGCGATGACCAGGATAGCGCCGTCCATCTGAGCAGCACCGGAGATCATGTTCTTGACGTAGTCAGCGTGGCCCGGGCAGTC
>CAUGGC010000046.1 GCA_959599095.1 uncultured Collinsella sp. | reverse complement strand
TCGAGCAGCTTCATGATGCCCAGCGAGATCGCCGGGTCGAGGTTACCCGTGGGCTCGTCGCAAATCAGCAGCGGCGGACGGTTGACCATAGCGCGGGCGACGGCAACGCGCTGCTGCTCGCCACCGGAAAGCTGGTCGGGCAGCGAGTCCATCTGATCGGCCAGACCGACCAGACGCAGCACCTCGGGCACCTGGCTGCGAATGACGCCCTTGGGCTTGCCGATGCACTGCAGGGCAAACGCCACGTTTTCGTAGGCGGTCTTTTGCGGCAGAAGCTTAAAGTCCTGGAACACGGCGCCAATCTGGCGGCGCAGGAACGGAACCTTGCGGTTCTTGATCTTCATGAGGTCCTGACCGGCAACCAGGATGCGGCCGCTCGTCGGCTTGACGTCGCGGTTGAGCGTCGACAGCAGCGTGGTCTTACCCGAGCCGGAGTGACCGACCAGGAAGACGAACTCGCCCGGATAGATCTCGATGTTGATGTCGTCGAGTGCAGGCTTGTTGGGCTGTGCCGGATAGATCTTGGTGACATGCTCCATAAGGATGACGGGCTCGACACCGGCCTGCTTGGCCATCTTCTTGCGGCTGGCCTGCGGATCGATGGGCGCAAACACCGACGTAAAATCGGGGTTGTTGAGCGCGTTATCGAGGCTTGCGACCTCGGCTGCCTGATCGCTCTCGACCACCGGGGCAGCAGGCTGCGTGGGGTCGGGAATAGCGGCAAAGAGACCGGACTGCGCAGGCTGAGGAGCCGGCGTCGCAGGGGCCAAGGGGTCGGGAATGCCGGCCATGGTAGGCTGCGGCGTAGCGGCGCCAGCCTGAGGCTGCTCCACGCGAGCGGTCACGGCCTGAACGGGCTCAAAACCCGCCGTGCCGGAAAGCGCGACATCGCTGGTTGGATTGTAGGCAAAGGGATCGGATGCCGGCTGTGCCTGATCTGCCGGCTGAGCGGGGGCCTGAGCAACAGGCTGGCCCTCTGAATCCGGAGTGGCGAAACGACTGCCCTGGACGCCTGCCTGCGTCTTGGGGGCATCATCGCCCGCACCGGAGGTACGGAAGTGGTTGCCCACTGGTGCTCCTTATCGTCGTGCGTTTAAACTACATGAGCGCTTATTATTTTAGCAGCATTAGCTTTGCTGCACATAAGAAGCATGGCCGTGTTTGGGTCCCTCCGGCCGGACACAGGGTTACTTTCCAAATCGTCCTCGGACATGTCGGAGCCTCCGCTGCGCACTACGTGCGGCGGGGGCTCCTCCGTCCTGCGGAAAGATTTGGAGAGTAGCCCTGTGTCCGGCCTGCGGTAACTAAGGGGTCGCCGTGTTTTACTTGGGGTGCTGCATATACAAAGTTGGAAGGGTCTGAATTGCGCTTTGTCGATATATGCCCTTTTCCCTGATGGGACCGTGCTTGAGGGGCGTCTTCATGAGTTGCGGTGAAATAGGGACTGTTGAGCCTTTAAGCTGGCAAAACAGTCCTTATTTCACCGCAACTGAAACAGGGGCGCTCTCCAAGAGAGCGCCCCTGCCGGGTTTCCATAGTACTGGCGAAACAGTTTTATAGTTCTGACGAAGCAGTCCATGAAATCCGTCTTGTCCTAGGCCAAGAACTCCTTGGTGGTCGCCACGATGTTGGCGGCGTCCAGGCCGTACTTGTGCAGGAGCTCGGCACCCGGGCCAGACTCACCGAAGGTGTCGTTGACGCCGATCTTCTTGAGCGGCGTCGGGCACTGCTCGCACAGGACGTCGGCAACGGCGCTGCCCAGGCCACCGATCACAGAGTGCTCCTCGACGGTCACGACGTGACCGGTCTTGGTGGCGCTCTTGACGATCAGGTCGGCATCGATGGGCTTGATGGTGTGCATGTTGATGACCTCGGCGTCGATGCCCTCGGCAGCGAGCTGCTCGGCGGCCTCGAGAGCCTCGCCGACCATCAGGCCGCAGGCAATGATGGTCACATCGGCGCCCTCGCGCATGACAATGCCCTTACCCAACTCGAACTTGTAGGTCTCGGGGTCGTTGATAACCGGCGAGGCCAAACGAGCGAAGCGCATGTACACCGGACCGTCGCACTCGTAGGCGGCGCGCGTCACGGCGCGGGCCTCGACGTCGTCGGCAGGAACGATCACAGTCATGCCAGGGATGACGCGCATCAGGGCGATATCCTCGCAGCACTGGTGTGTGGCGCCGTCCTCGCCCACCGAGATACCGGCGTGCGTGGCGCCAATCTTAACGTTAAGGTGCGGATAGCCGATGGAGTTACGGACCTGCTCAAAGGCGCGACCGGCAGCGAACATGGCAAAGGTGCTCGCGAAGGCAACGCGGCCAGTGGTCGCGATACCGGCGGCGACGCCCATCAGGTTGCTCTCGGCAATGCCCACATCAAAGAAACGGTCGGGGCAGGCGGCCTTAAACTTGCCGGTCTGCGTGGCGGCGGCCAGGTCGGCGTCGAGGACCACAAAGTCATCGTGCTCGTTGGCGAGCTCGACGAGGGCCTCGCCGTAGCTTACACGCGTGGCGATTTTCTTGACGTCTGCCATCCTAGAGCTCCTCTCCGGCGGCCGTGAGCTCTGCCATGGCCTGCTCAAACTGTTCATCGTTGGGGGCCTTGCCGTGCCAACCCACCTGGTTCTCCATAAAGGACACGCCCTTGCCCTTCATGGTCTCGGCGATAATGGCGGTCGGCTGCCCCTTGGTGGCGCGAGCCTCGGCAAAGGCGGCGCGGATCTGATCGAAGTCGTTGCCGTCGGCAAGCTCCACCACGTGGAACTTAAAGGCGCGGAACTTGTCGGCGAGCGGCATGGGGTCGTTGACTTCCTCGACGGGGCCGTCGATCTGCAGGCCGTTGTGGTCGACGATCACGCAGAGGTTATCGAGCTGCTGGTTGCCGGCAAACATGGCGGCCTCCCAGACCTGGCCCTCCTCGCTCTCGCCATCGCCCAGCAGGGCGTACGTGCGGTAAGTATCGCCCCAGTGCTTGGCGGCAACCGCCATGCCCACAGCGGCGGAGATGCCCTGGCCGAGCGAACCGGTAGACATGTCAACGCCCGGGGTGTCGTTCATGTTGGGGTGACCCTGCAGGTGACTGCCGATGTGGCGCAGCGTCTCGAGATCCTCCTTGGGGAAGAATCCGCGCTCGGCGAGCACGGCGTACAGGCCCGGGGCGCAATGGCCCTTGGAGAGCACAAAACGATCGCGGTCGGCCTTGCGGGGATCGGCCGGGTCGACGTTCATTTCCTCAAAGTACAGATAGGTCATGATGTCGGCAGCGCCGAGCGAACCGCCCGGATGGCCGGACTTGGCAGCGTGCACGCCGGTGACGATGCCCTTCCTTACCTCGTTGGCAACCTTTTTGAGCTCTTCGTCGCTCATTGTGCCTTCCTTTCATCCTCATTAGACAAAATGCGCACGGCACCGAAAGTAATCCCAACACAGCCGCAATGCACGTACGTCATTCATTATGCTGGAAACTGATGGCTTTACCAGAGTTTTTATCATTATTTGAACAATTTAGCAGGCAGAACCGCTGATGAAACGGTTTATCAATGTGAACGTCTTTTGGATGGAACGCGATCGACCCTACGCGCTAATGTCCTTGAATCCCTCGCCGAAGGCTTCCGTAACGTCAGCGACCGTCACGATGGCGTGAGGATCGCGCTCGCGCACGATCGTCTTGAGGGTATTGAGCTCTCGACGGCTCACGATGACCATAATCACCGGCTTCTCGGCACCCGAATACATGCCAGTCGCCTTAAACTTGGTACAACCACGACCCAGACCATACATGATATCGGCAGCGATATCAGGGAACTTGTCCGAGATGATGAGTACCATACGGCGTTTGTTGCCACCATCGACCACGGCATCGATCACGTAGCCGCTAATGACCATCGAAAGGCCTGCATACAGTGCGTTTTCGATTGAAAAGACCGGAGCCGACAGCGCACACACGGCAACATCGATCGCCATGACGGTCGAGCCCACCGGCAGCGAGGTGTTACGCGAGATGATTTGGCCAATCGTGTCCGAGCCGCCGGTGTTGGCGCCGGCGCGCAACACCATGCCGTAACCGATGCCCGTAATAATGCCGCCCCACATGGCAGGGAGCATCAGGTCCGCATCCGCCAGAGGTGCTACAAACGGGGCGAACAGATCGGTAAAGAAGCCCAGCAGCACAAAGCCCGTCGCGGTCTGCACCACGTAGAACATGCCGCCCTCGCGCATAACGACCAACAACAGCAAGGCGTTCATCACGATCGTCTGAATACCGACGGGAAGCGATAGGCCGCGCGATGCACCGACCGCCTGGATAATGGTGGCAAGGCCCGTAACGCCACCGGCAGCAAGGCCGTTGGGAATCAAAAACAGGTCGGTCGCAATAGCGGCCAGAGCGCACCCCAACATAATCTGGGGCAGGTCGTGAAAAAAGTTCATCGAAAGAATGCGCTTGATGTCCAGACGATATGCCATGCTGCCTCCCTCAAAAAAGCGCACCCAAACGGATGCGCTTCGAACTTCTTGCTGTATTCGATTCTAACGATTCGCCGAACAAAAACCACCCCTGCGCAGGGTTTATTCTGGATACAAACCCGTCCAACCGTTGGGCTTGGCATCGGCTTGAAGCCGCCCGATGTTTTAGACCTCCGAGCCTTCTGCATCGGCGTTGCCGGTGGCCCAGCGATGGTAGCCAATAACAAACGGGTCCAGGTCGCCATCGTCAAGAACGGCCTCGACATTGCTGGTCTCCACACCCGAGCGCAGATCCTTGACCATCTGGTACGGGTAGAGCACGTAGCTGCGAATCTGGTTGCCGAAACCAATCGTGGTCTTGGGTCCGCGAATCTCATCGAGCGCCTCGGCACGCTTCTCGAGCTCAATCTCGTACAGGCGGGCCTTGAGGATCTGCATGCACGCGGCCTTGTTCTGGATCTGGCTGCGCTCGTTTTGGCAGGTGACCACAATGCCGCTGGGGAAATGCGTCACGCGCACGGCGGAGTCGGTGGTGTTAACGCCCTGGCCGCCCGGGCCGCTCGCGTGGTACACGTCCACGCGGATGTCATCGGGACTGATCTCGATGTCGATATCATCGGGTAGCACGGGGATGACCTCGACGCCGGCAAACGTGGTCTGGCGGCGCTTCTTGTCGTCGGTGGGGCTGATGCGAACCAAGCGGTGGACGCCGGCCTCGGCGCGCAGCATGCCAAATGCGTCCTTGCCCTCGACAGTAAAGGTCGCGCGGTCGATGCCGATGACCTCGGCTGCGGGACAGTCGTTGATGGTGACCTTCCAGCCGCGACGCTGGCAGTACTTCATGTACATCTTAAAGAGCATGAAGGTCCAGTCCTGGGCCTCCAGACCACCCTGTCCGGGCTTGATGGTCACAATGGCATCGCCGTGATCGAACTCACCGGTAAACCAGCTCGAAAGCTCAAGCTCATCGATGGCACGGGCCAGGCGCTCAGCCGTGGCTGTAGCCTCCTCGCGAAGGGCGACGGCGTCGGGGTCATCCCCCATCTCCTCGGCAAGCTCCAGCGCGGCGCGGGCATCGGAAAGCTCGCCGCGCGCGGTGTCCACGGCAGCGATATCTTCCTTGGTACGCGCGATCTCCTCCATGGTGGCACGGGCGGCGTCGGCGTCATCCCAAAAGCCAGGGGCAACACTTTTGGCCTCGAGCTCGGTCACACGGGTACGCTTCTCGTCCAGGTGGAGATACGACTCGACCTCGCCGAGCCGGTCCGCGAACGCGTCCAGCTCGGCGGGCGTTATCTCTAAAGCCTCAGCCATTAACGATTCCTACCGTGGCAGTACTTAAACTTCTTGCCGCTACCGCAGGGGCACGGGTCGTTGCGGCCCACGTTGACGTACGGATCGTCGCTCTCGGACTTGCGATAGGTGGTCACCTTGCCACCGTTGTTGACGGCAGCCGGACCACCCTGGACAGCCGTGCGGGCCTGCACCTGCGCCTGCTTGCGCAGCACCGAGTCGCCGTTGTCACCATCGACCTCGGCAGGACCGGAGAAGCGCGCACCCTCGAGCGCGGGCTCCTCCTTGTGCTCCACGGCACGCGGGGCAGCCTTGATCTCGATGCGCAGAACCGTACGCAGGTAATCCTCGTACATGGTGTCGACGAGCATCTGGAACGCGCCGTAGGCCTCGGTCTTGTACTCGACCAGCGGGTCGCGCTGGCCAAAGCCGCGCAGGCCGATGCCGGTCTTGAGGTAGTCCATCTCCTGCAGGTAGTTCATCCAGCGGGTATCGATGACGCGCAGCATGACCTGGGTGTTGAGTTCGCGCATCAGGTCCTCGCCCAAGCGCTCGGCCTTCATGTTGTAGCACTTCTCTACGTAAGCCAGGACATCGGCAGCCAGGGCCTCATAATCCTCGTCGGGGAACTTCGGCGTATCGATGTGGCCGGTGAGCTCCACAACCCACTTGCGCAGGCCCTCCAGGTCGCGCTCGCCATCGTGACTGTCCTTGGTGCAGAACTCCTGCACGCAGCGGTACACGGTGTCGTGCATGACCTCGGTGATGTGGTCGGTCAGGTCCTTGCCGTCCAGAATCTTATTGCGCTCGGCGTAGATGACCTGGCGCTGCTTGTTCATGACGTCGTCGTACTCAAGGACGCTCTTACGCATGGAGAAGTTGATGCTCTCGACCTTGTGCTGGGCGCTCTCGACGGCCTTGGAGATGATCTTGTGCTGGATGGGCATGTCGTCGCCCATGTCGGCCGTGACCATCATCTTGGAGACGCGGTCCATCTTGTCGCCGCCGAACAGGCGCATGAGGTCGTCCTCGAGCGACAGGTAGAACTGGGTCTCGCCCGGATCGCCCTGACGGCCGGAGCGGCCGCGCAGCTGGTTGTCGATACGACGGGACTCATGGCGCTCGGTGCCGATGACGGTCAGGCCACCGGCGGCAAGCACGCGCTCGCGCTCGGCCTTGCAAGTCTCCTTGGCCTCGGTGTTAAACTGCTCGAGCTGCTCGGGCGTCACGTCCTCCATGGTCAGGCCCTCGTACTCCAGGCGCTCGCGCACCAACTCGTCGGGGTTGCCGCCCAGCAAGATGTCGGTACCACGGCCGGCCATGTTGGTGGCGATGGTCACGGCGCCATAGCGACCAGCCTGGGCCACGATATGGGCCTCGCGTTCATGGTGCTTGGCGTTGAGGACCTCGTGTGCGATGCCGCGCTTGGTAAGGGCGGCGGACAGCTTCTCGGAGCTCTCGATGGAGACGGTGCCCACCAGGACCGGCTGGCCCTTGGCGTGGCGACGCTCGACATCGTCGGCGACGGCGTTGTACTTGGCCTGAATGGTGCGGTACACCAGGTCCTCGTGGTCCACGCGCTGCACGGGCTTGTTGGAGGGGATAACCTCGACGGGCAGCTTGTAGATCTCGCGGAACTCGGCATCCTCGGTAAGTGCCGTGCCGGTCATGCCGGAGAGCTTGTCATACAGACGGAAGTAGTTCTGCAGGGTGATGGTGGCCAGGGTCTGGTTCTCCTCGCGTACGAGCACGCCCTCTTTGGCCTCGATGGCCTGGTGCAGGCCCTCAGAATAGCGGCGGCCTTCCATAATGCGGCCTGTGAACTCGTCGACGATCTTGACCTCGCCGTTGGTGACCACATACTGCTTGTCGCGGTGGAACATGTACTGGGCCTTCAGCGCCTGTTGCAGGTGGTTGACCAGCTGACCCGAAAGGTCGGCGTAGATGTCATCGATACCCAGGCGGCGCTCGATCTTCTTAAGACCGCGCTCGGTGGCAGCAATGGTGTGCTTGGCCTCGTCCATGACGTAGTCGCCCGTGGGTTCAACGTCCTCGGTGGCGGTAAGCATGTCGTGCGACACGTCCTCGCCGCGCTCAAGGCCACGCACGGCACGCGCGAAGTCCTTGTAGGTACTGGCGGACTTGGTGCCAGCGCCCGAGATGATGAGCGGCGTTCTGGCCTCATCGATCAGGATGGAGTCAACCTCGTCGACGATGGCGTAGTTGTGGCCGCGCTGCACGCGCTGCTCGGGACGGGTAACCATGTTGTCGCGCAGGTAATCAAAGCCGAACTCGGAGTTGGTACCGTAGGTGACGTCGGCCTGGTAGGCCGGGCGCTTGAGCTCGAGCGGCATGTTGTTCTGGAGCAGACCGACGGTCATGCCCAGGTACTTATAGATGCGGCCCATCCACTCGGAGTCACGCTTGGCAAGGTAATCATTGACAGTAACGACGTGCACGCCCTTGCCGGCAATAGCGTTGAGATAGCCGGCCAACGTGGAGACGAGGGTCTTACCTTCGCCGGTCTTCATCTCGGCGATGTGGCCCTCGTGCAGTGCCATGGCGCCAATGAGCTGCACGTCAAAGTGGCGCATACCCATGGTGCGCTTGGAAGCCTCACGCACGGTGGCAAAGGCCTCGGGGAGCATGTCGTCGAGCGACTCGCCGTTGGCGTAACGCTCGCGGAACTTATCGGTCTGGCCGCGAAGCTCCTCCTCGGTCATCTTCTCAAACTGGGGCTCAAGACCGTTGATCTGGTCGACGATCTTGTAGTAGCGCTTAAGGTCCTTATCGGATCCAAAGGACAGCAGCTTTGACATGAATCCCATGTGGTTTTCCTTTTTGGCCATCGCCCACGCCGTGCAGCTGCGGGCGAGTTAAACACAGATGATTGTACTTTAGCCAAACAAGGCGCGGCCTATACGGTCGACCTCGACCGCCACGTAATAACTACGACCAACCTGCCACAATGGGACAGGTTAATTTTGGCAGGTTTTATCTGGGCAAACGCTGCCTCTCTGCCATTTGGTGCAATGGGGGCAGGTTAGCTTGCACCAATAAAAAGAAAAGGGCCACGCACCCAAACGGATGCGCGGCCCTTATGCCATGAATGCGAGCGATTCCGCGGCGAGCTATTTACTCAGCAGCCTCGGTGGTCTCGGCCTCAGCAGCGGCCTCCTCGACGGGAGCCTCTGCGGGAGCCTCGGCGGCCTGCTTAGCAGCCTCCTCGGCGAACTTAGCGGCACGCTTAGCCTTCTCGGCAGCCTTAGCCTCAGCGGCGGCCTTGCGAGCGGCCTCGGCCTCAGCAGCCTTGGCAGCCTTGGCAGCCTTGGCCTCCTCGGCCTTCTTGAGCTGGGCGGCAGCGGCGCCACCGAACTTGTCGGCGAAGCGCTGGACGCGTCCACCGGTGTCGACGAACTTCTGCTGGCCGGTGTAGAACGGGTGGCACTCGTTGCAAAGCTCGACCTTCATCTCGGACACGGTAGCGTGCGTCTTGAAGGTGTTGCCGCAGGAGCACGTCACCGTGCACTCGACATACTGGGGATGGATACCCTGCTTCATGGTAGGACTCCTTATTGGTCAGGCGCTGGTTACCGATCAGCGCATAAGGCGTCTTGGTTTCCGACCAAGACAACAAACTCGGCTATGGTACCACGGCGCCGCGCGTCCCACAAAAGGTTCACGGTCTTTTCGGAACGACACGAATCTGACCCATCGAAACACATCTCCACCGTTCCTTCAACTGGGAAAATGCCGTCCCCGGGGCCTGAGAAGGGCCCCGGGGACGTTCGACTGACTGCGGGAACGGCCTTTCCGCTCAATGTGTTCGGCTGAGATCGGAAATCAACCAAACTGAACTAGGTTCAGTTGACATGGTTAAAAACGAGGGTCGACGCTTTTGCGTCACCCCTCGTCCCGGCCGGTTGCTTTAGTTGTACACACGGTAGTTACACTTGAACTGGGTTATGTGTCCATAGTTGGAGCGGTACCAACCCGACGTATAGCTGATTGCCTCTGCGCCTAGATAGTCGTAGCCCTTGTTGTAGCGAAGCTGACGGTAGGTCGTGTCGTACTCTGCTACGTAAAACGTGTCTCCAGAGAAGGCTTTGTACCGGTCCTTAACCGTCGAAGCCATGTACGCGGGTTCGACATCGCCTTTCTCCCCGTTGAGCGCATAGACGGGTGCCGCGATTCCGCATAAAGCCGTTGCCACGAGGATGGCGTAGACAGCCATGCGCGACGCATTGGACTTCAGCTGTTCAACTTCAGCTGTTCAAATAGTTTCATGTCATTCACCTACTTCGTATGTATCGAGGTATTCCTGCTTGAGCGTCTGCGAGGACGACTTGATCTTTT
>CAUGGC010000045.1 GCA_959599095.1 uncultured Collinsella sp. | reverse complement strand
ACGAGCGGGGGCTCCTGTCTTTTTAGTGCCCTCGGATTGGGTCATAGTGTCTGTCACTCTTCCCGCTATCATATGTGGCATCGTATTCCAAGCGTTTTGAACTGTTGTGAAACAACGAATCTGCTTCATTTAAGAGCTGCATCATCCTTTCGGCGTTTGCTCTTTGCATAGCATCCGGAGATCCTTCGAGACGCCTGAAGCGCTTTCGTGTTTTCTTAATTGCCTCTTCAATCTCCTCAATCGGCGCATTCTTTTCCAGTTCGAGAATTTCATAGTAGTCAACAAATTCTTCCATCAGTGTCCCCTATCCAATTTCGATGTTCTTCATCTTGTTAACGGCAGTATCGAGCTGTCGTTCATCCATATTCGCCACACGGTCGATTTCGAACTCGCCATACAGCTGGCCGCTCCCCCCGGCATATAGACGGATATGCACGGTTTGTTCTCTGTCGTATTCGTAAACCACGCGGACGGGAGATCCCTTGGGCAACCCGGGGGGAAGCGGTATTTCCTTTGAACCGATAATGACCACATAGTTCAAGTCTGGGTCATCGCCTTGTGTCACCTGAACATCGACGTACGACTGGTTCTCACTCACCGTTGCTGCGTCCTGTGAATAACTCCCCGGCACGGGTGAATTCCTCGGAATCACGACATTGTTGTAGTCTTTGCCGTCTTTCCCGAGCATCACAACCCCCAAAGGTTGCGAGGTAACATCGGCAATGACTACGCTCGGAGCCGTAAAGAGGGGCATATCCGGCAAACTATTTTCCGCCGATCCTGCCACGTCAATGCTCGATTCCATTTCTATTGCAGCCTGAACGGCAGCCCCCATGGCGACAGCCTCCTCGGGATTTACCCCAAGCTCGGGTTTCATCCCCGAAATATCTTCGATTAACTTGTGTACCATTGGCATACGCGTTGAGCCACCAACGAGGACCACATGATCGATCTGGCCCCATGAATAACCGGTGTCCTCGAGCACGTCCTCGACCAGCTCCTGCGTTCGATTCAGGAGTGACCTACTCGCCCGCTCGAAATCTTCGCGAGAAATAGCCACACGATAAGGCTTTCCGTTCTTCGAAATATGGAGGTTTGCCTTTGGCACGTTCGAAAGAGTGCGCTTAACCATTTCGCATTTCTCTCGAAGCTCGGCACTTATCAGATAATCATCGAGAACATTACCGGCACCCTGTTTCGAGAGTTCTTCTGCCACAAACGACATTAGAGCGTTATCGAAATCGAATCCACCCAGGTTTCTATCGCCATCGGTTCCGATAACCGTAAAGCAACCGTCCTCTATCTTAAGAAGCGTCACGTCGAACGTTCCGCCGCCCAGATCATAGACAAGCGTGACGCCGTTCTTCTCGGTATCGAGACCAAAGGAAAGGGCTGCGGCCGTCGGTTCATTCAACACGCGAAGCACTTTGGTGCCCGCAATTACACCTGCCTGCTTTGTCGCAGTTCTTCTTGCATCATCAAAATATGCGGGAACCGTAATCACGGCTCCGCATACTTCTTCTCCAAGTGCCTGCTCGGCATCTTGCAATAATTTTTTGATAATAAGGGAGGAAACCTCTTCTGCAGAGTAGGAAACGCCCGAGTCGGAGTCGAATCTCCAATCCGGATTTCCCATCTGCCGTTTAACGAACTGGACAACATTATCGGGATCACTTGCCGCCGAATGCTTGGCCATCGTTCCAACAAGCGGCTCGTCTTTTCCGTCAAATGATTGGAATAAAACAACCGAAGGTGTAGTCGGTTCTCCGTCCGCATTCTTCAGTATTTCGGGAAGTCCATCGTCTCCCAACACAGCGACGGCCGAATAGGTCGTCCCAAGATCGATCCCAACAACTCTCCCCATAGCCACCATTCCTCGATGTCTATTTATATTGGTTTTGAGTTTATTCAAATTAGACTTTATGTCAATTATTGCACCTAAGGACAATCCAGTTAGACATTTGACCGGCATCGAAATGCAAAGTTGCTCTTGATATCAGACGGGAGCGACATGGATGTGACCAATAAACATACCGCACTCGCCAGAATCCGCAAAAAGTCAGGGCTTACTCAGCTTCAAATTGCGGACAGTCTTGGCGTTAGCAAGGCGACATATAGTGCATGGGAAACAGGTCGAGCAAAACTAGGAGAGGACCGCATTGTTGCATTGTGCGATCTCTTTGGATGCACGCCCAACGATATCCTTGGCTATACCAAAGATCCAGACGGAAGCCCTGCGTTTTATACTGCTCAGGAAGACGAATATCTATCGCTCTTCAAAGCCCTGCCGCCAAACATCAAGGCCGACATTCTTGACATCATGCGTTATACGACAAAGGCCTGGAGACTCTAGGGCTTCTCTTTTGGCATCATGAATGTTTACTAGATATAATGTCCAACTTGCACAATCTAAATCGTCCAACTTGCACAATCTAAATCGTCCAACTTGCACAAATCAACGGTATAATACCCTGCTAGCAAGGAGGGTGACATGGATTCAATTCAACACGGTTATTTACCACGAGTCGCGGACAAAGTGCTCGCCAGAAAACTAAAATCTTCTGGGGCTGTCCAAATCAAAGGGCCAAAATGGTGCGGCAAGACCGCAACGGCTGAACAGGCAGCCGCAAGCAGCATCTACATGCAAGACCCCGATAACGGTCCGAGCTACATCCAGCTTGCCGATTCGAAGCCCTCTCTCCTGCTCAAAGGAGATGAGCCACGCCTCATCGATGAATGGCAAATGGCCCCACAGCTTTGGGACGCCGTAAGGTTCGCGATCGACCGCGGCAAAGGACGAGGCAGGTTTATCCTCACCGGCTCCGCAACGCCTCGGGCAAGCGAAATGCCGGCACACTCAGGAGTCGGCCGCATAGCACGTATAAACATGCGCCCGATGTCACTTTTTGAATCACGCGAGTCAACAGGATCAGTTTCGCTGGCAAGCCTGTTTGATGGAAACACCGATGTTGCCGATATGGTCGACTTCGATATCGAACGTATCGTCTACTCGCTTTGCCGAGGAGGTTGGCCTGAAGCGGTTACCGAGCCAAACCATGGGATTGCGCTATCCATGGCCCCTGATTACATCTCGGAACTGCTTGATTCCGATATCGACGAGATTGATGGACTGCGGAGAAATAAGACTTGGATGGCCCAGATTATTCGAAGCTACGCTCGCAATATCTCGACAGAGGCATCGCTCGCCACAATCGCTGCTGACATGCAAGGAGAACCTCCCTCAAGAAATACCGTTTCTGAATATGTCGACGCCTTGACCCGCTCCTGCGTTTTCGAAGATCTCGAGGCATGGGCCCCGCGGCTCCGCTCAAAAACCGCCGTACGGACGAGTCCGACGCGCCATTTCTGCGATCCATCGCTTGCGGTCGCAGCCCTGGGGGCAACGCCTCAAAAGCTCCTGGAAGATTTTGAAACATTTGGGCTTCTGTTTGAATCGATGTGCATCCGTGACCTGCGCACCTATATGGATCTGCTTGGCGGCAAGGTTTACCACTATCGGGATAAGACCGACCTTGAAGCCGATGCCGTACTCGTGCTAAATGACGGCAGGTACGCTCTGGTTGAGGTCAAGCTTGGCTCAAAGCTTATAGACACCGCTGCCGCCAATCTCAAGAAACTCGCATCTAAAATCGATGCGACCCACCAAGGCGAAGCGTCCTTCTTGCTCGTTCTCACTGGAACCGCAACTGCCTACCGACGGGAAGATGGTGTCGTAGTCGCGCCGCTTGCTTCACTGGCACCGTAGGACAACTGGCATACAGCGGCGGGCGCGGGAGCCCTCCGTAGTAGAATCTGAACCACTGATTAGACCCGTACAAAAGGAGATTTCCCATGCATGATGTTGGAATGAACATGAGCCAGCTTGCCATGAGCGTCAAGCAGGTCGACGACACAATCGAGCTCGCCCACGAGTGGAGCCATCAGCTGCTGCATGCAACCGAGAACTTTGATATGGAGCGCATTGGCGCCAAGCTCGAGGCCGCCATGGCGGCGCTCCACGAGGCGCACGACGCACTCGAGGGCTACGAGGAGGCCATCGAGGCCGACCATAACTCTGTTGGCTCCGTAAAGCTGGTGTAGCGTGGCCGAGCACGAGCACGCCTGCGATCACGAGCACGAGCATCCGCACGGGCCGACCGGCGACGTGGGCTGCCGTTGCAGCGGCTCCGCCTCCGAGCTGGTCCGTTTTTCGGTCACCGCGCCCGACGACCTGCTGCGCCGCTTTGACGAGCAGATCGCGCGCCGCGGCGACGTTGCCAACCGCTCCGAGGCTGTGCGCGACCTGATTCGCGCCTCGATTGCCAAGGAGCAGATGCGAACGCCCGACGAGCAGGTCATCGGGTCGCTCACCATGATTTACGACCATCACACCGGTGACCTGACGCGCCGCCTGGACGAGGTGCAGCACGACTACACCGACGAGATCGTATCGACTATGCACGTGCACCTGGATCACCACAACTGCTTGGAGATTCTGGCGCTTAAGGGTCGCGGCGAACGTGTCTACGAGCTGGCCGACCGTCTGCTGGGCCTGCGCGGGGTTAAACACGGCGAGCTCACCTGCGCCGCCACCGAGCAGAGCCTGGGGCTGTAGCGGACCTTTCCGCGGCGCACACGCCAAAAAGGGACAGGATTGTTTTGGCGGGTGACAACTAGGGCGTTGCGTTTTCCCAGATAAAACCTACCAAAATAAACCTGTCCCTTTTTGGCAGGTTTCAACGAAGGAGGGTCGCATGCGACATGTGCACATCCATATAACGGGCATTGTGCAGGGCGTCGGCATGCGGCCGTTTGTATATCGCGAGGCCATGGCGCACGGCATTTGCGGCTGGGTGCTCAACGCGGGCGATGGCGTGCATATCGAGGCCCACGCTCTAAGCGAGTCGCTCGACGAATTTGTCGTCGCGCTTTCCGAGCATGCGCCTGCGGCGTCTCGCGTGGAGCATATCGAGGTTTTAGACCTAGCACCCGGCGACTGGGACGCCGCTAACGAGCATGGCTTTCGCATTGTGGCATCGCAGGATCAAACCGCCCACACGACGCTCGTCTCGCCCGACATCGCCACGTGCGACGACTGCCTGCGCGAATTGTTCGACCCAGCCGACAGACGCTTTCATTATCCCTTTATCAACTGCACCAACTGCGGGCCGCGTTTTACCATCATTCGCTCGCTGCCCTATGACCGAGCGGCCACCTCGATGGATCGCTTTCCCATGTGTCCCAAGTGCGCCGCGGAGTATGCCGACCCACTCGACCGGCGTTTTCACGCGCAGCCCGATGCCTGCTTTGATTGCGGGCCGCATATTACGTGGCGCGAGGCTGTAAACGGCGATGCGTGCGGGAATTCGTCCGCGACACCGGCCGTCGGCACCACACGCGAGACCAGCGACGCCATCATCGAACGCTGCGTTGAGCTGCTGGCCAGCGATGGCATCGTCGCCATCAAGGGCCTGGGCGGATTCCACCTGGCCTGCGATGCCGCCAACGAGCAGGCGGTGGCCGAGTTGCGCCGTCGCAAACGCCGCAGCAATAAGCCGCTTGCCGTCATGGTGCGCAGTCTTGCCGATGCCGGGTGCCTGTGTCACATCGACGATGCTGAACGCGATCTGCTCGCTGGCAGTATCCGCCCCATCGTGCTGCTGCGCCGGCGTGCTGTTTGCGGGAGCGACGGCGATTCTCCCGACGCCCTCGTACTCGCACCGTCCGTCGCGCACGACCTGCCCGAGCTTGGCGTTATGCTCCCCTACACCCCACTTCAACATTTGCTGCTCGCCGCGACTGCAGCGCACGGTATGCACGCAATCGTCATGACCAGCGGAAACCTGAGCGAAGAGCCCATCGAGACCGACGATGCCCTTGCATGGGAGCACCTTGTTGCCGCCGGCATCGCCGATGCGCTGCTCGGTAACGACCGCGCGATTCTGTCGCGCTACGACGACTCCGTGGTACGCGTGGTCGACGGCGATGTCATGCCCGTGCGTCGCGCACGCGGATATGCACCGCAACCGCTGTCGTTGCCGGCGCTCGACGGCACCACGCCCTGCGTACTCGCCTGTGGGCCGCAGCAAAAAGCCACGATTGCACTCACTCGCATGGACTCGGACGGTCATACGACCTGTTTTGTGTCGCAGCATATCGGCGATGTCGAAAACGGCGCAACTTTCGACGCCTGGAGCGCCGCGCGCTCGCGTCTGGAAAACCTCTTTGACCTGGCGCCTGCTGCCTTGGCATGCGACATGCATCCCAGCTATCTGTCGAGCCAATGGGCGCGCGAACAGGCACGGGAGCGCAATCTGCCACTTATCGAAGTCCAGCACCATCATGCGCACATCGCGAGTGTAATGGCAGAGGCGATTGCCGCAGGCCGGCTTGCGCCCGATGCGCGTGTCCTCGGCATCGCCTTCGACGGCACGGGGGCCGGCACCGATGGCACCATATGGGGCGGCGAGTTTATTATCGCCCGTCTCGCCGATTTTGAGCGCGTCACGCATCTGCGCACCTGGGCGCTTCCCGGTGGCGCCGCATCCGTACACGATGCCCGCCGCAACGCCTTTGCCCTGCTCAGCGAACTCAACCTGCTCGAGCACCCGGGAGCCGTGGGGCTCTTGAACAGCCTTGACGAGCAGACGCGCAGCATAACGGCAACGATGATCGAGCGCGGCATCAACAGCCCGCGCACCAGCAGCATGGGTCGCCTGTTTGATGCCGCAGCCGCGATTTTGGGCATTTGCGGCCAGGCAACCTACGAGGGCGAACCCGCCATCGAGCTCGAAGCCGCCGCTTGGCGTGCACTGGACAGCGAAATCGCCCATTTTCCCGACGACAACGCCGGCTATTCCGCATCTGACCCATCGTGGCTGAACGGCCCCTATGTTCTGGACCAAAAGGCACTCTTTGAGGCACTTTTGGAGGGAAATGAAGCCGAAGCGCCCGCCGACAGGCTCGCACTCGACTTCCATGTCTCCGTCGCGCGCTCCTCGGCGCACATCGCCAGCGAAATATGCGCGCACGAGGGCATCGACACCGTCGCCCTCTCGGGCGGCGTGTTCATGAACCGACTTCTGCTCCAGCTCCTCACCCGCGAGCTCAAAAGCGCAGGCCTTACCGTACTTGTCCCCCACACCGTACCCGTCAATGACGGCTGCATCGCCTACGGTCAGGCGGCGGTCGCAAGCGCTCGTCTTGCGCAGATTGCATCGCAGTAGCTCACCCTCACGCACCGCTGTGCCCAGCCGTCTCACAGGCGTAACGCGTTTGCCCGCGAACCCCGCGAGCGCTACCATCAACTGATGGATTATTGAGCGCCTATCCAGCGCAAAGCGTCTAAAAGGGGAACAATATGTGCCTTGCCGTTCCCGGTAAAGTAGTCAAACGCGACGACGACCTCAAGGCCACCGTCGACATGATGGGCATCGAGCGCCCCGTGTCGCTACGACTCGTGCCGACGGCACAAGTTGGCGACTATATTCTCGTGCACGCCGGCTTTGGCATCCAGATCGTCGACGAGCAAGAAGCGCAGGAGACGCTCGACCTGGTTAACACCATGACCGAACTGGCCGAAGAAGACCAACTGGCCAGCAACCCGGCCGAGGCATACTAGTGGCGGCCGGACAGCCGGCTCGCTCCGGTATCGACTTTTCGGCATTTCGCGATTCCAAGCTGGCCCGCGAGCTCATCGAACGCATCCATGAACTCGTCGGCGACCGCACCGTCAATCTTATGGAAGTCTGTGGCACGCACACCGTGAGCATCGGTCGCTATGGCTTTCGCTCCATTATGCCGGCCGGGCTCAAGCTGCTGAGCGGCCCGGGCTGCCCCGTCTGCGTTACCGCCAACCGCGACATCGACCACGCAATCGCGCTCGCCAACATAGACGGCGCCATCATCACCACCTTTGGCGACATGATGCGCGTGCCCGGATCGTCTACCTCGCTCGCTGCGCAAAAGGCGGCCGGGCGCGACATCCGCATCGTCTATTCCCCGCTCGACGCGCTCGACATTGCCGAGCAAAACCCCGATCGTCCGGTCATTTTTATGGGTGTGGGCTTTGAGACCACGACGCCCACCATCGCCGCCGCCATCTTGGAGGCCGAGGCGCGCGGGCTCTTGAACTTCTCGGTCTATTGCGCCCACAAGACCACGCCGCCGGCTCTGCGTGCGATCTCCAACGACCCCGAGACGACCATCGACGGCTTTATCCTGCCTGGTCACGTCGCTACCATCACAGGCCTGGCACCCTTTGGATTTTTGGTCGATGAGTTCGAGACCCCCGGCGTAGTCACCGGGTTTGAGCCGGTCGATATCTTGCAGGGCATCTGCATGCTGGTCCAGATGGTTGTCGAGGGCAGACCCGCGATTGGCAACGCCTACCGCCGTGGGGTCAACGCAGACGGCAACCCCGTGGCGCGCCAGCTAGTCGAGCAGGTGTTTGAGCCGTGCGATACCACGTGGCGCGGGCTGGGGCCGATTGCCAACTCGGGCCTTTCCATCCGCCCCGAGTTCTCACGCTTTGATGCCCGCACTCGCTTTGACGTGCCCGTCGAGGCAACGGTCGAGCCGCGTGGGTGCCGCTGCGGCGACGTGCTGCGCGGGGCCATTACGCCGAGCAGTTGTCCGCTCTTTGGCCGCACCTGCACGCCCGAGCACCCCGTCGGCCCGTGCATGGTGAGCTCCGAGGGCAGCTGCGCGGCGTACTACCGCTACCGCGACTAGCCCGGGCACACCCGCACACCGGCACCACCCACGATTGGAGTTTTCGATATGTCCCATAGTGTTACCGATAGCACCGTCCTGCTGGGCCACGGCTCCGGCGGCCAGATGATGAAACGCATCATCGATGAGGTCTTTTTGGATGCCTTTGGGTCGCCCGAGCTGCTCGAAGGCAACGATGCCGGCGTCGCCGCGCTGCCCGCGAGCGGGCGCATCGCCATGTCGACCGACAGCTTTGTAGTCTCGCCGCAGTTCTTCCCCGGTGGCAACATCGGCCGCCTCGCCGTGTGCGGAACCGTCAACGACGTCGCGACCTCGGGCGCCAACGTGCGCTACCTGTCGTGCGGCTTTATCCTCGAAGAGGGCTATCCCATGGATAGGCTCCGCCAGATTGTGCAGACGATGGCCGAGACGGCGCACGAGGCGGGCGTGTCCATAATCACGGGCGACACCAAGGTGGTCGAGCGCGGCGGGGCCGACGGCGTCTATATCAATACCGCCGGCGTGGGCGAGGTGCCTGCGGGCGTGGCGCTCAGCGGCGCAAACTGCCAGCCCGGCGATGTCATCCTGGTCTCGGGTACACTGGGCGACCACGGCATCGCTATCATGAGCCAACGCGAGGGTCTGGCGTTTTCGAGCACCATCGAAAGCGACGCCGCGCCGCTCAACCACCTGATTGCCGATGTGCTTTCCGCAGCACCCGACACACGCTGCTTCCGCGACCCCACGCGCGGTGGCCTGGCCTCGACGCTCAACGAGTTTGCGCAGGCCAGCGGCGTTGCCATGGAGATCGACGAGGATGCCGTGCCCGTGCGTCCCGACGTGCAGGCCGCCTGCGAGATGCTCGGCTACGATGTGCTGCAGGTGGCAAACGAGGGCAAGATGGTTGCCGTCGTGCCGGCCGAGCAAGCCGATGCCGCGCTGAGCGCCATGCGCGCCGCCCGCTACGGCGAGAATGCCGCCATCATCGGCCGCGTGCTGCCACTTGCCGAGGGCGCCCATCCCGCCGTGCGCGTGCGCACCGGCTGGGGCTCGACCCGCATCCTCGACATGCTCGTAGGAGAGCAGCTGCCGAGAATTTGCTAACGACAAAGGCTCAGGGCTATTAAAGATATTCAGATTCCAAACATGCCCGGCACGCATGCCCAGTATCATGGGGTGCGTTTTACAACTCAAGCGGCAGGAGCACCCATGGCAGCAGCTTTTTCCCATGTGATCTTTGACCTGGACGGCACCATTCTCAACACGCTCGAGGACCTGGCGGCCGCCGGCAACCATACCTGCGAGGCGCACGGCTGGCCCACGTTTGCCGTTGACGAGTACCGCTACAAGGTGGGAAACGGCATGCTCAAGCTGGTTGAGCGCTTTATGCCCGCCGAGTACGCAGGCGACGGCCGCATGTTTGAGCAGACGCTTGCCGAGTTTAGGGCTTACTACGGCGAGCACAAGGAAGACCACACCGCTCCCTATGCCGGCACGATCGAGATGCTCGACCGCTTGCGCGCCGCGGGCGTTCAGCTTGCCGTGCTCACTAACAAGGACCACGTCTCGGCGGCTCCGCTTATCGAAAAGTATTTTGGTTCCGAGCGCTTTGCGCTGGTGCAGGGCCGTGTCGATGCGTTTCCGCCCAAGCCCGAAGCACCCGTCACGCTGCATGTGATGGAAGAGCTAGGCGCCGACCCGGCGACCACGCTCTACGTAGGCGATTCCAATGTCGATATCCTGACCGGCCACAACGCCGGCCTTAAGAGTGCGGGCGTCAGCTGGGGTTTCCGCGGCCGCGCAGAGCTGGAAGCCGCCGGCGCCGACTACGTGGTGGACACCCAGGGCGAGCTCGCAGCGCTAATCCTGGGCGAGTAACGAGCGACACTGCTTAACGCAGCTGCGACAATGCTGTTGCGCGGAAAGTAGTCGTTGGGGACGTTCTTAAACGACTAGTCAGACAAGAACGCCCCAACGACTACCCCAACAATGGCAACGCCGCAGGTAGAGGACGGACAGACACTATGACCCAATCCGAGGGCACTAAAAAGACAGGAGCCCC
>CAUGGC010000044.1 GCA_959599095.1 uncultured Collinsella sp. | reverse complement strand
GCTCCTGTCTTTTTAGTGCCCTCGGATTGGGTCATAGTGTCTGTCGTTGCCAAAATATCGGCGCTGCCGTGGCTGGCGCTTGGGGGTGGCACTTGGGGACGCTCCTTTTGTGCCGGCACTTTGGGACGCTCCTTGTCATTGGTGCAAAGCGGCCTGTCTCCATTGCGCCAAGCGGCGTATGTCGTTAAGCGGAGGGGCGTATTGTTGGCCCATCGTTTGGGCATACAATGGCTATTAGTTTGCTGCGGTGAAGGTCTGTCCGCTCCGCAGCTTTTTTCTACAGTAGAAGGAGTATGTATGTCCGTTGAGGTCATGAGGTCTGTGATCGAGGCCGCCGAGGGTCGTGTGCCCGTCGACACGCTGTTTACCAATGCGCAGATTGTCGACGTATATGGCCAGCGCGTGGCGCCCGGTAGCGTTGCCGTCAAGGACGGTGTGATCGTCGGCGTGCTCTACGATGGTCGCGACGATGCCGCCGGCACCTACGAGGCAACTGAGGTCATCGACTGCCAGGGTCGCTATCTTGCCCCCGGCTTTATCGACGGACATTTGCATATCGAGTCCTCGAACATCCGTCCCGCCGAGTATGCGCGCATGGCGGCGACGCGCGGCACCACCACTGCCATTGCCGACAGCCACGAGATCGCCAACGTTGCCGGCCTGGACGGCTTGCGCTTTATGATCGAGGACGGCCGCCGTGCGCCCATCTCCATCAAGTACATGATGCCTTCGTGCGTGCCCGCGCTGCCCGACGAGCAGGCCGGCGCCGTCATTTCGGCTGCCGATATGCAGGCGTTTTTTGCCGAGCATCCGGGCGATGTCTTTGGTCTGGGCGAGATGATGAACCTGCCGGGCGTCTTTATGGCCGATCCCGAGACCTGCGCCCGCATCGATGCTGCCAACCAGACGCCGTCCAAGCAGGTCGACGGCCATGCGCCGCTCGTTGCCGGCAAGGACCTCAACGCCTATGCCGCAGCGGGCATTATCGCCGACCACGAGTCGACGATTCCCGAGGAGGCACTCGACAAGCTGTCCCGCGGCATGTATGTGATGCTGCGTGAGGGCACGTGCAGCCACGACCTGGCCAATTTGTCCCCGATGCTGCTGGAGAACCCTGTCCGCGCCCGCCGCTGCTGCTTTGCGACTGACGACCGCGCCCCTTCCGATGCACTTGCGACCGGCATGATCGACAATGCCTGCCGCGTGGCCATCGAGGCCGGCATCGACCCCGTGGTCGCGATCTCCATGGCGTCCCTCTCCACGGCCGAGGCGTTTGGCCTGGACCACGGTTGCCGCGACCCGCACGAGCTGCGTGGCGCCATCGCCCCGGGCAAGCGTGCCGACCTGCTGGTGCTCAACGACCTGACGTTTGCCACGGCTCCGCATCGCGTATATGCCGCTGGTGCTCTGGTGGCGCAGGACGGCACCTTTGTGGGCGAGATCGCGCCCGAGATGGCCGAGGTTGCGGCCCTTGCCGATGAGCTGCGCGCCTCCGTTAAGCTGCCGAAGCTTTCGCTCGACGTGTTCGACTATGCCTTTAAGCCGGGCGAGGCCGTGATCGACGTGGTGCCGGGTAAGGCCATCACGGGTATGGCTCGCCCCGAGAGTGCCGAGGGCCTGCGCCGCATTATGCTGATTGAGCGCCATGGCCGCGGCGTGTCACTGCAGGCCGAGGGCACCGACGGTGACGGCCCCGCGGGTCTGGGCCTGGTCGGCAAGCATATCGGCCGTGGTTGGGTGCGCGGCTTTACCATCACGGGTGGTGCCATCGCCTCGACGATTGGCCACGATTCGCACAACGTATGCGTCGTGGGCGATAACGCTGCCGATATGATGGCGGCTGTTGAAGCCGTGGGGCAGGGCGGCCACGTGCTGGTGCGCAACGGCGAGGTCGTGGCGCGTATTCCGCTGGCGCTCGGTGGCCTGATGAGCGAGGGCACGGCCGAGGATGTCGCCGCGCAGCACGACGACTTTATGGTCAAGGCGCGCGCCATGGGTATCGAGCCGCCGCTCGATCCCATCATGGGCATCATCTTCCTGCCCCTGCCGGTGATCCCGACGCTCCGCATCCGCCCCGAGGGCATGTTCGACGTCACCACCTTCACCTACGCCGACTAGTCATCGGGGACGTTCTTAAACGACTAGTCGCCTGCGACGCTCTTTGGCGTGTCGCCTGACGCTGCGACCGTGGGACCTCTGGCGCGCGTGAGCTATTTGCCAGGTCCTTGTAACGTTTATGTCTGCGGGGTCTTATTCGTGCTCCCTTTGGGTACGGTGGGTTCGGATAGATGCCCGATTCCAACAAGCCCGAAGGGAGCTTTTCTATGTTTAAACTGATTGCATCCGATATGGACGGCACGTTGCTTGACGAAAACAGCCAGGTGCCTCCCGAGACCTACGAACTGATTTTGGCGCTACGCGAGCATGGCGTGCATTTTGCCGTATCGTCAGGCCGCCGCTACGATCGCCTGTGCGAGCTCTTTGCACCCGTTCTCGACAAGATGGACTTTGTCGCCGCCAACGGCGCCCAGGTCTACGCCGACGGTAAGATGGTAGACCGTGAGGTGTATTCCCACCTGGCGATTCGAAGGCTCGCCCAAGCCGTCAGGACGTTTCCCAATCTGCATCTTGCGCTCTTTGACCGAACCAAGTCCTTCCTGCTCGATGACGAGTGCAAGTTCGTGCGTGAGGTCGATAAGGACCTTCCCAATGCCGAGCGCATTTGGGAGCTGCCCGATCCCAGCGTAAATATCATCAAGGCGAGTATCTTTTGCGATGACTGTGCCGTTATGGACAGTGCCTACGTACTGCAGCGCGAGCTTGGCCAGCTCTTTACCTTTGCGCCTTCTGGAAACGCATGGATCGATGCCATGCAGCCCGGTGTGTCGAAAGCCTCGGGAATCGAGCAGCTCATGGAGCACTATGGCGTCGAACGCGACGAGGTCATGGCGTTTGGCGACTCGATGAACGACTACGAGATCATTCGCTTTGTCGGCACGGGCTGCGCGATGGAAAACGCGCGTCCCGCGCTCAAGGCGGTGGCCGATCGCGTGGTGGGTTGTAATCGCGACCACGCCGTCCAGCAGGAGCTCCGTCGCGTGCTGGAGAGTCTCGCTTAATCCGGCAGATGGGGACGTTCCTTTTCTGCCGGCAGTGGGGGGACAGTCCTTGCAGCTTTTTTGCGAAGACTGTCCCCAACGACTAGTCGTTTAAGAACGTCCCCAATGACTACCCAACGACTAAGCGAGGGCGGCCATGATGGTGCGGGCGACGCCGTCGTGGTCGTTGTCGTATTCGGTGATGGCGTCGGCGGCCTCGCGGTCTTCGGACTCGGCGTTGATCATGGCCATGCCGTGGCCCGCTGCCTGTAGCATGGGGATGTCGTTGATGTTGTCGCCGAACGCCCAGGCGTCGGCGAGACGCTCGCCCAGGTGCTCGCATAACCACGTGAGGGCCGTCCCCTTGGTGGCGCCCTCGCCCATGACCTCGATATTCATGGCGTACGAACGCGTGACCTCAATGCCTTCGAGCGTGTCGAGCGCCGCCGCGATGGCGTCGCGATCGGCCGGGTCGTGCCAGTACATGGCGATGCGTTCGAGCGTCTCGACCTCGTCGATCTTGCTGTCGATATCCATGTCGATCGGTGTTCGTGTGCGCTTGAGCGAAGCCGCGATGTGGGGGTCGCCGCCACAGAACTCATCCAGACGCCCGTATAGCGAGCGGGGGAGGAAGCACTGCCCATCCGCGAAGATATCGAAGGTCACATCGTGGCCGGCGGCAATGCGATGGATGCGGTGGGCAATGCCACGGTCGAGCGGACGGCTCAAGATGCACGTGGCGCGCGAGACGTCGGTGGGCGTACCGGCGTCGAGCTGCCAGACGCTGGCACCGTTGGCGCAGACCGCGTAGTGTACGGCGGGGTGAGCGAGGATGGGCTCAAAGATGCCTGACAGCGGGCGCCCCGTGCAGGGCACAAACTCAACACCGCGGCGCGCAAGCTCGTCGAGCATCGCCCAGGTGGCGTCGCTCATCTGCTTGTCACTCGTCAGCAGCGTTCCATCCATATCGGAAAACACAATCATTCGATGCAGCCCTTTCTACTGGCATAAAAAGCGTGGCCGAGGGCGGTGATGCCCTGGCCACGCTCGGGTTCTATAACGGTCCGCGTCCTAGCGATCGGCGAGCGGCTTGTACTCCAGCGGATCGATCACCGGACGGTATGCCGGGCGGATGATGCGATGCGCGCAGAAGAGCTCTTCCATGCGGTGCGCCGACCAGCCGGCCATGCGGGCGACGGCGAACAGCGGCGTAAAGAGCGTCTCGGGCACGCCGAGCATCTTGTAGATAAAGCCCGTGTACAGGTCGATGTTGGCGCAGATGGGCTTGGTCATGCCGTGATCGCGCATCACCTGCGGGGCCAGACGCTCGATGCGCTCGATGAGCGCGAACTCCTCGCCCAGGTCCTTCTTGGCGGCAAGCGTGCGCGCGTAACGGCGGCACACCTCGGCGCGCGGGTCGCTCAGCGTGTAGACGGCGTGGCCCATACCGTAGATGAGGCCCGTGCCGTCGAAGGCCTGCTTATCGAGGATCTTGCCCAGGTAGGCTGCGACCTCGTCCTCGTCCTCCCAGTTGGAGACATGCGCACGGATGTCCTCGTGCATGGACACGACCTTGGCGTTGGCGCCGCCGTGGCGCGGACCCTTGAGCGAGCCGATAGCCGCGGCGTAGGCGGAATACGGGTCGGTGGCCGAGGAGGACAGCACGCGGCAGGCAAACGTGGAGTTGTTGCCGCCGCCGTGCTCGGCATGCAGCATGAGCATCACGTCGAGCAGCATGGCCTCGTCGCGGGTGAATGCCATGCCGCCGCGCAACACCTGCAGGATGGTCTCGGCGGTGGAGAGACCGGGTGTGGGGTGCGGTACATGAACCTCGGAGCCGCGGCGCTTGGCGACCGAGGCCATATGCGCGAAGGCGGCGATGCGGGGGAGACGGGCGAGCATGGAGATGGCGACGTCGATTTCGTGCTCGGGCGTGATCACGTCTGGTTCGGCATCGAAGGCGTAGAGCAGCAGCACGGCGCGCTGGAGCACGTTCATGATGCTCGACGACACCGTGGTCATAGGGAACTCTTTGACGTACTCGTCGCTCAGATGTCTAAAGGCGCCCAGGCGCTCGCAGAAGCCGTCGAGCTCTTCCTTGTTGGGCAGCGAACCCGTGATAAGCAGATAGGCGACTTCCTCGTAGCCGTAGCGATTCTCGGCCTGGGCATTGTTGACCAGATCCTCGATGCTGTAGCCGCGAAGCGTGAGCTTGCCCTGATCGGGCACGACCTTTCCGTCGACCTTGTTGTAGCCGTGCACATCCGAGATGCGAGTGAGGCCCGCGACCACGCCCGAGCCGTCGGCATTGCGCAGGCCGCGCTTGACATTGTGCTCGACAAACAAGCCCTCGTCATAAGGGTCGGTCGGCAGGCCGTGGTAGAGGCTTTCGCTCTCGGGCGAAATCTGGCGGCTTGCTTCGTAATCCAGAACCAGGCGGCTCAAGTGGTCATCGAAGCGGTAATAGATTTTCTTGGCGTCGTAGGCCATGCGCGCTCCTCTCCGGGCCGCATCGGGGTGATTTGCATGGGCATGCGCGCGTCAGGCTATCCCCAGCGGCTTGCTCGCTACAGGCGGTACATAAAGTTGAAGACGTCCTCGCGCTGGATGGACACGTTGACGCCCGAAAGCTCGCCGGCCTCGGCCAGCGCCTTCTGCAGCTCGGCGAAGTCGAGCTTGGACTCGGCGGTATCGGCCAGCATGGTCATGGTGAAGATGTCCTCGATAATGGACTGCGTGATGTCGCGGATGTCGACGTTGGCCTCGCCTAGGACACGGGTGACGCCGGCGACGATGCCGGGGCGGTTCTTGCCAAGGACGGTGATGACGATACGGGAGGACGAGATCTCGGCCATGGGAAACCCTTTCGCGTGATTGCGGCGCGCGCGGGGCGCTCCGCTACGGTACAGTGTTCATCATTGTACCTGTCTGGCGCAAAAAAGGCGCGCTCGCTGCGGCGTTACATGCCTGCAACATGAGCGTAAGGGGGAAGGCCGCACGGGGAAGAGCCGTCTGGCGCGTGTCCGGCTCGTGTTGGGTTGATTTCCGATCTCGGCCGAACACATTGAGCGGACAGGCCGTTCCCGCAGTCAGCCGAACGCCTCCGACGGCTGATTCCGAACTGGAAGCGGAGGGCATCCCCGCCCTTCGTTAGGGGATACCGCTCCGCGGCGCATGCCGCGGGCGGCGCCCCTATCGGACCACCGTGACCTCAGTTGGGATGGGCCCAGCACTGCCGCGTACTCGGTGAGCTAGAGCCAACTGTTCGTCTTCACGTCGCGTATGGCGATATTTCGGTCGTCCGGCTCGGTGATGCCGTAGCCGAACGCCTGGAGCGTCTCGATGGACTCCTGGATCCTCTGTTGGAACATGGGACCCGGATCGACCCTCGGCCCGAGGTGCCCGCGCCAAAGGCACGGCGTGGCGCGCAGCATGTTATGGATTTTGGAGATGGGCTCGATGTCGGCGTAGACGTTGAGCGTCGCCATGGCGTCCTTGTGGCCGAGGATCGATTGGAGCGCCTTGATATCGCCGCCTTGGCGGATCCACTGCGTTGCGAACGTGTGGCGAAGGCCGTGGAACGTGATCAGCTCGTCGTTGGTGCCCATGAGGCCGTTGGTCTCCGAGAACGTCTTGAACGCCCTGCGGATATAGCTTGTCGTCGCGAAGGTCGCGCCCGGCTCCGACAGGATGTAGCAGTCCCCGATCTCGACCGCCCCGGTAAGGTCGCGCAAGCGCAGCTTTCCGCAGTCGATCTCGTGGGTCTCCTTCAGGAAGGGGAGTAGGCCGACCGGGTCGATGGGGACCCCTGGCGTCATGGGTCTTGGTGTCCTTGATGAACGAACCCATTCCCTTCGCGTACGCCACCGAGTGTCTGATCGAGATCAGGCCCGTCTCGAAATCCACATCGCACCACCGAAGGCCGCAGACCTCGCCGATTCGCATCCCCGTGTGCAGGGCGAGTACGACCGCCCTCTAATCCTCGGCGGACCAATCGAGTCCGAACTCCTTTCGGGCATCCTCTTCGCTCATGACTTCGAGAAGGTCTCCGGGTTGGCAACGAAGGGCGAGGCATAGCTGCTCGAGTGTGTTGAAGCGAATGCCGCGAATATGCCCTTTTTTAATACGGGACAGGTTCACGGGCGTGGTTCCAATCCTTTCGGCAAGTTCGTTCGAGGAAATCTTTCGCTCGGCCATGATCTTGTCGAGGCGAACAATTACGGGCATGGCGTTTCCTTACGCAATCTCGTCGGAGTCGAGGTACAGCTCTCGGGCGTACAAGAAGAGCTGGGAAAGCATGAACAGGACGATGCCGAGAACCAGAGAGGTCCAATCGAATGATGAAGCGATCTCTTGGGCGCCGACGGCCCCCTCGCCGCCAAACATCGAAACGGAGGTTTTGAGTGAGCCGGCGTAGAGGCTGGTGGCAGCTTGAACAACGAAGAGAATGCCGAGCACCTTCAAGCATGTCGCAGACCCTTTCTTGAAGGGGTCTCCGCTCTTGATCGTCCACACGAGAACGGCGCTGAGGATGGTCGTAGCGATACCGATGACGGCAGGGACCAATGTCGAGATCGCAAGGGCTGGATACGCGGGGGAGTCTGCAATTACAGGGTTGTCGAGCACTTCGATTGCTGGCTTTAAGGAGAACGCCACTTGTGCGATGGCGGTGGCGCAAAGGGTCGCAGAGGCTATCGCACATGCGATGCGGAAGGAATGAAGCCGGGGAGTGCGATTGTCGGAACTCATAATAACCTCCGAAGAATTTAAAAAACTCAGGTTACTTTTTAACAGTTTATGTTAAATTGACTTTGCCGGCAAGTAATAAGGGCCGAGCATTTTGTTCGGCCCCTCTGTTCCGACTGGATGAGGTTAAGGTTGGCGATGAATATGCTCAAAATCTCGAAGGCGATCTTTAGGTCGCTTCTCTCCTCCAGGTCGCTCTGTGTTGTCGTTGTTGCGTTGATGGTTCTTTGTGCTCTGCCCGTCTTCAGGAGCGCGGCTGGCATCGACGGACGGGTCGAATACCTCGAGTCGGGAATAACCCGTGTTGAGCAGGAATTGTCAGCATCCTATGCGGATGCGCTTGTGAATGCGGGGGAGGACGGTGTCTATACCTCTTCATCAAGCATGCCCGCGCTTCTGTACCCTCTTGCCGCGGGACGTCTTATCTTGGCACCGCTCTCTCCCCTACTTCCGTTTCTGCAGATATCGGATGGAGAGTACACCTATTATGACGGATCGAAGGAGTACTTGCTATGGGTCGCAACGGCCGTTGCCGTCTCGTTCCTTGCCGCGCGTCTTAACAAACGTGAAAAGCTCATCATCCAGGCACCGATGGGCGAGCTGGGTAGACTTGTTGCATCGAGCGTATGGGCGAGTGTTTTTGCAATGCTTGCCGTCCTCGCCATCAATCTTCCAGGGATAATCGCCGCGCTTGTGAAGAATGGCCCGGGCTCGCCGTTCTATCCGATAGGCTACATTCAATATGCGACTCCGGTTATCAAACCGGCTTGGCTGGTGTTCGCGCAGACGGCCATCTTGCAATTCTTGGTGGCAGCGTTCATCTCGCTTGTCGTTCACCTTGCCGTGAAGATTGCCAATAACCCTACGCTTGGAATCGTGTTCGTATGTGCCCTGATGGGGGTGACGATGGTTCCCGGGTATTACGGAAGATCCATCGCTTTACGTGAGTTCGCCCTGTTGAATCCCCTTACGTATGCGAACACTGAGTTGACCGTCGGCGCCTATAGCCCGTACCCGACAACGCAGATAGTGAATCTGCCTGGACTTTGCTTCGAGCGTGGCGCGATTGCCCTCGTATGCGCAATCGGGATCGAGGTGCTGGCAATTAGCCTGCTTTGCGTTGCTGGAAAGAGCGGCTGCGCGTGCCCGATATCCCCGATTTGTCTTGAGAGAGGTTCCTTCACTGCATCGAGAACGGCAACTCGTTCGAGCGCTTGTGCCTCCGCCGTTGCATACGTAAGAACGATGGGGAAACTGCTCCTGCGTTCTCCTACCCTCGCCGTATGCGCGATTGCAATGTCGACGACGATGCTGGCCCCGGCTCTGGTCGAGATGTTTCCTGACGCTGATAACGTTTCCGCTGTTCGGTATAGGGATGGGGAGCTCCGTTCAATAGATCGGTATCTAGAGCAGAACGCTGCGAATATGGACGTCGAGGGCAAAGCGGCCCTGGAAGACATGCGGGATGCTCTTTCGGGTTTCGTGTACGCGCCTATGCCTGCGGAGGGGTTTCGAAGCCTTGCGACGTACGAGCGCGCTCGAGGTGAGCTGGGCGCGGCAGATGCGACTCTCCTGCAATCGATCGGAATCGAGCCGGAGACTCCTTCTCGTGCGGAGGCGCGCGCCCTTCTGCTTGAGTCGATCGCGAGCTTGCCGGACCCCAAGGTTTACGAGTTAAGTACGAAGATGCCCCCATTAATCCTCCTTTCGTATCTCCAGGCAGCGCTTCCCTCCTTATTTTTGCTGTTGCCCGTGGTTGTCACATCGCTCGCGTGCACCCACCTGCAGTGTCGTTCCCTTCTGGTTCTCCAGATCCCCGCAACAGCGCATGTGCGTTTTCTGACGGCTGTTGCGCTGGCTCTCCTGCTTGGCTTGGTGCTGCTTTTGGTGTCGATGGTTCCCGCTGTCGTTGTGTCCGTGATTAAGAACGGTGCGGGTGGATCGGAGTATCCCGTCGCTCTCATTCGGGCGGGAGCTTCGACAACGTCCACGGTGGGGGAGGCGGTGTTGTGCAGTATTCCGTTGCTGGTCATGGCATACGGCGTGATTTCCGTCGTCGCTGCGTTGACAGCAGCGATTAGCCGCAACCCCGTTGTCACCGGAATGGTTTGCGCGGTTCTCTTGGTGTTGGGTTCGTTGAGCGCTCATGTTGAAAGCGTGGGCATGGGCGTCGCGCTGCTGGCTCCATTCGCCTCGTTTGATCCCGCTTCCCAGGTGGGGACGATTGGGTTCCTTGGGCGAGGGACGAACGCGATGCCTTTTGGAGAGGTCGTCGGCGCATCGGGCGCTCTGCTGGTGGTCTTGGGCGCCGTATCTCCGTTGATGGTGCGCCTGAGTGTTCCAAAGATCGAAAGGGGATGATCTCGATGATTGACCTTCAAACGCTGACGATCTCTTATGGAAAGAAGGTGCTCGTAGATTCGGTGAACGCTGAGTTTGCCCCGGGTACGGTCTACGGTCTCGTCGCTCCGAACGGGCATGGAAAGACGACGTTGCTGCGTGCGATGGCAGGTTTGCCGGGTCCTCGCGTGGACGGGAGCATCGTTCTGGATGAGGTGCAGGGTACGGGTGCGAGAGAGGTCCGTTCTATGATCTTCTATGCACCTGGTGAGGGGACGTTGCTGTATCCCGGATTGCGTGCGGAAGATCACCTCAAGATGGTTTGCGATATGTGGCCGCATGCTCGCGATATCGAAGAGATAGTGGAACAAACGCAGATAGGCGAGTTCGCGAAGATGAGGATCCGCACTCTGAGCCAGGGCATGAAGCAGCAGCTTACCCTGGCGATCGCGTATGCGACGGGCGCGCGGTACCTTCTATTAGATGAGCCCATGAACGCGCTCGACCCCAGCAGGGTGGACTTGCATTCCGAGATTCTCAGGAAGCTGGCCGATTCTGGTACGTGCATCATCATGTCATCCCACATCTTGGATTCGGTCGATAGGCTGTGCGATGAGATTCTGTTTTTGAAGGATGGGAGGCTCATTAGAAGCATTCCGCAAGATGATGCTGCGCCGAAGTCTCCTGGATCTCATTTCGCAAAGCCTGCCGGACGCGCCGAGGGTGCGCTAAGCACGTATCGGCGACTCTACGAAAAGGGCGGGTAGAAATGCAAGTTAAAAATCTATGTGGCCAATGTGATACCGTTGAACCCGCATATCGATACCGCTCAGCCATTCGCCTCGCCCCCGTCGC
>CAUGGC010000043.1 GCA_959599095.1 uncultured Collinsella sp. | reverse complement strand
ATTCAATCTCGAAAACAGCATTGCCCAGTTGACAAAACTATAGGAACACCCCCCCCGAACGGCATTTACCAACCATAGCAGTTGGGAGCTAGAGTCCTCTTTTTTACCACGCTCGGGAAGCACCTGTACGACATCGCCCTCCATGATAGGTTTGCCATAAAGGCGAAGTCGCTCTGGACGGTTGTGTTCAAATACAAGCCCAAACCGGCGCTGCGCAGCAAAGGCGCGGATGTCGGCAGCGAGCTGACGATCACCCAGCTTGACAGCGCGATCAACAAGGTTCTGAACGACTGCTTGCGCCGTCTGAGACATCACTTCTCCCCCTTGCACTTCTCGTCAATCCATTCGCGCAGGACTTTAGCCACCGTCTTATCCTGGCGCGCGGCATAGGACTTAAGAGCCCGCTTATCCTCGCGGGTTATCGAGAGCGTGAACTTATCTAGCTCCCTTTCGGCATGAACAGCCTGATCTTCCTCCATGGTCGCCCCTCCGAATTGACCTGTTCTACGTTCCTTAATTGACCGAAATCATTTTACTTCAGAATACGTAATTACGTAATTACGTATGCCAATTTGAGCCATGCATCACTCAATCACTAGCCAGCATTCGTTGACGAATCGTTGGGGATAACGAATATATCGAGGTAGACAGTCGTTTTTACCGTCTGTGAGTACCAGCAAATCGATACTCAAAACGTCGTGAGTACATTTTGAGTACCAGTCCGAGCGGCCTCTTGCGGGCGGACGCAATCTGCCGGTCAGCATTAATTGAAATAAATTGATGGCGTTGCTTCGGTAATTGAAAACACTTTAAAAAATACCAGCAAACAATAATCCCAGCTAAACAGCTTGAGAGATTGCGTGGCTGGTTTGCATGTACCACATACACCACAATGCACAAGCATCCATGGCACGCAAATAAAAAACGAGGGAGGCCGCATCCGACCTCCCTCGCAAAGAGCTATTTACTATTCCCATTCGATCGTCGCGGGCGGCTTGGACGTGATGTCGTAGCACACGCGGTTGGCGCCGGGGACCTCGGCAACGATGCGGCCGGAAATGCGGGCCAGCACGTCGTAGGGCAGCTTGGCCCAGTCGGCGGTCATGGCATCGCTGGACTCGACGGCACGCAGGATGATCGGGCGCTGATAGGTGCGCTCGTCGCCCATGACGCCGACGGACTTAATGTCGGGCAGAACCGCGAAGTACTGCCAGCAGCTGTGCTCGGAGTTGCGCTCACCGGTCTGCTCAAACAGACGCTGGTTGTAAGCATCGAGCTCCTCGCGCACGATGGCGTCGGCGTTCTTGAGGATTTCGAGCTTCTCCTTGTCGACTGCGCCGATGATGCGGATGGCCAGACCCGGGCCCGGGAAAGGCTGACGGAACACGATGTGACCCGGCAGGCCCAGCGCCAGACCAAGTGCGCGGACCTCGTCCTTAAAGAAGTGGTCGAGCGGCTCAATAAGGTCGAAGTGCACGCCCTCGGGGAACGGAATCAGGTTGTGATGGCTCTTGATGGTGGCCGTCTTGCCGCCCGTCTTGCGAGCGCCGGACTCGATGATGTCGGGGTAGATGGTGCCCTGGGCCAGGTACTTGACCGGCTTGCCGTCGGTCTCGAGCTGCTGCGCCACGGCGAAGAACTCTTTCCAGAACTGCGTACCGATGATGCGGCGCTTCTCCTCGGGCTCAGTCACGCCGGCCAGAAGCTCGGCATAGCGGTCCTCGGCGTGAACGTGAATAAAGTCGACATCGAACTGCTTGGTGAAGACCTCCTCCACCTGTTCGGGCTCGCCCTTGCGCAGCAGGCCGTGGTTGATGAACACGCAGGTCATCTGCTTGCCCACGGCGCGGGCGCCCAGCGCAGCCACGACGGAGGAGTCGACGCCACCGGACAGGGCCAGAATCACGCGGTCGTCACCGACCTTCTCGCGGAACTCGGCCGTCATGGTCTCGACCAGGTTGTCCATGCTCCAGTTGGGCTCCAGGCCGCAGATCTCAAACAGGAAGTTGCTCAGCAGCTGCTGACCGTACTCGGAGTGCTTGACCTCGGGGTGGAACTGCGTGGTGAAGATCTTGCGCTCGACGCACTCCATGGCGGCAACCGGGCACACGTCGGTGCTGGCGGTAACGGTAAAGCCCTCGGGCACCTCGGACACGGCGTCGCGGTGGCTCATCCACACGGTTTGCTCCATGGGCGTGGAGTTAAAGAGCTTGGCGCCGGCAGTACGCGTAATAGTGGCACGGCCGTACTCGCCCACCTCGGAGTGGCCGACCTTGCCGCCGAGCGTCACGGCCGTGATCTGATGGCCGTAGCAGAAGCCCAGGACGGGAAGGCCCAGGTCAAAGATGGCGGGATCGATGGACGGAGCGTCCTCGGCGTACACGGAGGCCGGGCCGCCGGAAAGGATGAGCGCAGAGGCGTTCATCTCGCGAATCTCGTCGGCCGAGATGTCGCAGGGGACAATCTCGGAATACACGTTGAGGTCGCGGACGCGACGGGCAATGAGCTGACCGTACTGCGCACCAAAGTCGAGTACGAGGACCTTTGCGGAAGCCTTTTGATCCATGGTTTCCCCCTCTTGTTGGCGGGGAGCCGGTGCCCACCCGCGCGAATAAACGAAAACAGTTTACATAGTGTACACGTTATATGGGGTTTCTCGTCCCTCGCAGCCATCAGCGCACGGCAAACGCACGACCTAGGCCCTATTTGACGGCGATTGAAGTGTTACCAAACGTCACAGATGATGTAATACGTTTGAACATTGGACGCCCTGTGCCACAATACTGCCGAACGACTCCGCCTCTGCGGCGGCAAATACGATAGGAATACCAGCATGAAGCGCATCCTTCTCATCGCCACGGGCGGCACCATCGCATCGACCGAGGACGGCAACGGCCTCTCCCCCGCCCTGACCGGTGAGGAGCTCGCCCAGAGCGTCCCCGAGATCTCGGGCCTCTGCGAGCTCGACGTGGTGCAGCCCATGAACATCGACAGCACCAACATGCGCCCCAGCGACTGGATGCGTATCCGCGACGTCATCGTCGAAGGCTATGCCGACCACGACGGCTTCGTGATTCTGCACGGCACCGACACCATGAGCTATACCGCGGCAGCACTTTCCTATCTGATTCAGGACAGCCCCAAGCCCATCGTACTCACCGGCTCGCAAAAGCCCATGGGCAACCCCTTTACCGACGCCAAGCTCAATCTGTACCAGAGCCTGCTCTATGCGCTCGACGAGCACTCGCACGATGTGTCGATTGTGTTTGGTGGCGTCGCCATTGCCGGCACGCGCGCCCGCAAGCAGCGCACCATGAGCTTTAACGCGTTCATTAGCGTCAACTATCCGCCCATTGCCTACATCCGCAACGACCGCATTGTGCGCAACGGGCTTCACGGCACCCATCAGGGCGAAAACCCGGTGCGTTTCTACGACAGCATCGACCCGCGCGTGTTTGTCCTTAAGCTTACGCCCGGCGTGAACCCGGGTATCCTGGACGCCCTAGCCGATAGCTACGATGCTGTAATTCTTGAGACCTTTGGCATTGGCGGTATTCCCGAGTTTGGCGAGTCCGGCGAGTCATTCCAGGAGGCGATTTTCCGCTGGGTCGATTCGGGCCGCACCGTCGTTATGACCACGCAGGTCCCCGAGGAGGGCCTCGATCTGGGCGTTTATGAGGTCGGCCGTGCTTACGCCGATCATCCGGGCATTCTGCGCGGCGACGACATGACCACCGAGACGCTCGTGGCCAAGACCATGTGGGCACTCGGCCAGTCACGCGATGCCGCCGAAATCCAGCGCCTGTTCTACAGCCAAGTTAACCACGACCGTATCCCGATGGCGTAATCTCTAAGGCAGCTCCACTTATCGCAACCTTAAACGACAGGTGGTCCCCCTCGGGCCGTGCAAAAATCGGAGTATTCTGCAATTTCTCCTCCGGAGGCATAGAATCGGCCGATTATTAGACGAACTTTTAGGACGAAGGTTCCGGCTAGTAAATATTTATTCCTCATTTTTATTTAGTATGTGGATTAACTACTGCCAAAAAGGCAAAGCCAGCCGCTCGGGCTACCATCTACGGCCGAACTGGTGCTGAATACTCGCGATTTTGCACATCGCAACCAGGGGGACCCGCCCAAAGAGCGTCAAATACAGCGGGGGAACGCCCTATTCGATGCCCTCGAGAAGCTCTGACACCGTCATGCCGAGTGCGGGCGCGATCTTAAATAGAACCTTGAGCGTGAAATTTGCCGTCCCATCTTCGATTCGGTCGAGGTAGGGTCGGCTGATTCCTGTCGCCACACAAAAATCAACCTTGGAGATACCAAGGTCCCTGCGTGTCTCTTCGACCCGCCTGCCAAGAATCTGTTTCGCACGTTCGTCCATGCAGACGAGTTTGAAATGGAGCCGAACAAAAACGTAAACTATAGTTTACGTTTAAACGAATACACAGGAGTTTTCTATGTCGGGTTCTTCGGTCCGCATGTACCGAGCCATGCTTCGCACAAACAGCGCACCGCCCAAGCTCGTCGTCGTTGAAGCCGAATGCCTTTCGCCCGATGAGCGCACAGCATTTGCATTGCTATCAAGTCGCGTCGCCGCCGTTCTGGTCCCTTGCCCGGCGCAAGGTGAACTTGCCATCCAATGCCAAACGCACGGCTGCTCGCTCAATCAGGCTGCCGTAATCGCAACCAGCCAACGCGGCCTGCCGCTCCTTTTAGAAGCCGGCATAGCACTCACCCTTCGCGGCGCCGGATACGAAAACGAGGCCGCCGCCGATGTAGTCTTTCAACCACGATCAAGCGGCGGCCTCGCAGCAGCCATTGAATATGCGTGCAGGCTCGTTGCCTAAAAGGACAAGCTAGAAACCAAAGCCAAAGCCCGTTCCGGTAATCGCCGAGTACATAAAGTAAACGTTGATTACGTTGAGGAACACACCCGTGATGCAACCGTTGCGCAGGTAGCGCTCGCATACGATGCGCGCCATGGCGGCGGAGTCATCATTGTTCTTGGCCTGGCGTCCCGCCGTAAAGTACGTCGCCACGCTCAGCAGCAGGTTGAGCACCGGAAGCGCCAGCAGCTCGTAGCTCTTGCCCCAGCGCGTCACCTCGCCGGCGGCATTAAACTTCGTTGCCACCTCGGGGCCAATGTTGGGGATCACAAACGCCGCTATCACCAGCGGAAGCACCGCAAGCACCAGCAGCGCGATGCCCATGTAGCCGGCTTTTTTGCCATATTTGAACATGCGCGTCGTCCTTACACGTTAAAGCGGAAGTGCACGACGTCGCCATCGGCCATGACATAGTCCTTGCCCTCGATGCGCAGCTTGCCGGCGGCCTTGGCGCCCTGCTCACCACCGAGCTCGATGTAGTCATCATAGCCAATGACCTCGGCCTTAATAAAGCCGCGCTCAAAGTCGGTGTGGATGACGCCGGCGGCCTGCGGAGCGGTCGCACCCTGACGCACCGTCCAGGCCTTGACCTCCATCTCGCCAGCCGTAAAGAACGACTGCAGGCCGAGCAGCTTGTAGGCTGCCTGCGCGAGCACGTCCAGACCGGGCTGCTCCAGGCCCAGGCTCTCCAGGTAGTCGGCGGCGTCCTCGGGATCGAGCTCGGAAAGCTCGGCCTCGATCTTGGCGCAGATGGGCAGTGGCTTGACACCATCGATGGGCGCCAGGTCGTCGTTGAGCATGTCCTCGTCTACGTTGGCCACATACAGGATGGGCTTCATGGTGAGCAGGAACAGGCCCTTGGCGGCGGCACGCTCCTCGTCGGTCATCTCCATGGACGCGGCGCGCTTGCCCTCGTTGAGCCAGGCGAGCAGGCGCTTGGCGACCTCAAACTTGGGCATGAGCTCCTTGTCGCGCTTGGCCTCCTTCTCGAGCTTGGGCAGCTGCTTCTCAAGCGTGCCCATGTCGGCCAGGATGAGCTCGGTCATGATGGTGTCGGCATCGCCGGCGGGATCGACGAACTCGCCCGTGCGGCCCACCTCACGCATGACGTTGGGGTCCTTAAAGTAGCGCACGACCTCGCAGATGGCATCGGTCTCACGAATGTTGGCCAGGAACTGGTTGCCCAGACCCTCGCCCTCGTTAGCGCCCTTCACCAGACCTGCGATGTCGACGAACTCGACCGTAGCCGGCACGATGCGGCCCGGGTTAACGATGTCGGCGAGCTTTTGCAGGCGGCTATCGGGCACATCAACGATACCCACGTTGGGGTCGATCGTGGCAAACGGGTAGTTGGCGGCAAGGCCGGTCTTTTTGGTAAGCGCGGTGAACAGCGTCGACTTGCCCACGTTGGGCAGGCCCACGATACCGATGGAAAGGGACACGACAGCTCCTTTTGGTACAAGCATTTCAAACTGCATAAGTATAGCGCCGCCGCGGCATCTGGGCGAACCCGGACGCCACGGCGGCACGAATGAAGCAGAGATAGGGGTCGCTGACTAGTCCGCGAGTTTCTCCACCTGATCGAGCATCTTGTCGAGCTTGGCCTTTGCCTCAGCCTTGACCTTCTGGGCTTCTTCGTGGGCCTTCGCCTTCTGGGCGGCCTTTTCCTCGGCCTCGGGATCGACGACGACCAGGTTGGATGCATCATGTTCAACCAGCTTAAGCGCATGCTCGGGGCACACCTTGACGCAGGCTCCGCAGCCTAGGCAATACGTGGACTCCAGTGCAAAGCGACCGCTTCCCACCAGATCGCAGGCAAACGTGGGGCACACGTTGACGCACTCGCCACACGACGTGCACTTGTCAAAATCGCATTCCGGCGTGCTCACCTGCATGTTCTGGGCAAGCTCGGGGTGGTTTTGCAACGTCGAGAGCACCAGTTGGCGCCCGTGCGTGAGTGAACGGCGACGCTTGGTCGTCGTGGTGCCGCACATGGTATTGAGCGTGCGCTCCAGCTGGGTAATCTGGTGGCGGTGGGCTTTGAGCTTCTGCGTCACCGAGGCCAGCGCCGCCGTTGCCGGGTTGAGCTTGGTCACGGTAAGGCCCGTGGTGCGGGCAATCTTATCCATGTACTCCTTGCGCTCGTACTCGCGGCGCTTATGACATTTGAGGCTCTTGGGGTCGACCTCCAGGCCCATGCCCGTACCGGCCCACTCCTCGGCGGTAGCGATTGCCTCGCCCAGAATGTCCTCACCGCCGGTGTTGCGGCATTTATCGCACACGCCCAACGGCAGGTACACACTCACGTTGGGATAGTCCGCCAGTACCGAGAACCAGGTCTCGGCCGTAATATCGCCCACGCAGGCGACGACGACCTCGTTCTCGCGCGGCATGCGCTTGAGGGCGCGCGTGCAGGTGACGTAGGCGGTCTCGTGGCTCGTAGCTGCAGAGACGATATCGTCATACAGGTTTTTGGGCGCCAGGCGCGGCGAGATGATCGCCTCGGTCGGACAGGCAGCGGCGCACAGGCCGCACTTGCGACAGGAGTCGAGGATCTCGATGGCGTCTTCCTCGACCTCGATAGCGTTGACCGGGCACACGTCCATGCACGCGGTGCAGCCGCTCTTTTCGTTTTTGCAGGTCAGGCACGGAATGGTGTTGCCGCGCGGGCGCTCCTTGTAGTCGGCAGGATTCCACTGCGGCGCCGACGGATCGAGTGCATCGGTCACACCGCCAAGCGGGTTTTTAAGAAAGTCGAAACCCTTGCTGATCTCGATAATGTCATCAAACAGATCGTGTTCCTGCGCCATGCGCGGCCCCTCCCTGAGCAGTGCAAACAAGCAAGAGATAATGATACGCTATCGGCCCACGCCTCGGGCAAATTACACGCGGAGCATCTTTGCGGCAAATAGCCCATGGTCTATCGCCGCCTCGATTGCACAAGGCCAATCAAGCGCCAAACTATGCCTCGCACATGAGCTGCACGAGCTGTTGTTTGGTCACCTTGGCGTGTTCGTTAGCCATATTGCGCTCGTTTCTAAAGACCGCATTTGCAACACCTTGCAGATCAGCATCGGAAATCTCGCCAAGACCCAGCTCCTCGAGCGTCGTCGGCAGACCAACGCGCTGGCAAAACTCGAGCACCTGATCAAGCTCGGGCGCACGCTCCAGGCGCAGCTGGACCACCAGGCCAAATGCCACGGCCTCGCCGTGCATGGCCTTGCACTCGGGCAGAATCGTCAGACCGTTGGCGATGGCATGTGCCAACGCCAAGCCACCGCTCTCAAAGCCGACGCCCGAGAGCAGAATATTGCACTCGATCAGACGCTCAACCGCCGGCGATATACGCCCCTTCTTGAGATCGCGCTTGGCAGCGACGCCGCACTCCATAAGCGTGTCATAGCAGGCACGAGCCGCAACCAAGGCCAAGTGTCCCGGCGCGCCACCGTGCTCGTTGGCGCCATGCGCCGCGGCGCACGAACGTGCCTCGAAGTACGTTGCCAGCGCGTCGCCCATGCCGGCGACCGTCATACGCAGCGGGGCTGCCGCGAGCACGTTGGTATCGACCACAACTAGGTCTGGATTCTTCTCAAGCATCAGGTAGCGGTCGAACGATCCGTCCTCGTGATACAGCACCGAAATCGCGCTGCACGGACCGTCCATCGAAGCCGCCGTGGGGCATACGCACAACGGCAACTCGGCATAAAACGCAACGGCCTTGGCGATATCGAGCATTTTGCCGCCGCCAATACCCACTACCATGTCGCAATACTCGGCTTGGGCTTCCTTAGCCATTTCGACAACGGCCTCTTCCGTACACGGACCGTCATAAATCTTAAAGAACGGCTCACTCAGATCGTCGTCCAGAAATCCATCGACGATCTGCCTGCACAGCCGATCCTCGGTGCCCTGGTCAAACAAGACATAGGCAGCGCAGCCCAACCATGTCAAATACCTGCCCTGACGCGAAAGTTCGCCCGGCCCCTGAACATACCGACCGGGACCGCCGTAAACCATGGGAAGCGCCATACGAGAATCCGCCCTTCATCAAACAACGATTGGTGCAAAGTAACCTGACCCCTTTGCACCATAGCAAAAAGGGGCAAAGCCATCTGCTGGCTTTGCCCCTTCCTTAGCTTGATTTACTCATCCATGAGATAGTAGTGGCCCAGCGCGTCGGCACCCAGGATGGCGTTTGCGACCATCTCGGGCGTCACCTCAAACGGCATGTTGCACATGGTGTCATCGGGCGCGCACGCGGCCTCGGCAACAATCATGGCCTTCTCGCGCGTAACCTCGGCAACTCCAAGTTCCTTCATCGTGACCGGCAGGCCCAACTCAATGCAGAAGCCCAAGACTTCCTCGAGCTTCTCGGTCGGGGCATCCTCGAGCACCAGCTGGACGATAGTGCCAAAGGCGACCTTCTCGCCGTGATACATGCTGTGGCACTCGGGCAGCATCGTCAGACCATTGTGGATGGCATGAGCAGCAGCAAGGCCCGAGCTCTCAAAGCCAATGCCCGAAAGCAGCGTATTGGCCTCGATGATATGCTCCACGGCAGGCGTGAGCGCACCCTTCTCCAGCGCAACCTTGGCCTTGACGCCATCGGCCATGAGCGTCTCATAGCAGAGCTTGGCGAGCGCCAGGCCGGCCATTCCGCCCTTGCCGCCGGCGCAGGTGCCGCCGTCGGCATCGTGCGTCGCCTGAGCCTCGAAATAGGTTGCGAGCGCATCGCCCATACCGGAAACCGTCAGGCGCACCGGGCTCGCCGCGATAACCGTCGTATCCATAAGGACGATATTGGGGTTCGCCTTAAGGAAGAGGTACTTGTCGAACTGGCCGTCATCGGTATAGAGCACCGAAAGTGCCGAGCACGGTGCATCGGTCGAAGCAATGGTGGGGCAGATGATAACCGGGGACTCCAGGTAATAGGCGACGGCCTTCGCGGTGTCGAGGATCTTGCCGCCACCGACGCCGACGATGATGTCGCAACCGTTGTCGCGGGCGAGCGCAACCAGGCGATCGACCTCGCCCTTGGAGCACTCGCCGTTAAAGTCCTCAAACAGCAGCTCGGCCTTAGCCTCGGCAAAGCCGCCCTCGATCTTGGCACCGACGCGCTTCTTGCCCGAAGGCGTCACGATGACGAGAGCCTTAGCGCCGAGCGGCTCGACATAGGAACCAAGCTTGGCGAGCTCGTCCGGACCCTGGATGTACTTGCTGGGGCTATTGAAAATTGCAGCCATAACTATCCCATTCTCTAAAAAAGAAAGGGGCTCCGTACAGATACGTGCGGAGCCCCTCGTTACGATAACAAGAGTCGATTAGAAATCGATGTCGGTGTCGTAGTAGCAGGCCTTGAGGATCTTCTCGAAGTCGGCAGCCTTGGTCTCACGCGGGTTCTCGGGCGTGCAGGCGTCCTGCTCGGCGTTCGCGGCGATCTCGGGCAGCTTGGCGAGGAACTCCTCCTCGGAAACCATCTGCGGGTTCTCGGCGTCGACCTTCACGCCGCCATTCGCGTAATCCTTGATGGACTGCGGAATGTTGAGCTGGTCGTTGAGGTCGCGAATCTTCTGGACGAGCGCAGCGATGAGCTCCTCGTTGGTCTCGCCGGGAAGGTGCAGGATCTCCTTGGCCACGTAAGCGTAACGCTCGGCAGCACGCGGATCCTTGGAGTTCCACTGGATGACCTTGCCAAGGTACATGGCGTTAGCGGCACCGTGGATGATGTGGCCGTTCTCGAAGGCAGCACCGGTCTTGTGAGCCATGGAGTGAACGATGCCGAGCAGGCCCGAGGAGAAGGCGATACCGGCGATGCACTGAGCCTCGTGCATGTGCTGACGGGCCTCATGGTCGCCAGCATAGGACTTGGGCAGCCACTCGACGATCTCGCGGATGCCGTGCAGAGCGTTGGCGTCGGTGAACATAGAGGCGAAGGTGGAAACGTAGGCCTCCATGCAGTGGGTCAGAGCATCCATGCCGGTGTGAGCGCACAGCTTGGCGGGCATGGTGTAGGTGAGCTCGGGGTCGACGATGGCGACATCAGGGGTGATGTTGAAGTCGGCCAGCGGGTACTTGATGCCCTTGGCGTAGTCGGTGATGACGGAGAACGCGGTGACCTCGGTAGCGGTGCCGGAGGTAGAGGAGATGGCGCAGAAGTGAGCCTTCTGACGCAGCTCGGGGAAGCTGAACGGCTGGATGATGTTGTCGAAGGACTCCTCGGGATACTCGTAGAAGACCCACATGGCCTT
>CAUGGC010000042.1 GCA_959599095.1 uncultured Collinsella sp. | reverse complement strand
AGCGGTCGGCGGGGCCATTGTGGCTCTTGACAGCGGATTGGGTCATATGAGCGATCGCCCCGCCCGCGAAGCCGATCCAGGCGATACCGGGGCCCGAAACCACGGCGCCGCCGATCGCGGTGCCCGTGCCGATACCCAGATTGAACAGGCCCGAGAAGATCGACATGGCGACGGCCGACGAGTCCGCCGGCGTGTACTTGATGAGCTCGGCCTGGAACGCCACGTTAAAGGCCGTGGAGCAGCAGCCCCACAGCGCGCAAACGGCAAGCACTGCCGCGAGCGATGATGCGGCCGGACCCATGAGCAGCAGGGCCACCGGCACGCCGGAGAGCGTGATCGCCAAGAACGGAAACCGATGCCCATCGAACAGGCGGCCAAACAGCCAGCTGCCCACCAGGCCGGAGCAGCCGAACGCCGTCAGCGTCATGGTGATGGCGCTTGCGTCGACATGAGCGACCTGCGCCAGGAAGGGCTCGATATAGCTGTAACCCGCGTAGTAGCCGGTCGCCATAAAGACCGTGACCGCGTAGAGCGCAATCAGGAACGGGTTCTTGAGCAGCTCGGGCAGCTGTTTGACGGTAAAGCGCTCGCCCGCCGGCATGGCCGGGAACACGGCGGCCTGGTACACCACCGCAGCGGCAGAGAGGGCCCCAACCACGGCAAACGTCATACGCCAGCCCACGGCCAGGCCAATGGCGCGGCCGAGGGGCAGGCCAAAGATCTGCGCGATGGACGATCCCGTGGCGATCATGCTGATGGCGAGCGCCCCGTGGCGCGTGTCAACCAGGCGCGACGCCATGATCGAGGCGACCGACCAGAACACGGCATGCGCGCAGGCGACCACCAGGCGTGCGCAGACCAAGATGGGGTAGGTCGGCGCCACGGCGGACAGGAACTGGCCCAGCGAGAACACGGCAAGCACGCCGAGCAGCATCCGCTTGAACTCAAAGCGCGAAGCGAACACCATGAGCGGCAACGACAGCAGCATGACGCCCCAGGCATAGACCGAGATCATGATGCCAGCTTGGGCCTCGGTGAGCGAAAACGATGCGGCGATGTCGGTCAGCAGGCCGATGGGCATGAACTCCGACGTGTTGAACACGAACGCGCAACAGGCGAGCCCGATAAGCGGGAGCCACTGCTTGAGCGCGATACCGTCTTGCCTTGCCTGACTCATATATAACGTCTCCAATCATTTTGAGCGGAGGCGATTATATAGCAACGGCCCCGCATCCGTCAGCAACAGATGCGGGGCCGAAAACAATTCGGTACATAGAGGTTACGCCATCAATAAATAGCTAAGCCAACCCCAGCAATATACCCGCCGAATGCACGACAAACGCCACGATCCAGGCGACTGCCACCTGAAACGCGAACACGGCCACGGCATAGCGCGCGCCCAACTCGCTCTTGACGGCGCCGATGGACGCCACGCAAGGCGGGTACAGCAGCGTAAAGACCAAGAACACGTAGGCGGTAAACGGCGAAAACATGGCTGACAGTGCCGCGGGAGAGGTTGCGCCCAAAAGCACCGTGAGCGTTGAGATGACGCTCTCTTTGGCAATAAGTCCGGTGACGAGCGCCGTGGATGCGCGCCAGTCGCCAAAGCCGAGCGGGGCCAACACCGGCGCGATGATGCTACCCAGACCGGCAAGCAGACTCTGCGACTGGTCGGCGACCACATTAAAGCGAATGTCGAACGTCTGGAGGAACCAAATGACCACCGTAGCGGCAAAGATAATGGTGAAGGCCTTGGTGATGAAGTCCTTGGCCTTATCCCATGCCAGCATCACCGTCGTCTTGACGCTCGGCAGGCGGTAGTTGGGAAGCTCCATGATAAACGGCACCGGGTCGCCCTTAAATGCTGTGCGGTTGAGCACCAAAGCCGCGATGCAACCAACCGCAATGCCAATCAGATAGAGCGAGACCATGGCGGGAACCGTCGCCTGCGGGAAAAACGCCCCGCACAGCAGGCCGTAGACCGGTAACTTAGCCGAGCAGCTCATGAACGGCGTGAGCATGACCGTCATCTTGCGGTCGTGCTCGGATGGGAGCGTACGGGTCGACATGATAGCTGGCACGGTGCAGCCAAAACCAACAAGCATAGGCACGAAGCTGCGGCCCGACAGGCCAAAGCGACGCAGCACCTTATCCATGACAAAGGCCACGCGCGCCATGTAGCCGGAGTCTTCCAGAATGGAGAGGAACAAAAAGAGCACGACGATAATCGGCAGGAAGGTCAGCACGCTGCCCACGCCCGTAAGCACACCGTCGACAGCCAGCGAGCGCACCACGTCGTTGGTGCCGAACGCCTTGAGGCCCGCATCGGCCGAGGCGATGATGGCAGCGATGCCGTCCTCCATAAGTCCTTGCAACGCCGCGCCGATCACGCCAAACGTCAGCCAAAAGACGAGACCCATGATCACCAGGAACGCCGGAATGGCCGTATAGCGACCCGTCAGGATGCGGTCGATCTTGACGGAACGCACGTGCTCGCGGCTCTCGTGCGGCTTGACTACGCAGCGCCCACACACGTCGCCGATAAAGCCGAAGCGCATGTCAGCCAGTGCAGATAGACGGTCGGTACCGGCCTCACCCTCCATCTGGGTAATGATGTGCTCGATGGCGTCAAGTTCGTTACGGTCCAGATGAAGCGCCTCGGTCACCAGCTCGTCGCCCTCAACCAGCTTGGTCGCCGCAAAACGCACCGGAATGTGCGCCGTCGCGGCATGGTCCTCGATAAGGTTGGCGATGCCGTGAATGCAGCGATGCAGCGCGCCGCCGTCTGGGCCATCGGGCGCGCAGAAGTCCAGGCGACCGGGGCGCTCGCGGAACCGCGCCACGTGCAAGGCATGATCCACCAACTCGCCAATACCCTCGTTGCGGGCAGCGCTAATGGGAACAACAGGCACGCCCAGCAGGCTCTCGAGCAGGTTGACGTCTACGGCGCCGCCGTTGGCCGTCACCTCGTCCATCATGTTGAGCGCGATGACCATGGGGCGGTCGAGCTCCATGAGCTGCAGCGTCAGGTACAGGTTACGCTCGATGTTGGTGGCGTCGATGATGTCGATGATGGCGTCGGGATCTTCGTCCAAGATGAATTGGCGGCTGACGATTTCTTCGCCCGTGTACGGCGACAGGGAGTAAATGCCAGGCAGGTCGGTGACGCTCGCCTCGGGATGGTTACGGATGGTGCCATCTTTGCGGTCGACCGTCACGCCGGGAAAGTTACCGACGTGCTGGTTGGAGCCCGTCAGCTGGTTGAATAACGTGGTCTTGCCGCAGTTTTGGTTGCCGGCGAGGGCAAAGTGCAGCGGCGCGCCCTCGGGCACGGCCGTCTTTGCCGCACGGGGCGAATACGTCCCCTCGCCGAGTGCCGGATGCTCCGTCGTGCCGATTGCAGCGTTAGCGCGCGGACCCATATCGGTATCGTGAATGCCCACGAGCTCAATGCGGGCGGCATCGTCCTTGCGCAGTGTCAACTCGTAGCCACGCAGACGGATCTCGAGCGGATCTCCCATAGGGGCGTATTTCATCATGGTGACTTCGGTGCCCGGCGTTAGGCCCATGTCCAAAATATGCTGTCGGAGCGCCTGATCATCGGATGTCACCGATGCGACAACGGCGTCCTTTCCAATCTCGAGTGTATCGAGCTTCACGCGCTCATCCTTTCGTTAGACGCGGTTAACCGTTTACCGGGGCTAACCAACTCGTAACGACAAATGATAGCGCTCTGAACTATTTTATAAAGTCAAATACCGATGTTTACCTGCGCGAACTTTATGCGGTGCGCCCCGAAAGCTCTTTGCGCATACCGCTCAGCGAGATCGAAACGGAACCCGACCGCGCGGTAGCAGTGAGTCGATCACCCTCGACTGACCCCGTGCATGTAAAGGGCGCCTTGCCCATCAAGACGTGGGAGATAGTACCCGAGAGTTCAAAGAAATCGCCCTCAGCGCGGGCACTCGAGAGAGCGATATTGAGACCCCTGACGTTTAGTACTGCCCTGAGCACGCCGTTCACCCCATGTGAAAACGTCACCTCGCCGCGTTTACTCCCCACCAGCGTCTGGGCCGAAACCACATACGTACCCTCAAGCATGGCTCCTCCTCTAAGCAGACTTTTTGAAACGGGCAAGTAGTCTACTTTTACATATGGCGCTCCAGGAAACGGAAGGCTAGGCGGATCCAAGGACGGACTGCCACCTGTTTGTCCTCGTTATCGACCGCGGTGTTGGCGTTGCCGAGCGAAAGGCCGTGACCGCCCTGGTCAAAGACGTGCATCTCGCAAGCGACGCCCTCCTCCGCCATGCGTTGGGCAAACGGATAGACCTGCGCGATCGGCGCCGTCTTGTCGTCGGACACGCCCCACACAAAGGTCGGCGGCATCTGGCGCGAAACATGCGTGGTGGGGCATATGTCGGCCAAATGCTCGTCAGTTGCCTCGCCGCCCGTCACCATCGACAGGTAGTCGTTGAGCAAATCGCGCCCCGTCTTGCCGCCCGTCTTGGGCACACGCAAGTCAATGCGCGGATCGCGCGTCTGCATGTCACGCACATAGGCAAAGTCGAGCAATGGATAACCCAGCACCACGGCATCGGGACGAATGTCGTCCGGACGCGCCCCGGCAAGTGCCGCGAAGGGGCCGGTCTTCCACTGTGTTGCCAGCGAGGCGCAAATCATGCCGCCAGCAGAAAAGCCCACGACGCACACGCACTTGGGGTCGACATGCCACTCGTCGGCATTCGCGCGCACCGTGGCGACCATCTTGGCAAGATCTGCCTGCGGGTGCGGAAAGCTCACGTCACCCGTGCCACTCGTCACATAGTTGAGCACAAAGGCCTGGTAGCCGCGGTCCAAAAACGCAAACGCCACCGGGTCCTGCTCGTGCGGAGCGATATGCGTAAACCCGCCTCCGCCGCAGATGATCACCGCGGGGCGGCGGCCATTCGGTTTATCGGGCAGCGGCTCGGCACCCAGATACGTAAAGGTCGCCGGATAATCCTCGGTCGGCTCCTCGCCCCACAGCGCATGGTTCTCGACAATCATATGTGCTCCCTTCGCGCAAATTATGCGCACTCTTTTTTCGCATCTAAGCGTACCCCAGTTGGGTGCAGGACGTAGAAACTCTCCGGCAATAAGTTTCCCTCCAACTGATATATCACATAATCCCAGCTCAGAGGTATCGCTGAGCAGCGTAGAATAGGGGCGTTGACCAAGCCGCGAAACACATATGAAACGTTTCCGGCAAACCAAACGCGCGATATGCGCCTATTTAAGTTGGAGGCAACTATGGGTCTGCTCGATTCGCTTAAGTCCACCTTCACCTCGACCGGCGAGGCGTCCGTTCCGCCCGCAGCAAGCTTCGCCACCCGCGAAGGCGTCATCTATGCCCCCGTCAACGGCGTGCTCGTCAACCTGGACGAGGTTCCCGACGAGACGATTGCCTCGGGTATGCTTGGCCAGGGCTATGGCATCGAGCCCATTACCGGCACCATCTATGCGCCCGCCAACGGCCGCATCGGCGCCACCACTGTCACTAACCACTCCATTGGCATGATCACCGAGGACGGTCTTCGCGTGTTCATCCATGTCGGCCTGGGCACCGTGGAAATGAACGGCAAGGGTTTTGCCCGCTTTGTCGAGATGGGCGATGTGGTCAAGGCAGGCCAGCCGCTCATCAGCTTCGACCGCGAGGCCATTAAGGCCGCTGGTCACGAGGACATCGTGACCGTCATCGTCTCCGAGCTCGATCGTCTTAAGAGCATCGACCATGTCGGCGAGTCCGGAACGCTTATCGGCGGCAACCCGCTCGTCAAGCTGGGCGACCCGCTGCTGGTAGCCAAGACCAAGTAGCCAGGCCCCGCGCCACACAGCCAAAAGGCACCTCGTCGAGCGCTCGCGGCCATCTGGCCGCGGGCGTTTTTCGTTTGAAAAACCATCCCGCCAATGCCTTATCTGTATAGCCCAAATGAGTCGAGCTGCTAGAATATCGAACTGTATGGATAACTATCATTCAACCGTTATGGGAGGATACGTGAACCGCACCAAAATCGCGCAGCTCTATGCCGATGCCGAGTCGCTCGGCGGCCAGACCGTCACCGTCGCCGGCTGGGTCAAGTCCATCCGCGACATGAAGAACTTTGGCTTTGTTACGCTCAACGACGGCAGCTGCTTTCGCGACCTGCAGGTCGTCATGAACCGCGAGGCACTCGACAACTACGACGAGATCGCCCATCAAAACGTCTCGGCCGCACTCATTTGCACCGGCACCGTCAAGCTGACCCCCGATGCGCCCCAGCCTTTCGAGCTTTCTGCCACTTCCATCGAGGTCGAGGGCACGAGCGCCCCGGATTACCCGCTGCAGAAGAAGCGCGCAACCGTCGAGTTCCTGCGCACCCAGCAGCATCTGCGCCCGCGCACCAACCTGTTCCGCGCCGTGTTCCGCATCCGCTCTGTCGCGGCTGCCGCCATCCACCGCTTCTTCCAGGAGCAGGGCTTTGTCTACGTCAACACCCCCATCATCACCACGAGTGACTGCGAGGGCGCCGGCGAGATGTTCCGCGTGACCACGCTCGACCCCAAAAATCCGCCCCTCACCGAGTCCGGCGAGGTCGACTGGAGCCAGGACTTCTTTGGCAAGCATGCAAGCCTCACCGTGTCCGGCCAGCTCAATGCCGAGAACTTTGCCATGGCCTTTGGCGACGTGTACACCTTTGGCCCCACCTTCCGCGCCGAAAACTCCAACACCACGCGCCACGCCGCCGAGTTTTGGATGATCGAGCCCGAGATGGCCTTTGCCGACCTTAACGACTACATGGATAACGCCGAGGCCATGCTCAAGTATGTCCTCAAGGACGTCATGGCAACCTGCCCCGACGAGCTCAATATGCTCAACAAGTTTGTGGACAAGGGCCTGCTCGAGCGCCTGGACCATGTCGCCAACTCCGACTTTGCCCGCGTTACCTACACCGAGGCCGTCGAGATCCTAGAGCAGGCCGTCGCCGCCGGTCACAAGTTTGACTACCCCGTGAGCTGGGGCATCGACTTGCAGACCGAGCACGAGCGCTTCCTGACCGAGGAGCACTTTAAGCGCCCGACCTTCGTGACCGACTACCCGGCCGAGATCAAGGCGTTCTACATGCGCATGAACGAGGACGGCAAGACCGTCGCCGCCGCCGACTGTCTGGTTCCCGGTATCGGCGAGATTATCGGCGGCTCCCAGCGCGAGGAGCGCCTGGATCTGCTCGAGGCCCGCATCAAGGACCTGGGCATGAATCCCGAGCAGTACAAGTACTACCTTGACCTGCGCCGCTACGGTTCCTGCAAGCACGCCGGCTACGGTCTGGGCTTCGAGCGCTTGGTCATGTATCTGACCGGCGTGGGCAACATCCGCGACGTCCTGCCGCACCCGCGCACCGTGGGCAACGCCGACTTCTAATCGTCGGACGCTAGCTCGCGTCGCCACACGCCAACGCTCATCGCATAAGCGCTTCTCGACATCGGTCGAGAGGCGCTTTTTTCAACAGGATCCGTCAAGCTTTTGGCAAGTTTTTGGTCAGTTGAGCAGGGCTGTTGAAAACTCGACCCGCCGTTTGCCGACGACTACCGACCGCCCAGAGCGCCCTGCGCCCCTGGGAAAGCCCCACGTTCTAGGCTCCATACCGTCGCCACCCAAAACGGAAAGGACGTGGACACCATGACCGAAGCCGCTGTTGAAACCTACGACACCACGACTAGAGGCGCCGCCTCGATGGCAGCCTATCGCGCCGTTCGCATCCTGCAACTATTAAGCGAAAACACCGGCGAGGACAAGGCCATGCTTTCCGATGAGTTGATCCGGCGCCTCGCCCATCCCGACGACCCCGCCCGCATGCCCATCTCGGCGGCGCGGCGCAGCATCTACACCGCCATCTCCGCGCTTCGCCATGCCGGATACGAAATTGAGTACAAACGCGGCGTGGGCTACAAACTTCTTACCCGCCCGCTCACCGATGAGGAGATCATCCGGCTCCACGGTATGGTCATGCGCAACCGCTCCACGCCTATCGCTATCCGCAAGAGCATGGCGCAGCACTTAGTTACCATGGCGAGCGCCGACGTTCGCGGCTACCTCGATACACCCGAACCCGCTCCAAGCGCAGGCAGCAAGGCTACCAAGGCAACACGCACGCCCATCAAGCGCATCGACACGTGCGAGCTCGTCGAGCAGGCCATCGACCACGGAACCACGGTGAGTTTTGATATTTCGAGCGTCACGACACGTGGCGAAACCGAAGCAGCACGGATGACACTCCGTCCCTTTGCCATCAGGCAGCGCGATGGCATCTCGTATCTGCTGGGAACGGTCTACGACGCCCGAGGCGCCGATGACACGTTGCGTACTGTAGAGATTGGCCGAATGAGAAACGTCACCACACGTCTCCTCGACGGCAAGAAGCTCTTCGCCGCCCTGGACGAGGACGACGCCTCCTCCGCCGCATAAGACCCTCCGCCGCCCATTCGACTACCCGTACCGCCCATCCGATTCTGTATTAAAAAACCCGCCAGGCTGTTGTAAAAATGGACATCAGCGCTACTATAGTTCCACTTGCACTTTGTCCCAGTGCAGTGTTTCCAGCCATTTTTATACTGGGGGTAATGATATGAAGGACATCACCATCAGCCGCAGGAGCCTTCTGGTCTCCGCCGGCCTGCTCGCGCTCGCCCCGCTCGCCGGATGCGGCGGCAACTCCGGTTCCGGCTCTGCTGCCGCCGGTTCCGACTACACCATCGGCGTTCTGCAGCTCACCGAGCACTCCGCACTCGATGCCGCCAACGACGGCTTTGTCAAGGCCATCAAGGAGAGCGGCCTTAAGGTCAAGATCGACCAGAAGAACGCCCAGAACGACCAGTCCACGTGTAAGTCCATTGCCGACAAGTTTGTGGGCGATGGCGTCGACCTGATCTACGCCATCGCCACGCCCGCCGCGCAGGCTGCCGCCGGTGCCACGGCCGATATCCCCATCGTGGGCTGTGCCATCACCGACTACGCCGCCTCCGGCCTGGTCCAGGACAACGACAAGCCCGGCACCAACGTCACGGGCGCTTCCGACCTCACCCCGGTCGCCGAGCAGCTCGAGATGATGCAGAAGGTCCTGCCCGACGTTAAAAAGGTCGGCCTGCTCTACTGCACCGCCGAGTCCAACTCCGACGTCCAGATCAAGGCCGCCAAGAAGGAGCTCGACAAGCTGGGCCTCCAGTACACTGACTTCACCGTCTCGAGCTCCAACGAGATTCAGTCCGTCGTCGAGTCTGCCGTGGGCAAGGTCGATGCGCTGTACTCCCCCACCGACAACACCATCGCCGCGGGTGCCTCGCAGGTCGGCCAGATCTGCAAGGAGAACAAGCTCCCCTTCGTGACTGGCGAGGAGGGTATGTGTAAGGCCGGCGGCTTGTTCACCCTCTCCATCAACTATGAGGACCTGGGCTACGCCGCGGGCGAGATGGCCGTTAAGATCCTGAAGGGCGAGGCCAAGCCCGAGGATATGCCAATCAAGCATCTCTCGAGCAAGGACCTGGTCGTCGTCAAGAACGACGAGATGGCCGAGGCTCTGGGCATCGACCTTTCCACTCTGGACGCGTAATACCATACGCGGCATGCGTCTAGAGCCCGTGCTCGCGCTTTAGTCGCGTTATTCAATATCTGAGCCACAGGGGCGGGCGCTTTAGACCGGCGTCCGCCCTGCTTGTTTCAGGTAAAACAAAACGTCTGTCCGCAGTTCTTTTATGCATTGTTACCGCTATTATGGTGAATCACGTGTCCACCCTATCCTAGGAGGTATGAAGCATGCTCATTGCATTGCAGGGCGCCGTTTCGCAGGGCGTCCTCTGGGGCATTATGGTGCTTGGCGTGTTTATCACGTTCCGCCTGCTCGACATTCCCGATATGACCTGCGACGGCAGCTTTGCCCTCGGCGGCTGCGTCTGCGCTGTGCTCATCGTCAATAACAACGTCGACCCGCTGCTCGCCGTGCTGGCCGGTATGTGCGCCGGCGCCATCGCGGGTGCCGTCACGGGCATTTTGACCACCGTCTTCGAGATTCCCGCGATCCTCGCCGGAATCCTCACCCAGATCAGCCTGTGGTCCATCAACCTGCGCATCATGGGCAAGTCCAATACGCCCATTCTTGCCAAGGGCACCGTGTTCTCGGCCGTCAGCAATATGACCGGTCTGCCGCAGTCCACCGTTGCCATCATCTTGGGCATCCTGCTCGCCGTGGCTATCGTTGCCATCCTGTATTGGTTCTTTGGCACCGAGATCGGCTCGGCGCTGCGCGCCACCGGCAACAACGAGTACATGATCCGCGCTCTGGGCGTCAACACCAACTCCACCAAGATGATCGCCCTCGTGCTCTCCAACGCCCTCATCGGCCTTTCGGGTGCGCTTATCTGCCAGAGCCAAAAGTATGCCGACATTGGTATGGGCACCGGTGCCATCGTTATCGGTCTTGCCGCCATTGTTATCGGTGAGGTGCTCGGCCGTCTGCTGCCCGGCGGCCTCACGCAGTTTAGCGTCCGTCTTGCCTCCGCCGTCTTTGGCTCCGTGGTGTACTTCCTTATCCGCGCCATCGTGCTGCAATTGGGCATGGACGCCAACGACATGAAGTTGCTCTCCGCCGTGATCGTCGCCGTGGCCCTGTGCGTGCCCGTGGTTTGGGAGCGCTATAAGCTCCGCAGCTCCTACACGAAGGGGGATGAGGCAGATGCTTAAGCTCTCGCACGTCAAGAAGACCTTTAACAAGGGCACCGTCACCGAGAAGCGCGCTCTTACCGGTGTCGACCTCACCCTTAACGACGGCGACTTTGTAACCGTGATCGGCGGCAACGGCGCCGGCAAGTCCACGCTGCTCAACATGATCGCCGGCGTGTATCCGCTCGATTCGGGTGTCATCGAGCTCGACGGCACCGACATCTCGCGCCTGAGCGAGTCGCAGCGCGCCAAGTACCTGGGCCGCGTGTTTCAGGACCCCATGCGCGGTACCGCTGCTGACATGCAGATCGCCGAGAACTTGGCCCTCGCCAAGCGTCGCGGCCAGCGTCGCGGCCTTTCGTGGGGCGTCACCAAGGCCGAGAAGGACGAGTACGTTGAGCTGCTCAAGCGCCTGGACCTTGGTCTGGACACGCGCCTCAACGCCAAGGTCGGCCTGCTTTCGGGCGGTCAGCGCCAGGCACTCACCCTGCTCATGGCCACGCTCACCAAGCCGCGCCTGCTGCTGCTCGACGAGCACACCGCGGCGCTCGACCCCAAGACGGCCTCTAAGGTGCTCAATCTGACCGAAGAGATCGTCGACGAGCACCACCTGACCACGCTCATGGTCACGCATAACATGAATGACGCCATCCGTCTGGGCAACCGTCTGATCATGATGCACGAGGGCCATGTGATCTACGACGTGGCCGGCGACGAGAAGAAGTCGCTCACCGTGGCCGACCTGCTGCAGAAGTTCGAGGAGGTCTCGGGCGGCGAGCTCGCCAACGACCGCATGCTGCTAAGCTAAACCTACCAAAAAGGGACAGGTTTATTTTGGCAGGTTTTATCTGCGCAAACGTCAAAACCGCCGCAAAGGGACAAACGCCCTTGCGGCGGTTTTCGCATATTATGTCGATAATCCGATATTCAACCAGACATTCTGGCTAAGGACTAAGGAAACTGCCATGAAAAGACTCCCCCGCCTTGCGTTAGCCGCCGCGTTGTTTGCCGGCGCGCTCGCAGGCATCCCAAGCCTCGCTTTCGCGGGGAACCTGCCCGCCGCTATTGGCGGCTCCGTGGCCGTCATGCACACCAACGACATCCACGGCAGCTACAAGTACAGCTACAACGCAAGCAAGGGCACCGGCACTGTGGGCTTTGACGGACTGGCGGTTCTCTATAGCGCCCAAAGCAGCGCCCCCGATCTTTTGCTCGATGCGGGCGACACCTTCCATGGACAGTCCTTCGCCACCATGAGCGAGGGTAAGAGCATCGCCGAGCTCATGGACACCTTCTACGCCGACGGCTACGACGCGACCACGCCAGGCAACCACGACTGGAGCTACGGCGCAGACAAACTCCGCACCATGACCGGCTACAGCACCACCGGCACGCCCTTCGCCATGCTTTGCGCGAACGCAAAGTCCACGAGCGGCGTATGGAGCTCGAGCATCACCAAGACGCTCGACCGCACCTGGGAGGACAGACACTATGACCCAATCCGAGGGCACTAAAAAGACAGGAGCCCCCGCT
>CAUGGC010000041.1 GCA_959599095.1 uncultured Collinsella sp. | reverse complement strand
TTTTGCCTCTTGACAATGTCCTGCTCATATTAAAAGGAACGTCCCCAAGTGCCGGGTGTGGGACAATAACGAGCGAATGTGATTGGGCGTCTGGGAAAAGGGGTCGCGATGAACAAGTTGAGGACGCTTGCCGACGTGTTGCGCCAGGCTGGCTTTGCGCGCATCACGGGCCTGTTTCTTGTGTTCTATCTGCTGTGCTCGACGGCCGTCTGGCTGTCCGAGCCCACGACCCTAACGTTTGGCGACGGCCTGTGGTTTAGCTTTGAGACCGTGTCGACGATCGGCTTCGGCGATATTCCGGCCGAGACGCCGGTTGCCCGCGCGATTACCGTCGTCCTGAGCGTCATCAGCATCTTCTACATCGCCATGCTCACGGGTGTGGCGGTGAACTACTGCAATACGCTCATCAAGCTGCGCCAAAAGGACACCATGGTGCGCTTTATGGACGATCTTGAGCATTTGGAAGAGCTCGATCGTGACGAGCTCGCCGACCTGTCGCGCCGTGTGCGCGAATATCGCCGCCGCCAACGCTAGAACGGGCGCCGCGCGTCACGATGAGGGGGGATTGCATATGAACATCACGGTATACCTGGGCGCCAGCGTTGGTAACGACCCAGCATTTTTGCCTGCGGTGCAAGAGCTGGGCAACTGGATTGGCTCTAACGGGCACGCGCTGGTATACGGCGGGTCCAAATCGGGCCTGATGGGTGCGCTCGCCGATAGCGTACTCGATGCTGGCGGTCATGTGACGGGCGTGGAGCCGAGCTTTTTTATCGAGGCCGAGTTTCAGCACGATGGCATCGACGACCTCATCGTGACGAGCGATATGGCCGAGCGCAAGGCCAAGATGATTGAGCTCGGTGACGCGTTCATCGCCTTCCCGGGTGGCACGGGCACGCTCGAGGAGATTGCCGAGGTCATGTCGGCCGTGTCACTGGGTCATCTGAGTGCGCCATGCATCCTGTATAACCTGGACGGTTACTACAACGACCTCAAGGCGCTGCTCGGGCACATGATTGATAAGGGGCTTTCGAGCCCGAGGCGCCAGCACGGCATCTACTTTGCCGACGATTTGCGCGAGATTGCCTCGATTATTAACGGATAAGTCTTGAGCCTGCCCCACTATGACTCCCAATGGTGCCGTTTGCGGCGCAGACGGTTGGCTCGTTCGGGCAACGCTCGCCCTACAATAAAACGTATCCTTGTCGATTTTGACCGCGGGAGGACCCGATGAATAGTCTTGCAAAACCCAAAAACCGTGCGCTGTTTTTAGTGAGCGTTGCCGTGACCGGTGCGTTCGCAGGCGCCGCGGTCTGGCTGTTCTTCTTTGCGATGGAGCACGGCATCGACTATCTGTGGACCGAGATTCCGCACGCGCTGGGCGTCGCTTCGCCCGAGCTCGCGAGCGGTCCGTTCGGTTTTTTGCCGTACCCGTTTTTCGTCTGCTTGCTGGGCGGCCTGCTGATCGGTCTGTACGAAAAGCTTACGGGCACCAAGACCGATGACCTCAACCAGGTGATGGCCAAGGTCAAACAAGACGGACGCTACCCGTATGACAATCTGGGCAAGCTTTCGCTCGCGGCATTGCTGCCGCTGCTGTTTGGCGGAAGTATTGGACCGGAGGCCGGCCTGACCGGCGTTATCGCGGGTCTGTGCAGCTGGGTCGGCGACCGCATGCGCCGCTTTGGCGCCGAGTTTAGACAGCTCACGCTGCTGGGTACCCAGGCTGCCCTGACGGCGCTCTTTACCGCGCCCGTGTTTGGCTTTGTGGCGCCGCTCGCCGGTAGCGCCGACGGCGACGAGGACCCCGCATCCGATGAGATCACCATCAAGCTGCCCAAGGCGCAAAAGACCGTGGTCTACGGCATTGCGATTGCCGGCGGTCTGGGTGCCTACCTGCTGCTTGGCCAGCTTGTGGGCGGCGGCATGGGCATGCCCAGGTTCGAGTCCGCCGAGGTGGGCAACCTGGAACTTGTCTGGCTCATTCCGCTGGCGTTGGTCGGTACCGTATGCGGTTGGCTGTACTTTGTCTCCGAGCATGCAAGCGAAGCGCTTGCTCATGCAATAGGGGAGCGTCCTGTCGTCAAGGCCATGCTAGCCGGGCTGGCGCTCGCCATCTGTGGTACGGTCCTGCCCTATACCATGTTTGCCGGCGAGACCCAGGCCGACGTGCTCATGGAAACCTATCTGACCATTCCCGCCGGCGTGCTTATCGCGACCGGTCTCGTTAAGGCCATGCTGACGCCCGCCCTCATCAATCTTGGTTGGCGCGGCGGCCACTTCTTCCCGGTTATCTTCTCGGGCGTAAGCCTGGGCTATGGCCTTGCTATCCTCACCGGTGCCGATCCGGTCTTTTGCGTCGCCGTCTGCACAGCCTCGACGATGGGTGCGGTCATGCGCCAGCCCGTTATGGTCGTGGGCCTGCTGCTCATGTGCTTCCCGCTCAAAGGCATCGTCTGTATGATTATCGCCGCCGCCATCGCCGCCGGCATTCCGCTGCCCAAGCCGCTGCGCAAGTAGTACGGTGGCTCACGCTGGGGATATGCCATTTGTCACGGATTTACGGGGAGGGGCGGCGATCGCGTCCTTCGTGGATTGAGACACGCGTGGCTACAGATCGCGTACTCGATAAACCTTGGTGCTGACGGTGCAGCTGATTGCACATAGCGCGAGGGCAAGTACGGCGATGCCTGCACACAGACAGCTAAGAACGGCAGGATCGGGATTCGCCCCGGCAATCGACATGAGCCAGTTGCTGATGGGGTTGGAGGAACTCAGCATTGCCATGGTGCCGCAGCCAAACAGGGCAAACAGGCCAAGGGATAGGCGCAGCGCCTCCATGTGTCCAAACCGGAAGAACAGCGGCTGTGTCAAGAATACCATCATGAGGGAGATGAGCATCGATGCCGCCGAGGCGGTTGCGATTTCAAAGATCGTCTGGCATGTCGAAGGGATGCCCATGGGGTCGAAGAGCGGAAGGGCGAGGATGTTCAGAAGCGTAGCCGCGCATGCCATGACGACCGAGAAGACAACGATGCACAGGTAGCGTGCGCAAATAATGTCTTTGCGCGAGAAGGGCAACGTTGCTCGATAACGTTCCCAGCCGTTTTGGTTATCGTAGCCAGCTAGCGAGTTCATGATTATGATGGGCGACATGGCACTGACCGCGCAGGCGCCGGCGCTCATACCAGAATCGCCATCCGATGCGTTGGCGAGGGTCAGTACGACGAAGATGAACAGGCCGACTCCCGCAATGCTCGGGACAAGCGTGCGGACGATGGCGAGCTCAGACATAAAGGCGCGTTTCATTTCGAAGCCCCTTTCAGCATGAGGCGAAGATAGTCATCAATGGTTGCCCGGTCGCAGGGAATCTCGGGGAAGGCCTCGAGCACATCGCGACGGTTGGGCACGAGCACGTCCACGCTATAGGCGTGGTGGGCGGCACGGGCGCCTTCGACGCAAGCCATGAGCTCGGACGCCTGTGCTTGGGTGCAGTGGGCGATGCCGGCTCGGTCGGTAATGTCCTCGCGCGGCAGGTCAAACACAATCGAGCCGTTATCGATGCAGATGACGCGGTCGGCAGTGCGATCGAGGTCGGATGTAATGTGGCTCGAGAGCAGCACGCTGTGCTGGCCGTTGGCGACAAAGGCAAGCAACTCGTCGAGCAGTTTCTCGCGCGCCATGGGATCAAGGCCTGCGGTGGCTTCGTCCAAAACGAGCAGCTTGGCATTGTGGCTGAGCGCACAGGCGAGCTGCAGCTTCATGCCCATGCCGCGGGAGAGGTCCTTGACCTTTGTCTTGGGATCGAGGCCAAATCGGTCGATGAATCCGGCGAACGTTTCGCAGCTCCACGTGGGGTATGCCGGGCCTACGAGCCTCTCGACCTGGCCCACCTTGAGCGTGGAGGGGAAGGGACACGTGTCCAGGACGAGGCCGATGCGGGAGCGCAGGTGGCGCTGAGTCTCGTCGGGCGCGTCGGCGCCATAGCACTGCCCAAACAGGTGCACCTCGCCGGCATCGAGCTTTATAAGCCCGAGCGCGGCGCGAATGGTCGTTGTCTTGCCGGCGCCGTTTGCGCCCACAAAGCCGACGATCTGGCCGGGCTCTACGGCAAGCGTGACATCGCGTAGCGAAAAGCGGTCGCTCACGCGGCGCGATACACCTTTGAGTTCTAGCAAGGTTTGCATGGCATAGCCTTTCTTGCAGATGGTTACTGCATGGTTTCGGGGGCTACAAGGTCGAGCATCTCGTGTAGTTTGCCGCGCGTGACGCCCAGAGCTTCGGCTTGGCTCGCCGCTTTCGCAAGTAGCTCTTCGATATGGCAGAGCTGGTTTTCGCGCAAGAGCTCTTGGTTGCCCTCGGCGACAAAACAGCCCTTGCCCTGCACAGTGCAGATAAAGCCGAGTTGCTCCAGGTCGGCGTAAGCGCGCTTGGTGGTGATGACACTCACACCAAGATCGCTCGCGAGTGCACGGATGCTGGGGAGTTTGGCTCCCGCAGCGAGTGCGCCCGAAAGGATCTGGGCTTTGACTTGCGAGGCTATTTGCTCGTAGATGGGCTTGTCGCTCGAATTGGATAGGATGATGTCCACAGCGGCTCCTTAGCTGATGGGCTACACGTGTATATAACCGGTAAGCACAGTATATATACACTATGCACAGTTACGCAAGAGACAAATTCGGATTGGGCCGGCTGCCCGGGCCCTAACTGATGAATTTGTCCTGATAGGTGCCCTATGGCGAGGTTTCGCGGCTACAATAGGGCGGTTACATCGACGTAATGCACTCAATGCAAGAAAGGATCCGCATGGCAAGCCTGTCGGATGAAATCTCGTCGCGCCGCACATTCGCGATCATCAGCCACCCGGACGCCGGTAAGACCACGCTTACCGAGAAGCTGCTGCTCTATACCGGCAGCATCCAGACTGCCGGCTCGGTCAAGGGCAAGAGCTCGGCCAAGCACGCCGTCTCGGACTGGATGGACATCGAGAAGGAGCGCGGCATTTCCGTTACCTCCTCGGTGCTGCAGTTCACCTATAATGGCGCCTGCGTCAACATCCTCGATACCCCCGGCCACCAGGACTTCTCGGAGGATACCTACCGTACCCTTATGGCCGCCGACGCCGCAGTCATGGTCATCGACGGCGCTAAGGGCGTCGAGGCCCAGACTAAAAAGCTCTTTAAGGTCTGTACGCTACGCCACATTCCCATCTTCACCTTTGTGAACAAGCTCGACCACGAGGCTCGCGATCCGTTTGAGCTCATGGAAGAGATCGAGAACGTCCTGGGTATCAATACGTATCCCATGAACTGGCCGATCGGCAGCGGCCGCAACTTCCGCGGCGTGTTCGACCGCCAGACCCGTCGCGTTATCGCCTTTGAGGGCGACGGCCACGCCAACGCCACCAAGAAGGTCGCCGAGGTCGAGGCTGAGCTGGGCGATCCCGCCATGGACGAGCTCATCGGCGAAGAGAACCATAAGAACCTGATGGACGACATCGAGCTGCTCGATGGTGCCGGCGACGAACTCGACTTGGATGCCGTGGCCTGCGGCAAGCTGAGCCCGGCGTTCTTTGGCTCGGCGCTTACCAACTTTGGCGTGGAGCCTTTCCTGAAGGAGTTTCTGCGTCTGGCCCCGACGCCGCGCGCCTATACCGATACGCTCACCAGCGAGCCGGTCGATCCCTGCCGTGACGACTTTAGCGGCTTTGTCTTTAAGATCCAGGCCAACATGGACAAGAACCACCGCGACCGCATCGCCTTTGTGCGCATTTGCTCGGGCAAGTTCGAGCGTGGCATGGACGCCTTTCACGTGCAGGGCAACCGCAAGCTCAAGCTGGCGACGGGCACCTCGATGATGGCCGACGACCGCGCCATCGTGGACGAGGCGTACGCGGGCGATATCGTGGGCCTGTTCGATCCGGGTATCTTTAGCATCGGCGACACCGTGTGCTCCGGCAAGCGCCACGTGCAGTATCCGCAGATCCCGACGTTTGCCCCCGAGATGTTCGCTCGCATTACGCAGGTCGACACGCTCAAGCGCAAGCAGTTTGTGAAGGGCATGGAGGAGCTTGCCCAGGAGGGTGCCATCCAGATCTTCCGCGAGCTGGGTGCCGGCATGGAGAGCGTCATCGTGGGCGTGGTCGGCGTGCTGCAGTTTGAGGTGCTCGAGCGCCGCCTCAAGGCCGAGTACCGTGTTGAGGTTCGTCGCCAGCCGCTGCCCTATACGGACATCCGTTGGATTCAGAACGACCCCGACACCATCGATATCCCGGGCCTTTCGCTCACGCGCGACACGCTGCGCGTCGAGGACATGCGCGGCGGCAAGCTGCTGCTGTTCACGAGCCCGTGGAACGTGGACTGGGCAACCGACCACAACCCCGACCTTATCCTGTCGGAGTTTGGCAACGTAGCGTTTTAACGCATCGGCGCGGTGACCCTGCGGGGCTGCCGCGCCGCTTGCTTGCCTGATGCCGTGTGAGCGGCTATCATACCCACCGTCGTCTCAAGACCGTGACGTCCGAGCAGTTCGGGTCCGATATCCTGCTCGTTAAACCTAAAACCAAAGGAGTACATAATGATCAAGAAGGTCATGGAGGACTACAAGGTCCTGTTGCGGAGCATTCCCGCGGCAACGGTTTCGCTGTTTTTCGTGAGCGTCATCATGATGAACCTGCTGGCCAACAAAGAACTCATCAGCTTGCCGTATCTGGCACTCGATTGCGGCTTTGTGGTGAGCTGGGTTTCGTTTTTGTGCCAGGACATGATCTGCAAGCGCTTTGGCGCCAAGGCATCCATCAAAATCTCTATCCTCGCGCTGCTGGTCAACCTGGCCGTGAGCCTGTGCTTTTGGGCATGCTCGCTCACGCCCGGCATGTGGGGCGCCTACTACGACACGGGTATGATCGAGGTCAACACCGCCCTTAACGCCACCATCGGCGGCACCTGGTACGTGGTGCTGGGCTCTTCGCTGGCAATGCTCGTTTCTGCCGTGGTTAACTCCACGCTCAACCAGTCGCTCGGTCGTATGCTCAAAAAGAATAACTTTGTGAGCTTTGCCTTCCGCTCCTATGTGTCTACGGGTGTTGGCCAGTTTATCGACAATCTGGTCTTTGCCATTGTGGTGAGCCATACGTTCTTTGGTTGGACCTGGGTGCAGGTCCTTATGTGCTCGCTGACCGGCGCTGTCGCCGAGCTGCTGTGCGAGGTCTTCCTGAGCCCCGTGGGCTACAAGGTCGTGCGCGGCTGGGAGCGCGAGAATGTGGGTTCCGAGTACCTCGAGCGCCACGCAACCGCCTAAGGAGCAAGTATGCGGGTTTTGATCACGGGCGCTTCGGGCGGTATCGGAGCCGCGTGCGTGCAGCGCTTTTTGGATGAGGGCCACGAGGTCGTGGGCTTTGATCTGCTGTCGCCGGCTATCGAACACGAGCGCTACCGCCATCTGATCGTTGATGTCCGCGAGCCGGACTCGTTTCCAAGCGACCTTGAGCCTCAGGTAATCGTGAACGTTGCCGGTACGCAGGATTCGGCCGACGACGTCGCCGCCAACCTGTGCGGCACCATTAACGTGACCGAGCGCTACGCCTTTGTGGGGGAGGGGCTCGCCGCCAAGCCTGCGCCGGCTATCAAATCCGTGGTCAATGTGGGGTCGGCGAGCGGGCATACTGGATCGGAGTTTCCCGCCTATGCCGCCAGCAAGGGCGGCGTTATCGCCTACACTAAGAACCTCGCAAACCGCCTGGCACCGCAGGCCATCGCCAACAGTGTGGACCCGGGCGGCGTTATCACGCCGCTCAACCGTTGCGTGATGGAAGACGAGCACCTGTGGAACCAGATTATGGAGCTCACGCCGCTTAAACGCTGGGCCACCGCCCAAGAGATCGCCGAGTGGATCTACTTTGTGGGCGTGACCAACCGGTTTATGACCGGACAGAGTCTGTTGATCGATGGCGGCGAGGCCGGTCGCACACAATTTATATGGCCCGAATAGAAAACGCGCTCGATGGCAAGATTGCCGTCGGGCGCGTTTTTGATGTATCGATTTTTAGCCGAGGCAAGTCCAGTTGACGGGGGTCGAGCCGTGCTGTTCGAGTAGCCGATTGGCTGCCGAGAAGGGGCGCGACCCCATAAAGGCGGGGAGTTCTGCCGTGGCACGGTTGGCCGAAAGCGGCGAGGGATGCGTAGAGGCCAGGCAGAACTTGTCGGCTGCCTTGTCCGCGCCAGTCGCGACGAGCTTGCCTTCGACCATCTGTTGGGCAAAGCGACCCCATGCCAAAAAGACTACCGGCTGGGGCAGCTGGCAGCAGCGTTCGATAACGTAATCGGTGAGCGTGCTCCAGCCCAGTTTGGCGTGCGAGTTGGCGGCATGCTCGCGCACGGTGAGCGTAGTGTTGAGGAGCAGGACGCCCTGCCGTGCCCATGGGGTTAGGTCTCCCGTGGCGGGAATGGGGCAGCCCAGATCGGCTTTGAGTTCCTTGTAAATGTTGCGCAGGCTCGGCGGCAACTTGGTTTGCGTCGCGGGGACCGAGAACGACAGCCCCATGGCCTGGTTGGGTCCGTGATAGGGGTCCTGACCCAAGATGACAACCTTGACCTGGTCGGCCGGCGTGTAGGCGAGGGCATTGAGAATGTCGTCTTGCGCCGGATAGATGGTCTGCTCGGCACGCAAAAGGGCGATGCGCTCGAGCAGCTGGTTCGTAGTGTCACGTACCGGCTGCGGCGCATCGCCCAACCAAGTTGCTATGTTGCGGTCGCGGGTCGCGGCGTCCATGGGGCTCCTTTGCGTCAGATGCTCTGTTTGCATCTATTGTAAAGGCGCACCGGTTGCCTTTATGCCGCGGCTGTATAAGGAGTGGGGTCTACGAGACGCGCTCGGGCGCTCCTGCCATGCGAGCCTGTCCATGTGCGCGAAGGCGCGGAAGCTCGACGGTTGCCACCATGACGCCGGTGAGGATGAGAGCGGCGCCAAAGAAGGCGATGGGGCTCAGGACCTCGCCGACCAGGAAGAACGAGAAGACGGCAGAGCAGACCGGCTCGAGCGAGAAGGCGAAGCCGGTGGTCTCGGCAGGCACGTGGGGCTGCACGAGCGTCTGGGTGATAAAGCCATAGGCAGAGCAGATGAGTGCGAGGGCAACGACGACTACGACCTCGCCCGGCGTGCCGGGAAGCGTGAAACCGCCAAAGACGAACGCGGCAATGCCCGAGAACAGGCCGCCAAAGCCCAGCTGCCAAACGCCCAGAGCCAGCGGGTTGACTTCTTCGACAAAGCGCTTGGCTACGATAATGTGGCTGGCATAGATAAAGGCTGAGAGCAACATGATGATCGCGCCGGGATTCAGGCTGGTGAAGTCGGCGCCCGAGAGCAGCAGCATGCCGCAGGTGACGATGGCGGTGCCGACGAGCACTTTGCGCTCGGGGGCACGGCGCAGCAGGGCGGCGTTGGCAAACGGCACGATCACGACCGTCAGGCTCTGCAAAAAGCCGGCGGTGGAGGCGGAGGTGAGGCTGGAGCCCAGGCACATGCAGGTGAGCTCGGTTGCCATAATGGCGCCGATGATGGCGGCGCGGACCATGAGGTCGCGGTTGATGCGCAGCGCGTGCTTGTGGAAGAGCAGCAGGCAGGCCACAAAGGCGATGATGCAGCGCAGCGCAACGATGCTCGTGGCGTTCATGCTGTCCATGCCGATCTTCATGAGGGGGTACGAAAAGCCCCATGCGACGGGAACGGAAAATGAGAGCGCGATTGCTTTTTTGCGATCCATGGGACTCCTTTTGTTACAGAACGGTTTCGCAAAAAGGATTCTGCTCCCAGATATGGATGTAGTAAAGCGAATGTATCTTCAGTATGATTAAGAAATACTAATGCTAGTAGAAAAAGCCCTGGCAAAACGTTTTACGGCTGCATTGATGTGGAGGCACGATGGCATCGCGGTATCAGATTGTTTGTATGGTGGTCGATCGCGGCAGCCTGAAGGGCGCGGCCGACGAGCTGGGCTATACGCAAAGCGCGGTGAGCCAGGCCGTCAAGGCGCTCGAGCGCGAGCTGGGCACCACGCTTATCGAGCGCGGTAAGCAAGGTGTCTCGCTTACGCGCGACGGCAAGCAGTACCTGCCGTATCTGCGCCAAATCGTAACTGCCGAGGCCGAGCTTGAGGGCAAGCGCCAGGAGCTGATGGGGCTTTCCTCGACTGATATTCGTATCGCGACGTTTACCAACGTGAGTCGTACCGTACTGCCGCGTGTGATCCGCGACTTTGGGGCTCTGCATCCGGGCGTGCACTTTACCCTCAAGCAGGGCGATTACACGCGCAACGCCCAGTGGGTGCACGACGGCGTGGTTGACTTTTGCTTTACGGCGCGCGGATTTACCGCCGGGCTCGAGAAGCGCGTGGTCTATCACGACGAGTTGGTTGCGCTGTTGCCGGCCGCGCATCCGCTGGCGGCAAAGGAAAAGGTAACGCTCGCCGACCTAGCGTCCGAGCCGTTTGTGCTGCTGGACGAGGGCGAGCAGAGCCTGGTGCTCGATGCGTTTGCCGCGCATGGGCTGTCGCCGCACGTGACGAGTGAGGTCACCGACGACTACACCATTATGGCGATGGTGGAGGAGGGGTTAGGCGTGAGCATGCTCTACCGTCGTACCGTTGAGGGCATGCGGGCCGATATTCGCGTGCGTCCCATCGTGCACGCCCCCTCGCGCGACGTGGTGGCAGCCTGGCGCAGCTGGGACACCATGCCTATCGCCACGAGGCGCTTTATCGACTATATGAGCTCGCATATTGTCAATTAATGACTGGCGTGACGTTGAACGCGGTGTTTAGCGGGCTGTCGCTTTGACTTGGGCGGCGCGATAGGTGCGTGCCGGGTGGCAGAGTAGTACCGCCACGACCATAAAGAACGCTGTGGTGCCCAAGCTGATGGGGTAGACCATCATGATATTCGCAAAGGTGCGGAAGTGCGGGAACACGCAGAATACCCAATAGAAGCGAATGCCGCAGACGCAGATCATGGTGATGAGGGCGGGCATAAGCGAGATGCCAAAGCCGCGTAGGTAACCGGACATGTTTTCGTAGAACATGCTAAAGGCGTACGCCGGGAAGATCGAACACACGCGGATATAGCCGATCGAGACGATGTTGGGATCGCTGTTAAAGAGCGCCAGGATCTCGCGCCCCAGACCGACGATGATGACGATGGTGGTGAGCGCGACGATGCCGCCTTCGACCAGGCAGACCTTGAGCGTTTTGGTGCAGCGGTCGATCTGGCGAGCGCCGTGGTTTTGCCCCACAAAGGTGGTGCAGGCCTGGCTAAAGCTGTTGAGTAGGTTGTAGCACACGTACTCCAGGCTCATGGCAGCGCTGGATGCCGCCATGACCTCGGTGCCCAAGCTGTTGATGGCGGACTGGATGATGATGTTGGCGACGGCAAAGACGGCGCTCTGGATGCCGGCGGGCAGGCCGATCTTGACGATGCGCCTGAGGGCGACGGGGTCTAAGCCTAAGTCGCGTGGGGTGACGCGGACGACGGAGTCGGTCTTGAGCAGACGGATAAAGAGCGTAGCGGCGCTGACGGTGTAGGCGATGGCGGTGGCGATGGCGACGCCCGCGACGCCCCAGTGGAGTACGGGGACAAAGATGAGGTCCAGGCCAATGTTGAGGACGGTGGACACGGCAAGCGCCTGCAGCGGCATGCGGGTGATGCCGACGGAGCGGAAGATCGCGGCCTCAAAGTTGTAGAGCAAGATCGAGGGCATGCTGAGCAAAAAGACGCGCAGGTAGAGCGAGGCGAGCGGCATGGTTTCGGCGGGAACGTTGAACGCGGCGAGCATGGGCTCGGCAAAGATCTCGCCCAGCGCGATGACGACAAAGCCCACAAGCGCCATGAGAATCGAGGTGTGGACGGCGCGGTTGACCATGTTCTGATCGTTGCGGCCGATAGCGTTGGCGATGACCACGTTGGAGCCAAGCGACATGCCGATAAACAGGTTGAGCATAAGACTGGTAAGCGGAACATTGGAGCCGACCGCCGCCATGGCGAGGGTTCCCTGGTCGCCCGAGAAGTTACCGATGATGACCGTGGCGATGAGGTTCGACAGCTGCTCTAAGATGCTCGTGGCGGCCACGGGGAAGGCGAACAGGGGAATATTGCGCCACAGCGAGCCGGTGGTCATGTCAATGTGCTTAGATGCGGTGTCTGCCATACGCTCTCAATCTCTAATATGCTCTTTCGTGCTTATTTGCGCAGACGATGATACTCCTAATGCAGCCAGCCGGCACTTAGGGACGTTCCTTTTAATATGAGCAGGACATTGTCAAGAGGCAAAATCGGGCC
>CAUGGC010000040.1 GCA_959599095.1 uncultured Collinsella sp. | reverse complement strand
CCATGGCGTAACCGACGGAAGCGACCATGCCGCCGCCGACAGCCATGCCGCCGGACAGCCAGTCGGGCATAGCGTTAAGCGCGTTGGTAACAGCCTCGGCCGGGATGATGCACAGAAGTACTGCCGGGATGGCGATACGAAGGCCCTGCATGAGGATGGCAGCATACTGCCAGCGCTCGATGCCGGCGAAGTCGCCCTTCTCGGCGCAACCGTCCATGGCGTGAGCGATAGCGGTTGCCAGGGTACGGCAGATCATGGTCAGGAACAGACCAGCGACCGACAGCGGGACGGCAACGGCGATAGCGGCGGTAACGGCCTTGGCCGAATCAGTGGCGCCGCCGTTGAGGGCGAGCACCATGATGATCGAAGAAGCGACCGAGGCCAGGGCGGCGTCAGGCGCGACGGCGGCGCCGACGTTAGCCCAGCCAAGGGCCATCATCTGGAGCGAACCGCCCAGGAGGATGCCCTCCTGAAGGTGACCGGTTACGAGACCGATAAGCGTGCATGCCACGAGCGGCTGATGGAACTGGAACTCATCCAGAATGCCTTCCATACCGGCAAGCAACGCGACAATCGCAACAAGCAGAATAGTGATTGCAGACATGTATCGGACCCTCCTTTACTATGCTTGAGCGGCCAGTTCGGCCTTAGCTTTCTTCAACATGGCGTCGAGATCCTCGGAGGAATCCGAAGGAACCTTGCGGACCTCGAACTTGACGCCCTTGGCCTTGAGGGCCTCGAGAGTCTTAACGTCGTCATCGCCCATAGCGACGGCGTTGGTGACGACGACCTTGCCCTTGGAGTGAGCCATGGAACCGATGTTGACTTCCTTGATGTCGACGCCGGCCTCGATGGCCCTGAGCAGATCCTGCGGGTTCTCGAAGAGCAGCATGGCCTTGGTATCACCAAAGCGCGTGTCCTTGACGACCTCGGCCATCTTCTTGATGGGCACGACGTTGGCATGGACTCCCGGAGGGGCAGCCTGCTCGATCATGGTCTTGCGGAGCTCGTCGTGAGCAACGCCGTCGGAAACCACGATGATGCGGTTGGGGTTGATCTGCTTGGTCCACGTGGTGGCCACCTGACCATGAAGCAGACGGGTGTCGATACGGACGTGGGCGATCTTGATGTGCCCGTCGCCGATGACCGTTCCCGGAGGGATGGCGCCTGCAGGAGCAGCGGCGGCCGCAGCCGGCTTCTTCTCCTCGGGCTCCAGAGACTCGGGCTTGACGCGCACGCCAGCCTTAGCCTCAGTCACGAGATGTTTTGCGATCGCATGTGCAGTGTTCTTTGCGTCAAAGCGCTGCGAATATGCCTCGATGAGCATAGGCAGGTTGACACCGGTGACGATAGCCCAGGAATCGTGGCCCTCGATGAGCCCGCTGATCTGGTTGAACGGCGTACCGCCCCACAGATCAACGAGGAAGAGCACCTGCTCCTGGTCCTCGAAGGAAGCGACTGCTTCCTCGACCTTGGCACGGAAGTCGTCGGGGCCCATGCTCGGCTCGAGCGAGACCACGGCTACAGACGGCTGATCGCCAAAGACCATCGAGCCCGTCTGCTTGATTCCAGCCGCCAAGTCACCATGGCTAGCAAGAACAATACTTACCATCACATAACCTCCTTTTTGTCTACGTATTTCCTACACGACATGAACGAAGTATACCTGTTTGGATTGTGGAATTATAGCTGAATCCGCAAAAGGTTGAATTATTTGTTTAAACGTCTAAGTTTGTTACAAGTTGATTACTTTGCTATTTTTCGACTCATTTCCCACTAAAGCGTCGCTCATCAAGTCATGTATTTTACAGATACAAGTATGCTGTTCATTGATACCGATTTTAAGCAAGTGCGAATGCGCTTGTACTGCCGCTATTTTGTTTAAACAGATATGACTTGACTTATTTCGTGGCTTATGTTCTAGCGCAAGTAGTCATTGGGGACGTTCTTAAACGGCTAGTCGTTGGGGACGTTCTTGCATGACTAGTCAAACAAGAACGTCCCCAACGACTAGGGGCTAGACGATGTGGAGAGGGTTGGCGGCGTCGACGGCATCGGGGGTGTCGGAGAGGCCGTCGGGGGCAGCGTCTGCCGGGTCCTCGTCGGGGGTCTCGATCTGCTTGATCATGACATCCTGGCCCTGCAGCAGATAAGTCTCGCCGCTACCGCAATGGGGACAGGTCTTTCCGTACTCGACCGTCGCGTAGTCGCGGCCGCACGCCTCGCAATGTGTCAAGGCCTCAACGGGCTCCACGATAAGCTCCGAGCCCTCGGTGATAGGCTTTTTATCTGCTGCCCAGCGCCAAGCGTCGAGCAGCAAGTCGGGAACGACGCCCGAGACCTCGCCCAGCAGCAACGTCGCGCTCGAAACGCGACGCACGCCATTGGCGCGAGCCACATTCTCAACATCGCGAATGATGTGATAGACGATTCCGAGCTCGTGCACTTTTATATTCCTTCCGCCGTTCCCGTTATGACTACTTACTTGCGACCGAATTTGATCTTGATGGCACGCTTGAGTGCGTACTTGCCCAGGCTGGGGAGCTTTTGCTCGTATTTGACCATCGTTGAGCACTCGGGGCGGTCGCGATCCAGATGGATGGCGTCAAACGCGCACTTGGTGGTGCACAGGCCACAGCCGATGCACTTGTTGGGGTCGACGATCGAGGCGCCGCAGCCCAGGCAGCGGGCGGTCTCGGCGCGCACCTGCTCTTCGGTAAAGGTCTCGACGTACTCGCTAAACGGCGCGGCCTTCTCGCGCTCGCGGTCCACGTGGGCAACCTCGCGGCTCGCGTTGTCGTAGCTCTCAATCACGACATCGTCGCGGTCGAGCGCGGTGTAGCGGCGCTGGTTGCGGCCGATGGTGAGCGTGGACCCCGGCTGCACAAAGCGATGGATGGACACGGCGGCCTCGTGGCCGGCGGCGATGGCATCGATGGCAAAACTCGGACCGGTGTAGACGTCGCCGCCCACAAAGATGTCTGGCTCGGCGGTCTGGTAGGTCTGAGGATCGGCAAGGGCACCCTGACCGCGGCCAAGCTCCACCTTGGAGCCAGCCAGCAGGTCGCCCCACACAATGGACTGGCCGATGGACATGACCACGCGGTCGGCATCGACGCGGCGCAGGTCGTTCTCGTCGTACTCGGGCGCAAAACGGCCCTCGTCGTCAAAGACACGCGTGCAGCGCTTGAAGGTGATGCCGCGCACATGACCGGCCTCGTCCAGGTGAACCTCCTTGGGGCCCCAACCGCAGCTGATGTGCGCGCCGTCCTCGATGGCCTCGCGACGCTCCTCCTCGCTGGCGGGCATCTGGGCCTCGCTCTCCAGGCAGAACATCTCAACATGCTCAGAGCCCAGACGGCAGGCGTTGCGCGCGACATCGATAGCAACGTTGCCGCCGCCCACCACGATGGTGCGGCCGGGCAGCGCGTCAATCTTGCCGCTGTTGACCTCGCGCAAGAAGTCGACGGCCACGGTCACATCCTCAGCATCCTCGCCCGGAATACCGGCAAGGCGGCCGCCCTGGCAGCCGATGGCAACGTAGAAGGCCTTAAAGCCCTGCTCGCGCAGCTCATCGAGCGTCACGTCACGGCCGACCTCCACGCCATAGCGGAACTCGGCGCCCATCAGGCGAATGATCTCGACCTCAGCCTCGATAACGTCCTTTTCCAGCTTAAAGCTGGGAATGCCATAGGTGAGCATGCCGCCCGGGCGCTCGTTCTTCTCGAACACGACGGGCTTGTAGCCCTTCTCGGCAAGATAGAAAGCACAGGACAGGCCAGCCGGGCCGGCACCGATGATGGCAATCTTCTGATCGAAGCCGCCGGCGCGCGTCGGCGTCACCACGGACGGGACATAGCGGGTCGCGGCATCCAGATCGCGCTGGGCGATAAACTTCTTGACCTCGTCGATAGCCACGGCGGCGTCCACACGGCCGCGGGTGCAGGCATCCTCACAGCGGCGGTTGCACACACGGCCGCAGATAGCGGGCAGCGGGTTCTCGCGCTTGATGAGCGCCAACGCCTCGTCATAGCGGCCCTGCGCCGCGAGCTTCAAATAGCCCTGAACGGCAACGTGCGCGGGGCAGGCCGTCTTGCAGGGCGCGGTGCCGGACTCATGCGTCTCGATGCGGTTGTCGTTGCGGTAGTTGGGCGACCACTTGGTGTGGTCCCACTTGGTGGCATCGGGCAGCTCCTGGCGCGGATACTCGGGCACGCGGCCGCCGGCCTTTTTGCTACAGAGCTTCTGGCCCAGTTTGGTGGCGCCGGCCGGACACACCTCAACGCAGCGACCGCAGGCCACGCACTTGTCCTTCTCGACCTTGGCGACGTAGGCCGAGCGCGACAGGTTGGGCGTGTTGAACAGTTGCGAGGTGCGCAGGGCGTAGCACACGTTGACGTTGCAGTTGCAGATGGCGAAGATCTTGTTCTCGCCGTCGATATTGGTGATCTGGTGCACAAAGCCGTTGTCCTCGGCCTGGCGCAAGATGTCGTAAACCTCGTCGCGGGTCACGTAATGGCCACGATCGGTCTCAACCACGTAGTCGGCCATATCGCCCACGGCGATGCACCAATCGGCCGGGTCGTCGGCGCAGCCCTCACCCATCACGCGACGGCTCGCGCGGCAGCTGCAGGTGCTAGCGGCATATTTGCCATCGTATTTGTCGAGCCAATGCTCGATATGCTCGATCGGCACCGAGGTGCTCGCGGCGTCGATAGCCTTCTCGACCGGAATGACATGCATGCCGATACCGGCGCCTCCGGGCGGCACCATCGGCGTGGCCTTGGACAGCGGTCCCTTGGACGCCTGCTCAAAGAACTTGGCATAGACCGGATGCTCCTCGAGCTGGCTCACGCGCATGTTGAGAAACTCAGCGGAACCCGGCACCAGCATGGGCAGCACCCACTGCTTGGCGCGCTCGGGGTTTTCCCAGTTGTACTCAAGCAGACCCGTGTAGCTCATGTCGTCGAGCATCTTCTCGATATCGGCTTCGGGCATGCCGGTGAGCTTGACCATCTCGGGCAACGTGTAGGGACGGCGCATCTTCATCTTGCAGAGTACCTCGGCCTGCTCGTCGGTTGCGGCCTCGGCAAACGACCAGTACTCGTAGCCCAGCAGCTCGTCGCGATGCAGCAGACGGTTGGTGCAATGCTCGCACAGCTTGACAATGGCCTCGCGCGGATGCTCCGGCAGCGGCGGCACGAACTCCGAACCGATGTCGGGCTCGGTGTAGCTAATCCCCGGTCCGTTGAGAATCATGGTTGTCCCTTCTCTTGCCGCAGCCCGGCGAGACCGCGGCACCCCTCTTTTTTTGCAGGCCGGGCATGCCCCATGCCGTTCACCCGCCATTAGTTGACATTGTGTCAAAAATAGTATTGACGAACCGTCAACAATATTCAAGACTGTTAGGCGAACGGTCAGGCAAAAGAGGATGAAAGGCGGCAGAACATGGGCAACACGTACGCAGATATCCCTGTGGCCGACGCCACTCTTGCGTCCGATAGCGCGGCAAAGCGCCTGACGGGCGACGAACGCCGTCGCGAGATTCTCGATGCCGTGCGCACCGTAAGCTCCGAGCTGGGCGTGTCGCATCTATCCGTCTCGGCCGTGACCAAGCGAGCCGGCTGCACGCGCTCGCTGTTCTACCACTACTTCGCCGATATGGACGCCGCTGTCACCGCCGTCATGGACGAGGCAATCGACGGTTTTATCTCCGAACTCGAGCAGTGGAACGCCGGCCGCACGGTTGGCGACATCGAAGGCGCACTCGACACCGTCGCCCCGCTCTTTAAGCGCCTGGTCGCCAGCGGCCACGAGCTGCCGAGTACGCTCACCTCAAGCAGTGGCGCGCTCTACGGCGGCTTTTTACACAACGTGGTCCAGCGTGTGGCGCAGTATATCTGCGACACCACCGTGGTGGATTTTGTCGCCCATCATGAGCTACGCATCGACCATGTCTACGAGACGTTCTACACCCTCATCATGGGGTTGTTGATGTATATCCGCACGCACCCCGATGTGCCCGACGAGACGGTCAAGGAAATCATCGCCTCGACACTCCACATCGAGGGCTATACCGCCAAGTATCCGGAGCGCAAGCCCCAGAACTGACGACATTTGGCCAAACTGCCCGCGATCAGAAGAGGGGCCGCGGGCGTGTGAAAGGAGAGCAGCATGCTGTTCGATGTTTGGGGTAGCGATACCCTTATCCACTGGGCCGGCTGGGCCATGGTCTTTATCGGCCTGATCGTGCTCAACGAGGTCGGCCGCCGCACCAAGCTCGGCGCGGCCATCATCTTTGGCGTGGCTCCGCTGGCCATGACCATCTACTGCGTCGCCATCGCCGTCGGCGTTTCGCAGGGTGCCGAGTGGGCGCTCACCAACCCCACCCATGTGTACCAGAACAGCTGGTTCCACTACGCCAAGGTATACGCGGCGCTTGCCGGTTGCTGGGGCTTCATCGCCATTAAGTATCAGTGGGGCAAGATCGGCAAGGCGCACTGGTTCCGCGCATGGCCGTTTGTGATCGTCGCCATCAACATCATGATCGCCGTCGTGTCCGACTTCGAGAGCGCCTATCACTTCTTTGTCCTGGGCCAGTCCACTTGGGTCACCTCCGAGGGCGCCACGCAGCTCGCCGGTTGGAACAACGTGTTCAACGGCATCGCCGGTATCATCAACATCTTCTGCATGACCGGTTGGTGGAGCGTCTACGCCTCCGAGGACAAGACCGACATGCTGTGGCCCGACATGACCTGGGTCTACATCATCGCCTACGACATCTGGAACTTCTGCTACACCTACAACTGCCTGCCCACCCACTCCTGGTTCTGCGGCTTTGCGCTGCTGCTGGCGCCCACCGTCGCCGCCTTTATCTGGAACAAGGGCGGCTGGATCCAGAACCGCGCCTTTACGCTGGCCATTTGGTGCATGTTTGCCCAGGTGTTTCCGTACTTCCAGGAGGAGTCTATCTTTGTGACCCACTCCACGCTCGACCCCGCCGCTGCCACCGCGGTCTCCATCGCCGCGCTGGTCGCCAACATCGCCGCGATCATCTACGTCGCCTACCGTGCCAAGAAACTCGGCCGCAACCCCTACAAGCAGGATGTCTTTGAGGGCACCAGCGACTGGGAGAAGGCTACCGCCCGCCGCGCCAAGGTGGATTACGCACACGCCGAATAACATATTTATCCCGTCCACATTTGGATGTAGGCAAACTTAGCCGATGCCGCAATCGCGCGTCATGCGCAGCCCCGGAAAGCGATTCGCCCGCTTTCCGGGGCTTTTTGTTGTTGCGCGCATTCACGCGCATATTCCATTCGCGCACACATTCAAAACCTCTCGCACAGATAAAATCAGATTTCCAACCGCCTGACAGCCCTATGTGACCCCAATTTTGGGTACATTGTTGTCCCGATATTGAGCTTGGGGGATATATGAAAGATGAGACGATGGGCCAAGAGGATGCGGCCCAAGATGCAGAAGCATGCGCCGAGGCTCTGGAGAGCCTAGACCAGATCGCGCTGGCCGAGATTGCGTTTGACGATTCGAGCGTTGATGTGCAGGATGAGCCGGAGATCGAGGCGCAGCCCGATGATCAGGATGCAAAAGACGATGGCGCCGCGCCCACCGAAGACGAGGCGAGGCACGAGGAATCCGAATGCGAGGCCGACGACCAGCCCAAATCCGACACGAGCGAGGAAACCATCTTGCTCGACAGCTTGCCGGCCGAGGATTCGCTGACCCGCGAGCTCCCTGGCTTAGGCTCCGCGCCTGCCGTGGACGAGACCATCGCCATGGGCGATATTCCCCTGCCGTCCGTTCCCTCGGCACGCGAGGCCGAGGTTCGTCATCGCAAGATGTCGCCCAAGCGCCGCAATCTGATGGTCGCTGGCGTTGTGGCCGTCGCGCTCGTCGCCGGCGGCGCAGGCTATGCTGCCTGGAACGGATATCAGCAAGAGCAGGCTGCCGCTGTCGCCGCCAGTGCACACACGATGATGTCGGTGCAGATTGGCGTGCATGCCACGGGCCTCGACTGCTCAACTGGCTCCAAGATTCCCGTACAGGTGAGCGGGCAGGATTCCGACGGTTCTTCTGTGAGCGAAACGCTCTATGTTGACGAGCACGGCCGTGGCATCAAACTGCTACCCGGCGATTACACGCTCTCCATTGCCGCCTCCCCCATCGCGTCCGACGGCACCGTCTATACCGTGCCGACCACCAAGGCGCAGGTCACGATCAAGAGCGACGGACAGGATCTGAGTGCCCAGGCCACCTTTAAGCTCAAGGTGCCTTCGGCCGACACGGTGACTGACGACCAGATCGATGCCGCCGCCAAGTATGCCGAGGAGGGAGGCACGAGCTCCGCCGCGGCTGCCAAAGTGCTCCAGCAGGCGGCAACCGCACGGCGCGACGCCGCCGTCAATGCCGTGAGCGCGCAAAAGGCACAGGCAGCCCGCGATGCTGACGCTCGCCACAAGGCAACCGACCTCTACCAGCTCGATATCCCCGTCGAGTGGTACGGCAAGGTCGAGACTTGGCAAAATGGCAGCACGCTATGCATCTATCTTGCCGGCGACAGCGATACGCCGATTGTGACGCTCGTCGCGGTGCGCGAGGGCGAGAGCTTTACGCCCGATGAGGGCGATACGGTTTTGGGTGCGGCCAATCTAGGCAACGGTTATACCGTCTACGCCAGCGGCCCCGTCTATCCGTACGTGGTGCCCCAGACCATCAACGGACGGACGCAGAATCCCGTGTCAACCTACCCCATGGACACGGCCATTGAGCTTGTCGAGCTCACGACCGGTAACCGCTACACCTATAGCCAGATCAAGAACGACCTGGTTGGCAAAGACGGCAACGCAGACGCCGCCACCAAACTCGAGACCGACTACCTCGCCCAGATTCTCCTGCCGAGCATCAAAGCCCAGGACTAGCCTGGCACGGCAAGGTGCTCCCCAACCGTGATGAAGGAGCCAGGAGGTCCTGACCCCACAGGCCCATAGATGATTAGGCAAGGAGCCACTTCCATGCGGGCATAACGTGTACCACACCGTGCTCGCATGGAATATCGGTCTGTTCATCCATGGTAACGATTGCCGACTCGCCAAGATCGAACTGGGCCATCGAGGCATCAAGCGCGGCAATTTCGCGCTCGCGCGTTTTCTCACTTGCCATATCCGCGCTCACCTGAATCAGGCTATAAGCCCGCATGAGAAGTGCGTCCCCAGCAACAAAGTCCACCTCATGGCTTTTACTCTTCTCTTTGATCAGCAGACGGCAGACCGAGCCGGTCCTCACCGCGGGAGTCCTTCTTCTTAGCGCATTGAACACTGCGGTCTCGAGCCTCTGGCCCTGGTCCAATGCCGATGCGGGAGAGAATGCTCCAAACATCGCAGGATCGACAGCGTAGACCTTAGACGCAGACCGCATGTTATTTGCCAGTGAACGCGTGAACTCCGGCACAGAAAACAACAGGTAGGCGTCCTCATAATACTCAAGTAAGTCGCTGAGCGAATTACGACTGACGGGTATCTGCCTGCTCTTGAACTCGTTATACACTTTGTTCACCGACAGCTCTCGTCCCGAAGATGCCATACACCGCGTCAGGAACAGCGATGCCAGGCGAGGGTTCTTGACGTCGTAGCGTTCAACGACGTCCATGGCGACCGTTCGCGAAGCATATTCCTGTAGCAGCTGAATCGCGTCTGCGGGCGTCTGCCCAAGTGTCGCGATGAATCCCCCTCGTTCAAGATATCCGATCAGATGATGTCGAAGCAGCGCCGCATCGCTCGGGGAAAAGGTCACATCTGGCTCGGGAACGTTCCCCGTCTTATATCGAACGTATTCCGAAAAGCTCAATGGAAAAAGCTCTCGCACAAGAGAACGACCCCTGAACTCGCTCTTAAGTTCTGAGGACAGCATCTTAGAAGAAGATCCCGTCACATAGACGGTCGCTTTCTCCGTATCGACTACACGCCGCAGAAACGCACCCCATTCGGGAATTTCCTGGATCTCGTCAAAGAAAATATAAGCGCCCTCGGTTCGAGCAGCAGGATACAGCGCATAGAACGTGTCGAGCACGTCCGCCAGCAGCGATGGCTCATACGGGCGCAAGCGCTCATCCTCAAAATTGAAGTAAAGCATCCGGTCAAGCTCGACGCCCCGGCTCTGAAGCCGCCGCATCTCCTGATACAGGCGATACGTCTTTCCACAACGGCGGGCCCCCACAATCACATTTACGATGTTGTCGCGCTTTGGCTCCTGTGGATTTCCTAGATCAAGGTCTCGCTCAAAGACCTGCGGAACCCCCTGCTGTTCAAAGTCCTTTATTTTCTGGGCGATCAAGTCGTTGAATACCATGATTCTCCAATCTTGCTCTCTAGCTAATCAAAATTATAGCGATTCTTGATTAATTAGAGAGCAAGATTGTGTGTAGCTTGATTAACACTTAAGCAAGTTTTATCACCGTTATTGCTCCGAAGGATATCGAGTGGCTAAGAGGACAACCGAGCTCGAATGCGACTCCCCGAGCAGTCAATTTGGGACGGGGCTTTTTGACTACCCTCCCCCTGTAGAAAAATCCCTAACGCAGTTGCGGTGAAATAGGGCTGTTTTTGCTGGTCAAACCGCAAAACAGTCCCTATTTCACCGCAACTTATTGGTGGCCTTTTGGGTGGCACTTAGCGCCAGGGGTCGGCTTCGAACATTGGCTCGCGCTCGGGTCGTCGGTCGCTGTAGGGATCGTAGCCGTCATCGTCCTCGTTCTCGGCACGGATGTAGGGATCGCGCGGCTTGGGCGCCGGCTTAGGCACAGGCTTGGGTGCGGCGGGTGCGACATCGGTCGCCGGCGTGTTCGTCTTGTTCTTGTCTATCATCTGCATATCTCCTTGCCATGTACTCATGCTCAACATCATCGATTGTCGCACGAAAAAGGGCGGCGGACCCAATTGGATCCGCCGCCCTTGGCGTTTAGAGACGGCTGGCAGATTTTAAGGCATGTCCCATAAATCTATTCGGCGTCGGGGACCTCATAGGTGGCCGCCGGCGTGTTGTCGCACACGACGGTAAAGCCGCCGTCCTTGTCGGCATCGACCGTCACCTGATCGCCCTCGCGCACCGTGCCGTCGATGATAGCGGCGGCGATGGCATCCACGACCTCGCGCTGAACCAGACGCTTGAGCGGACGGGCGCCAAAGACCGGGTCCAGGCCGCCCACGGCGAGCATCTGCTTGGCCGCCGGGGTGATGGCAAGCGTCATGCGCTCCTTGGCCAGACGCGCGCGGACGTCGGCGAGCTGGATGTCGACAATCTTCTCGATCTGCGCCATGCCGAGCGGATGGAACACCACGATATCGTCGATACGGTTGAGGAACTCGGGACGGAAGGTCTGAGCCATGGCCGCGTTGACCTGATGGCGCATCTCCTCCTCGTCCTTGCCGGAAAGCTCGGCGATAGCCTTGGAGCCCACGTTAGACGTCATGATGATAATCGTGTTCTTAAAGGACACTTGGCGACCCTGACCGTCGGTCAAACGGCCGTCGTCGAGCACCTGCAGCAGCACATTAAAGACATCCGGATGGGCCTTCTCCATCTCGTCGAGCAAGATCACGGAGTAGGGACGACGGCGTACGGCCTCGGTGAGCTGGCCGCCCTCGTCGTAGCCCACGTATCCCGGGGGCGCACCGATCAGACGCTGGACGCTGAACTTCTCCATGTACTCGGACATGTCGATACGCACGAGCGCGCGCTCGTCATCGAACAGGCACTCGGCAAGCGCCTTGGCGAGCTCGGTCTTGCCCACGCCGGTGGGGCCCAGGAAGAAGAAGCTGCCGATGGGCTTGTCCGGATCGGAGAGGCCCGCACGGCTGCGGCGCACAGCTGCGGCAACGGCGGAGACGGCCTCGTCCTGGCCGATGACGCGCTTATGCAGCTCGCCCTCCAGGCCCTTCAGCTTGTCGAGCTCGCCCTGCATCATCTTGGACACGGGCACGCCGGTCCAAGCGCTCACGACCTCGGCGATCTCATCGGAGGTCACCTGTTCGTTGAGGCCCTCGCCGTCCTGCTGCTTTTGTGCCTCGAGCGCAGCCTCGGAATCCTGAATCTGCTGCTGCAGGCCAGGAATCACGGAGTAGCGCAGCTCGGACGCACGGCCCAGGTCGCCGTTGCGCGTCGCGCGCTCCTCTTCGCTCTTGGCCTCGTCGAGCTGACCCTTGAGCTCCTGCACGTGGTCGATGGCGTTCTTCTGGTTGAGCCAGCCGGCCTTTTGCACGTTGAGCTTTTCTTGGACCTCGGCAATCTCTTGGCGTAGGGCCTCCAGACGCTCCTTGGAGGCATCGTCGGTCTCCTTCATGAGCGCCTGCTCCTCGATCTGCAGCTGGGTGAGCTGACGCGTGGTTGCGTCGATCTCGACCGGCATGCTGTCGAGCTCCATGCGCAGGCGGCTTGCGGCTTCATCGACCAGGTCGATGGCCTTGTCGGGCAGGAAGCGGTCGGCAATGTAGCGATCGGAGAGGTCGGCGGCGGCCACGAGCGCGCTATCGGTAATGTGCACGCCGTGGAAGATCTCGTACTTCTCCTTGAGGCCACGCAGGATCGAGATGGTGTCCTCGACGGTGGGCTCGGAGACCATCACGGTCTGGAAACGACGGGCGAGCGCCGCGTCCTTCTCGATGTACTTGCGGTATTCGTCGAGCGTGGTCGCGCCGATTGCATGCAGGTCGCCACGGGCGAGCGCCGGCTTGAGAATGTTGCCGGCGTCCATGGAGCCCTCGGTAGCACCCGCACCCACGATGGTGTGGAGCTCATCGATGAACAGGATGACCTTGCCCTCGGATTTTTGCACTTCTTTGAGTACGGCCTTCAAGCGGTCCTCGAACTCGCCGCGGTACTTAGCGCCGGCGACCAGCGCGCTCATGTCGAGCTCGATAAGGTCGCGGTCGCGCAGCGTACTCGGCACGTCGCCGGCCACGATACGCTGGGCGATGCCCTCGACGATAGCAGTTTTGCCGACGCCCGGCTCGCCGATGAGCACGGGGTTGTTCTTGGTGCGGCGGGACAGGACCTGAATGGTACGACGGATCTCATCGGTACGGCCGATGACCGGGTCAAGCTTGCCGGCGCGGGCAAGGTCGCAGATATTGCGACCGTACTGCTCCAGCGCCTCAAACTGGGTCTTGTCCTCGGCAGACGTCACGCGGTCATCGCCGCGCAGCTCCTCGTAGACCTGCTCGATGCGCTCCTTGGTGACGCCGGCGTCGCGCAGTACACGACCGGCCTCGCCCTTGTCCTCGGCAAGTGCCATCAGCAGATGCTCGGTCACCACAAAGCTGTCGCCCATCTTGGTGGCCTTCTTCTCGGCCTTTTCGATGACGCGGACGAGCTCGTTGGACAGGCCCATCTGCTGACCCTCGCCCGAAACCTTGGGCGCGTGGTCGATGGCATCTTGTGTGGAACGCGCGAGCTGGGCCGGATCGGCACCGATGCGCTCGATGATCACGGAGATATTGCGCTCGCCGGCACCGAGCAGGGCGGACAGCAGGTGAATCGGCTCCACCGCGCCGGCCTGTGCGTCGGCAGCCGTGCTCATGGCGGTTTGCAACGCCTCGCGCGACGTCATTGCTAGCTTATCGATTCTCATGGAATCACCTCTCTTGGGGCGGCCGCCCTACGGGGCGGCTTCACGTTGTTCGAGAAGTATTGTTGCCAGCTTTGTACGATCTTATACATAAATCTAAGTCTCTATATATAAGATTTTATGAGTGATTAAGAGATAGGGGGCAGGCACGCTCACCCGCTGCGGCCTCGTACCCTCACTATCTCGATCTGTAACATCTATCGACCGTTTCCGGCTCTAGATGTTACAGATCGAGATGAATTGTTCAGCGGCGCCCGTTTGTCTCAATCTGTAACATCTAGTCGGCAAATAGGGCTCTATCTGTTACAGATCGAGACGAACAGAAGACACCTGAATCGAAAATCTCAATCTGTAACACCAAGCCCACTTTTAGCGGCCAAGATGTTACAGATCGAGACAGACCGAAAACCACCACAAAGAGGACAGACACTATGACCCAATCCGAGGGCACTAAAAAGACAGGAGCCCCCGCTCG
>CAUGGC010000039.1 GCA_959599095.1 uncultured Collinsella sp. | reverse complement strand
GAGCGGGGGCTCCTGTCTTTTTAGTGCCCTCGGATTGGGTCATAGTGTCTGTCGACGGTCTAATTGCGTATATCGATGAGTACTACGGGTTCAAGAGCCAGATTATCGACCACAAGGCGTGGCGGACGGGAAATTCGGATACATCGGCGGAATTCTCATCATATCTGTCGAACTATCAAGAATATCGACGTCATGTTGATGGCTAAAAGACAGATTGAAAGGGGAGACAGTGAAGTGTCCCAAATGTAACGCAGAGATAGAAGAGGGGACAGTTTACTGCCCCTTTTGTGCTGCGAAAGTATCTTCTGACGTGGGTCGGTCGACCACAGAGAATGAGCGGATGCCATTCGATGCCAAGGATAATGCGAAGGGGAGGGCAGCGGCGGAGGATTCTGGCAACGAACTAGGTAAAAGAGTAATTGGGTTAATTGGCGGATTCGATTCAAATAAAATTGTGATAATTGGCCTGGTGGCTGCCATCATTGTTGGCGGCTTTTATGTTTGGAATCGATTCGGGAGTGGGCACTCATCACCAGAAATCACTCAAACCCATCAGCATGCGATGTATAAATCGGACGTCGATGAGTTTGAGTCGGAAAACTCAGATGAAAAGGACGAGGCCGACGACGAGGGCGCAACTGAATTAATGGTGGTATCAAATAGCTCCGCCGGGTTTCCAGAGATGGTGGTGAATGCCAAGGTGACCGGCTCTTCGACAGAGGCGTTGTCGAAGCCGGAGAATTGGTCCCTGAAAGAAACGGGCACGAACGGTGAGCAGGCTTCGACTAACCCCCGGAGTGTTGTAGTTGGTTCGGACGGAGTTTGCAAGCTCGCATATCGATCGACACTCGGCAGCGATTCGGGCGATGGCCGCACGGTTGTCGTGTCGTTTATTGATAATCAATCACATAAGGTTATGGATAGCTTTTCCTATTGCTGTGATGCAAAGGGTTCGACAGTAGACGGATACTTGCTTTCTGAAAGTGACTCGCGACGCTATACCGAGACCGAGATTGAAAATATGGGCATGAGCTCATGGGAACTATGCTTAGCAAGAAACGAAATATACGCACGTCATGGTCGCAAGTTCAAGGACGAGAAGATTCAAGAGTATTTCGACAATAAGGATTGGTATGAAGGCATATACTCGCCTGAGGAATTTGATGCGATGACATCACCGCTTAATGATATCGAGAGGGCAAATGCCGAAACGATCCAGTCTTACGAACGTGCTATCGGATCTGAGTTTTTAAATCCATAACAAAACTTGTGGCAAAGACTAGGCAAATGAGAAAACGGGTGCGAGTCCGTCTGACCCGCACCCGTTCACTGGGGGCTGTTTGTGATTACCATACTATCCGTGGTCGCGGGTGCAGCACCCGGCTCTCCGGTGAGCGGCACAAAACCGCTCATGGACGGCAGCGCATGACCGGCGTATTACAGGTGCTTCTCCAGCAGCGCCTGCAGCCTGGCCTTGGGCAGTGCGCCAACGGAGCGGTCGATTTCCTCGCCATTCTTAAAGACAACCAGCGTGGGGATGCTCATAACGCCAAACTTCATGGCCAGGTCCTGGTTGTCGTCGACGTTGCATTTGGCAACGGCAAGCTTGCCCGCCAGCTCATCGGCAACCTCGTCAACGATGGGCGAGAGGGATCGACAGGGCCCGCACCACGGTGCCCAAAAATCAACCAGCACGGGCAGGCTGTCGTTAACGATGGAATCGAAGTTCTCGGGGGTAATCTGATTAATGTCAGCCATGGTGACCTCCATAATGCGACGCGGCTCGGCCGCGTAAAACTCAGTACGACCGTGCTTATACCCAGCCGCCCGCAAAGCAACCACTCGCGGGCAGCTCTTTTATATAATGGTGGGCACGCAAACGATTGGAGAGCGCATGTCCACGTCACAAAGCCAGAAAAAAGAAGCCATCGCCCAGGCGGCCGAGCAGGAGCTCACATCGCTTGCGGCCCGTGGCGTGCGTATCGCGGGCAACGCGTGCTCGCCGATCGTTCTGGTCAAAGGCGATTTGGACGAGGCCGAGCGTTCGGGTGGCGAGCTTGCCGCCGGCCCGGATGGCGCGGCGTTGCGCAAGGCGCTTGGGGCCATCGGCTACGCGCCCGAGGATTTTTGCGTGCTGGCAAGCGTCGCCGGCGTGGGTGACGGAGCGGTCACGGTGGGCGAGACTCTGCCGTGCGAGCTGTTCCGCGAGGCGCTCGAGGCCTTGGACCCCGAGGCGGTGCTACTGCTCGACAACAACGCGGCCGATGCCATGCGCGAGACCTACGCCGATATGCTCGTGGCGATCGATGACTTCGACACCGCCATGCTCAAGCCCGGCTTGGTCGCCCATGTGCAGGGTCGCCGCGTGCTCGCGCTCGACGGTTTTGAGGCGGCGCTCACTGACAAAGCCGCCAAGCAGCGCATGTGGGCCTACATCAAGCAGCTGACTCCGGCGGCCGCCCCGCTGTAGCGAGCCCGCGTCGACAAACGACCCCGAGCGGGCGAGCCGTACCCGCGGAACGCAAATCCGTCGCGCCCGCGCCCTTACATCACAGCGCGCAGCTCAAACCGATCGCCGTTAATGCGGAACTGACAGTTGCCGTTCATGCGCTCCACGGCAAGTTTGATGCTCTTGGTGCCAAAGCCGTGGCCCGCATGCCGGGTCACGGGCATGCCGTCGACCATGCGCGGCGCGCGGTCAAACGTGTTGGAAACTAACAGCAGCAGCTGGCCGTCCTCTAATCGCAGGTCAAAGTCGACGAATCGCTTTCCCTGGGGCGCGGCGCTTGCGGCGGTGATAGCGTTTTCCAAGGCATTTGAGAGCACGCTAAACAGGTCGGCGTCACCTACGTGGATGGTTTCGGGTACGGCGGCGCGCAGGTTGGCGGTAATGCCGTTTCTATTGATATCCGAGTTAAATGACGAAAGCGCGATGTTTACGGTCTCGTTGGCGCAGAAGCGGCGTACGGCGGTGCGGTCGCCGGCTTCGCAGAGTTCGTCGATTCGATCGAGCGCCTCGTTGGTGTGGCCCTCCTCAATTAAAGCGGCCAGGCCGCGTAGGAAGTGGCGCATGTCGTGGCGCAGAATCGACAGCTCGCGCCCAGATTGACGCCAAGCCTCGAGCTCTTTGATGGCGGCGCTGTCGCGGGTTTCGAGCATCCAGCGTTCACGCTCGGCGGTTTCCTTTTCTTCGTATTCGCGCAGGTAAACGGCAAGAAACATAAGATAGAAGGCACAGAGCGCAAATGCCAAAAACTCAACCGTCACCACCGAGCCCGAGTGGAACAGCGTGGTGTAGACGTTGGTGGCATAGTCAAAGATGTAGTAGACGAGTGGTAGGATCAGCAGGATTTCCAACTCGGTGGAGCTTTTAATTGCCAGGCGTGGTCCAATGTCACGGGCCCAATGCAGCAGGATCGCAAAGACGGCGACCGTGGTGATAATGCGCGCCACGTAGTACGCGATTTGCGAGTCAGTGGCGGCGAGCGCGGCGATGCCCATCCAGTTGCTGAATTGGCAGCTCAGGTAGGCACTGGTGACGCCCAACATAACGAGCAGCGGGCTCAGACGATAGCGCGCACACAGGTAGACGATAAGCGGCAGGTGCACGACGAGCGGATAGACCTGTCGGGCAAAAAGCTCTCCGCCAACGACATTGGCGATTGAGAAGGCGTTGCCGGTCAGAATGGTAACGACCACCAGCTCGAGCGCATGGCGTCGATTGAGCTCGATGCCGCACAGCGCCGCCGAGGCAAAGACGCCAAAGAGTAGCGTTGTGGCGTGGTGGATAGCCCAAAGGATCATTTCGACCGAGGAGACCATCAGCGCCTCCTGCCTTCGAAGCGCACCGCAAAGTAGGCGTCTTGGAACCCCTGCTTGCTGCTGCGCGACAGCGGAATGCACGCGCCGGAGCGCATGACGATGTCCGTGCGATCGAAGTGGTCGATGTTGCGCAAGTTGACCTGGTAGCTACGGTGGCATTTAAAGAAGGTGGCAGTTTGCGCCAAACGGTCCTCGACGCTGTGGAACGACTCGAGTGCCTCGATATCGCGTCCGTCGCGCAGGTGGAAGACCACGTGCTTGTTGCGCGCCTCGGCATATTCGATGTCGGACAGGCGCAGGGCGTGGTAGCCAAAGGACGTTTTGATCACGAGCTCGTCGGTTGCCGCCGGGCGCATGCTCGAAAGCTCGTCGAGCAGTTGCGCCAGGCGCTCGTAGGCCACGGGCTTGAGCAGGTAGTCGAAGGCGCGGACCTCGTAGGACTCCAGAGCGAACTCGGGCGACGAGGTGAGGAACACCAGGCGCACGGCGGTATCGGCCTGGCGCAATTCGCGCGCGGTGTCCATGCCGTTGACGAGCGGCATGATCATGTCGAGCAGAATGATGTCGGCGCGCGATGCGGCATGGCGGGCCAGCAGGTCCTCGCCGCGCGTGACGAGCGCAATATCGACCGCCGTGCCCGTCTCGGTCGACCAACGGTCGATCATCCGGTGCAGTCTATCTAGAAAAGCGACGTCGTCGTCGCAGGCAATAATCTTGAGCATTCGGGCCCCCTTAGTAGTTCGATTTTGCCACATTGGGCGCGTGCCGCTCGCGGGGGAGCGCCCGTTCGTGCCTCATGGTGCGCAACTCGCGCCGAGCGGTATTGCGGTGGCGAAAGATGCCTCCTGCGCTATCGAGAGCTCGGCTATCCTCAGCTTGCCAGTTCGAAAATGGACCTGCCGCATGATTGAATCTTTATTTCAACTTTACACCTAGGTTTACAGCTGTCTTGTCAGCTGTAAACCTAGGTGTCATACTAAAGTCCCAAGATTCGCCAAAAGAGAGGGGCCTTGATGGCACAGAGCGCGAACATGGATGCGTCGGAGCTTGCACGCGATATCGCGGTCGGCCTAGCATCGGCAACGACGGCAACGGAGCGCGCGGCACTGGTGCCCGCAGAGCTCGTCGAGGCCATTCAGCAACTAAAAACCCAACGTGATGCGGTGATCTTGGCGCACTACTATGTGGCGCCCGAGGTCCAGGCCGTTGCCGATTACGTCGGCGACAGCTTTTACCTGGCAAAGCTCGCCAAAAGCCTGCCGCAGCAGACCATCGTGCTGTGCGGCGTGGAGTTTATGGGCGAGAGCGCCAAGCTGCTCAACCCCACCAAGACCGTGCTGCTGTCCGAGCCGGGTGCGGACTGCCCCATGGCGCACATGGTCAAGCGCGAGACGGTCGATGAGGCGCGCGCTGAGTACGGCGACGACCTGGCTGTCGTCTGCTACGTCAACTCGACGGTCGAGATCAAGAGCTGGAGCGACGTGTGCGTCACCAGCTCCAACGCCGTCAAGATCGTGTCCGAGCTGCCGCAGCAGCACGTCCTGTTCATCCCCGATCAAAACCTGGGCCGCTTCGTAGCCGAGCAGGTGCCGCAAAAGCACGTCATCCTCAACAATGGCTATTGCCCGCGCCATCACATCATCACCGTCGAGCAGATCGTCGATGCGCAGGAGGCGCATCCCGACGCGCTCGTGCTGGCGCACCCCGAGTGCAAGGCCGACGTCCTTGCCGAGGCCGACTACATCGGCTCCACCGCCGGCATCATTAAGTACGCCGAGGAGTCGGACGCGAGTGAGTTCATCATCGTGACGGTCCGCGGCGTGCTCTACGAGCTCGAGCGCCGCTGCGAGGGCACCGGCAAAAAGTTCTACTTCCCCGCGGTGCAGCCCACCTGCGTCAACATGGATCTCATCACGCTCGAAAAGCTCGTGCGCTGCCTGGAGACGGGCGAGGGCGAGGTGCAGATCGGCGTGTCGGACGAGGCCGCCGACCAGGCCAAGCTTACGCTCGACCGCATGCTCGAGTACGCGGCGCGCTAGAACGATGTGACATGAGGGACAGTCCCTTATGCCACATTACAAGGGAGAGGATTCCTGTGGAAACCAAACAATACCCCGATATGGAGTGCGACGTTGTCATTGCCGGCTGCGGCGTGGCGGGCCTATACGCGGCCCTCAATCTGCCGACGAGCACGCGCGTGATCATGCTCTCCAAGGGCGCTGTCGACGAGTGCGACTCGATGCTTGCGCAGGGCGGCATCTGCGTGTTGCCCGAAGGCTCTGACTACGATGCCTTCTTTGAGGACACCATGCACGCCGGTCATTACGAGAACCGCCGCGAGAGCGTCGACATCATGATTCGCTCGAGCCGCTCGGTCATCAACGACCTGCTAGCGATGGGCGTGGACTTTGAGCGCAAGGCCGACGGCAGCCTCGACTTTACCCGCGAGGGCGCGCACAGCCGCCCGCGCATTGCCTTCCATGCCGACATTACGGGCAAGGAGATCACGACCAAGCTGCTCCAGGCCGTTCGCAAGCTGGATAACGTGCAGATTTTGGAGCACGTGGCCATGACCGACATCCTGACGGGTGAGCGTGGCGGCGCCACGGTGTGCACCGGCGTCGTCGCCGTTCCCGTGGACGAGGACAACTCGGTTCGTCCCGCCGACGAGCTGGCAAACGCCGCCGAGGGCGTGCATGCCGGCGAGCCGTTTAAGATCCATGCCCGCCACACGCTGTGGGCGACGGGCGGTATCGGCGGCGTATACGACCATTCGACCAACTACCCGCAGCTCACGGGCGATGCCTGCTACATCGCTCAGGAGCATGGCATTAAGATGGAGCACCTGGACTACGTGCAGATTCATCCCACGGGACTGTTCTCGCCGCAGCCGGGGCGCACCTTCCTGATCAGCGAGAGCTGCCGCGGCGAGGGCGCGATTTTGCTCAACGCCGCCGGCGAGCGCTTTACCGACGAGCTTCAGCCGCGCGATGTGGTCGCCGCCGCTATTCGCGAGCAGATGAAGCAGGACGGCACCGAGCACGAGTGGCTGAGCTTTGCCCCCGTCGCGCGCGACGTGGTGACCGGGCACTTTGCCAACATCCGCGCACGCTGCCTGGAGGACGGCCGCGACATCTTGGACGAGCCCATTCCCGTTACGCCCACGCAGCACTACTTTATGGGCGGCGTGTGGGTCGACAAGGACGGCCGCACCTCGATGCCCGAGCTCTACGCCGCGGGCGAGACGGCCTGCAACGGCGTTCACGGCAAGAACCGCCTTGCATCAAACAGCCTGCTCGAGGCACTGGTCTGGGGTCGTCGCGCCGCGTGGTACATGCGTACCGGCGAGTCGCTGGCCGTGGAGCAGGCGGGCGATCCCGCGCTCGATGGCCGTCATCGCGCCCTGAGCGCCGACACCCTGGCAATCGATGATTTGGCCCGTGCCGCCGGCACGCAGGCCGTGGAGGAGTAGACCATGAATCCCATTACTATGAAACTCGTCGTCGATGATCTAATTCTGCAGGCTCTGCGCGAGGACATTACGTTTGAGGACGTGAGCACGGCGAGCGTGTGCCCCACGGCGCGTCCCGCTACGGTGGAGCTTATCGCCAAGGCCGATGGCATCATCGCGGGCTTGGATGTGTTTGCTCGCACCTTTGAGCTGCTGGATTCGCAGAGCTCGGTGCTGTTTGATGTCGCCGATGGTGACGAGGTGCACGCCGGCGACCATGTGGGCCAGGTGCGCGGCGATGCGCGCGTGCTGCTTTCGGGCGAGCGCGTGGCGCTCAACTATCTGCAGCGTATGAGCGGTATCGCCACCTACACACACAACATGGCAGCGGCGCTCGAGGGTACCAAGACCGTGCTTGTCGACACACGTAAGACCACGCCGGGCATGCGTATCTTTGAGAAGGCTGCGGTCGAGATCGGTGGCGGCAGCAACCACCGCTACAACCTGTCGACGGCTGTCATGCTCAAGGACAACCACATCGATGCCGCCGGTGGCGTGACGCGTGCGATCGAGATGGCGCGCGCCCATGCATCGTTTACCACGACGGTCGAGATCGAGTGCGAGAACCTGGACATGGTGCGCGAGGCCGTGGAAGCCGGCGCCGACATCATCATGTTCGACAACATGACCCACGACGACATGGCTGCCGCGATTGAGCTTATCGCCGGCCGCGCCAAGACCGAGTGCTCGGGCAACGTGGATGCCAGCAATATCCGCGCGCTTGCCGACCTGGGCGTTGACTTTATTAGCTCGGGGGCGCTGACGCACTCTGCGCCGATTCTCGACCTCTCGCTTAAGCACCTGCGTCTGCTGGACGGTAAATAATGGACGCCCGCGAGCGTCGCCGTGCCATCATGGTCGTGCTCGAGGGAGCCACGGAGCCCGTTTCGGGCAGCGCGCTTGCCCGCGAGGTTGGCGTGAGCCGTCAGGTCGTGGTTCAGGATATTGCCCTGTTACGTGCCGATGGGCACGATATCGTGGCGACCAATCGCGGCTACGTGCTGCAGGAGGCCCCCAGCAGCCCCGCCGTGCCCACGCGCTTGGTCAAGGTTCGCCACGGCGTGGAGCAGGCAGGCGATGAGCTTACGAGTATCGTCGACGCCGGAGGCGCCGTGCTCAACGTGATCGTCAATCACCGCGTGTACGGTAAGATTACGGCCGACCTGGACATCCGCAATCGTCGCGATGTTGAGCGCTACCTGCACGATATTGAGAGCGGCAAGAGCTTTCCATTACTAACGGTGACGAGCGGCTATCACTTCCATCGCATCGCGGCGGAGGACGAGCAGACTCTCGACGAGATTGAGGCCATGCTCAAGGAGAAGGGCTATCTGGCAGACCTGATGCCCTACGAAGACGACCTATCGTAGCCGACGCTGCAAACGCCCCTAAGCGGCAATCTGACGTTCAATCGTCGGTTGCGTACCCAAAGTACGCTTCCCTCCTCTTTCACGTCACCTTGCTCGCTTAGGGGCGTTTTCGCTGACGTGAGCTCAACCTGCGACGGTGCCAAATTAGTTATCCGCACAAAAAAGGAGGCCTCCGCGGCGATGCGAAGGCCTTCTTTTTGTGCACGGTGTACTTTTGAGTGCGCAAGTGGGGGAGTTGTTACTCCTCGACGATCTCGGTGATCGCGCCAGCGGGGCAAGCGTCCTGGCAAGCGCCACAGGCGACGCAGGAGTCCTCGTCAGCGACGGTAGCGACGTCCTGGAGCTCCAGAACGCCGGCGGGGCAGGTGTCGACGCAAACGCCACAAGCGATGCACTCGTCGGCATCAATTACGGGATGAGCCATGGTAGTTTCCTCTCTGTTGACCGACGCTACAGGCGATGCGCGCCGGTTTGATTCGGGCAAAAACATACCACGGGAGCGACCGTTTGCAATACCCTCTGGCCGGCATCTTCATACCGTTCGCCGAGTATGCCAAGGTTTACTAAAAAACGCGCAGGTGGGGCCGTTGAGATGCACAAATGTTAGATAAAGGTGACTCGTAATATTGAGCGATTGAGCGCGCCTGCGGAAAGGACATCCCGTTATTTGGCCGAAAAACGGGTCGCAGTTTCCGGTTGGGCCTTCAGACGGAAACTGCGACCCAGAATCCACACTCAAAACGGGTTGTGCTTTCCTCGGGACCGCCCAAAGACCGCTCCATGTGGCTCTGGCCCAAACCTCAGCCAACTCTACATAGATCTCGATAGATTTGCCGAGAACTCAAACAGCGCACTTACCTGCGCATTTAAGAACCTAAACTCTCAGAGATAAGAAATCTTATATGAATTGACTTAGATTTTGTATATTCCGGCCCATAAGGGGATACACTACATCCTGAAAGACAAGCCGAAGCGCCGCGCGACAGACCGTCAAGGCGGCGCGAACGCACAAGAGAGAGGGAATTTCTAATGAGTAAGATTCTTGGTATCGACCTTGGTACTACTAACTCCGCAATGGCCGTTCTCGAGGGCGGTTCTCCGACCATTATCGTGAACGCCGAGGGCGACCGCACCACCCCGTCCGTCGTGGGCTTCCGTGCCGATGGCGATCGCGTCGTGGGTAAGGCCGCTAAGAACCAGGCTGTCACCAACCCCAAGAACACCGTGTTCTCCATCAAGCGCTTCATGGGCCGCAAGTACTCCGAGTGCACCTCCGAGATCAAGACCGTGCCGTATGAGGTCAAGGAGGGCCAGGGCGGCCGTGCCGTCGTCGACATCGAGGGCAAGGACTACACCGCCGAGCAGGTGAGCGCCATGACGCTCGCAAAGATGAAGGCCGACGCCGAGAAGTATCTGGGCGAGACCGTCACCGACGCCGTCATCACCGTCCCGGCCTACTTCAACGACGCCCAGCGTCAGGCCACCAAGGACGCCGGTAAGATTGCCGGCCTCAACGTCAAGCGTATCGTCAACGAGCCGACCGCTGCTGCTCTTGCCTATGGCCTGGACAAGCAGGGCACCGACCAGCGCATCCTTGTCTTCGACCTGGGCGGCGGCACCTTCGATGTCTCCATCCTCGACCTCGCCGATGGCGTGTTTGAGGTTCTGTCCACCTCGGGCGACAACCACCTGGGCGGCGACGACTGGGATCAGCGCGTCATCGACTGGATGGCCGATAAGTTCCAGCAGGAGAACGGTGTCGACCTGCGCCAGGACCCCATGGCCCTGCAGCGTCTGAAGGAGGCCGCCGAGAACGCCAAGAAGGAGCTCTCCGCCGCCCAGCAGACCACCATCAACCTGCCGTTCATTACCATGAACCAGTCCGGCCCACTGCACCTCAACTACACGCTGACCCGCGCCGAGTTCGAGAAGATCACCCGCGACCTGCTCGAGCGCTGCAAGCAGCCTGTCACCAACGCCCTGCGCGACGCCAAGCTTAAGCTCTCCGATCTGACCGAGGTCATCCTCGTCGGCGGCTCCACCCGTATGCCCGCCGTCCAGGAGCTCGTCAAGACCATGACCGGCAAGCAGCCCAACATGTCCGTGAACCCCGACGAGGTCGTTGCCGACGGCGCTGCCGTCCAGGGCGGCGTGCTCACCGGCGACGTCGAGGGCATCCTGCTGCTCGACGTTACCCCGCTGTCGCTGGGCGTCGAGACCATGGGCGGCATCATGACCAAGATGATCGACCGCAACACCACGATCCCGACCTCCAAGACCGAGGTCTACTCCACCGCTGCCGACAACCAGACCAGCGTCGAGATCAACGTGCTCCAGGGCGAGCGCGAGCTTGCCCGCGACAACAAGTCGCTCGGTAAGTTCCAGCTGACCGGTATCCCGGCTGCCCGCCGCGGCGTGCCGCAGATCGAGGTCACCTTCGACATCGACGCCAACGGCATCGTCAAGGTCTCCGCTAAGGACAAGGGCACCGGCAAGGAGCAGCAGATCACCATTTCCGGCTCCACCGCTCTGTCCGACGACGAAGTCGATCGTATGGTCAAGGACGCCGAGGCTCATGCCGAGGAGGACAAGAAGCAGAAGGAAGAGGTCGAGGTCCGCAACCAGACCGACAGCCTGTGCTACTCCACCGAGCAGACCCTCAACGAGCTGGGCGACAAGGTTTCCGCCGACGTGAAGTCCAAGGCCGAGGCCGCTATCGCCGATGCCAAGAAGGCGCTCGAGGGCTCTGACGTCGAGGCCATCAAGGCCGCCGGCGAGTCCCTGCAGTCCGTGGCCTACGAGCTGGCCCAGGTTGTCTACGCCGACGCTCAGCAGCAGACCGACGGTGCTGCCGGTGCCCAGCCTGCCGACGATGACGTGGTCGACGCCGACTACGAGGTTGTGGACGACGAGGACAAGTAATCATGTCCGCCCGTAAAGCTCGCACGGAGGCGGCCGCCGTTGGCGCCGCCCCCGTTGACTCTGAGGAGAAGGACGTGAAGATTCCCGTAGAGGCCGCAGACGATACCGAGGCCAACGAGGCCCCGGCCGCCGAGGCTGCCGAGAACCAGGTAGAGGATTCCAACAAGGAGGCGACGATGACCGAGGACGAGATGGTGGAAGCCGCTATCCGCGCCGGTGAGGAAGCCGCCGACAACGACTTTAAGCTCAAGTTCGAGCAGGCCCAAAAGGAGCTTGCCGACGTGCGCAACGAGCTCGATGCTGCGGCAGAGGCTCAGAAGGCCGCCGAGGACAAGGCGAAGGACGCTACCGAGCGCACCGCCCGCCTGCAGGCCGACTGGGAGAACTTCCGTCGCCGCACTGCCAGCGAGCGCATCGCCGAGCGCGAGCGTGCGACCGAGAAGCTCGTCACCGCGCTGCTGCCGGTGGTCGACGATATCGAGCGCGCGATCGACCATGCCCGCAGCCAAGAGCTTTCCGACGACTTTAAGCAGTTCGTCGACGGCGTCGATGCGGTTCATGCCAAGCTGCTCGACGTGTTTGCACACGAGGGCGTTGAGCCCATCGACCCCAAGGGCGAGGCGTTCGATCCGCTCGAGCATCAGGCTGTGGGTCGCGTCGAGGACGCATCGCAGTACGACGAGACCGTCAACGACGTGTACCAAAAGGGCTACCGCATGGCGGATCGCATTCTGCGTTCCGCGATGGTGACGGTGACCTACGGTGGCGAGAAGCGCCCCGCACCGGAGCCCGAAGCGGCGCCCGAGGATGCTACGGCCGATACGGCCGAGAGTACCGAGGAGTAATTGAGAAGGGCCCCGGGGCAACACCCGGGGCCCTTTCTGACCTAGTGCCATATGAAAGCATGAGCCGTCGTCTGCATGGATGGCGGACGTAACAGGAGAGGAGCTACGATGGCTGCAGGCAAAACCTTCTATGACATCCTGGGCGTATCCAAGAGCGCCTCCGACAAAGAGATTAAGAGCGCGTTTCGCAAGCTCGCGCAAAAATATCACCCCGATGCCGGCGGCGACGAGGCCAAGTTCAAGGAGATCAGCGAGGCCTACGAGACGCTTTCGGACGAGAAGAAGCGCAAAGAGTACGACCAGATGCTCATGTTCGGCGGCATGCCGGGCGCGGGCGGCGCGTATAGCGGTGGCTACGGCGCCGGTGCCGGCGCGAGCGGCTGGGGCGATATCTTCGATAGCATCTTTAGCGGCAACGGCGCCTGGGGCAGCGATTGGGGCTCGGGCTTTGCCGGGGCTGCGGGTAATGCCGGTGCCGGCGCGGGCCGCAGCCGTGCTCGCAAGGGCGGCGACCTGTCACTGACCGTCGATGTTTCGGCCGAGGACGCGTTCCGCGGCGTGACGCACAAGGTCACCTACCGCATTCCCTCGACGGGCGAACAGCAGACCATTACGGTCTCGGTGCCCGCGGGCGCGGTCGACGGCGGCAAGCTGCGCTACAAACGTCGCGGCGAGTATGGCGTTGCCGGTGGCGAGCGCGGCGACCTGGTCGTGACTACGCATGTGGAGGAGCACCCGCTGTTTAAGCGCAAAGGCGCCGACGTGACCATGGAGGTACCGGTCTCGGTCTATGAGGCGGCCCTCGGCTGCACGGTGGACGTGCCCACGCCCGGCGGTGCGACGGTTCGTTTGAAAGTGCCTGCGGGCACCCAGACGGGCAAGAAGTTCCGCTTTAAGGAGATGGGTGCGCCCGATGTTAAGCACCGTGGCCGCACAGGCGCGCTGCTCGTCGAGATCAAGGTGCAGGTTCCCACGAACCTGTCCAATGACGAGCGCGATGCCATGACCAAGCTGCGCGAGGCCGACACGCGCGACTATCGCGAGAAGGTCAACCGTTACAAGGCGACGTACTAAGGCGGTCGTGGCGCACGCCCGCGCCCGCGGGCTTATGATGGACGATAACGAGACGGAAAGGGGTCAGGTAGCATGGCCGAGGACAATAGGAACAAACCGCTGTACATGATCAGCGTGGCGGCCGAGCTGACCGGCATGCACCCGCAGACTCTGCGCGTCTACGAGTCCAAGGGCCTGGTGAACCCCCAGCGCTCGGGCGGTAATACGCGCCTGTATTCGCGTGCCGATATCGAGCGTCTGGAACTCATCAACCAGCTGACCGACGAGGGCATCAACCTTGCCGGCGTGGTGCGCATCCTCGATATGAAGGAGCGCGCCGAGGAGCGCGAGCGCGAGAACGAAAAACTCCGTGCCCGCGTGCGCCAGCTCGAGGACGAACTGCACGAGTACAAGATGCAGAAGAAGATCACCGCCCTGGCCCCGCGCGACGGCTCGGTTAACCCCGAACAGGTCATGCGCAAGCTGCTGGGCGCTGGCGGGGATTTGTAGTTACGCGGTTTTACCAAACCGCGTAACGGGCCGACGCTGCAAGCCCGCCAGAGCGGCAATCTGCCTTTTAACTTCGGCGGCATGACCAGAAGGTCAATGCCGCCTCGTTTCAAGGCACCTTGCTCGCTCTGGTGTCCGCTCGCTCATATGACCCAATCCGCTGTCAAGAGCCACAATG
>CAUGGC010000038.1 GCA_959599095.1 uncultured Collinsella sp. | reverse complement strand
GCGGGGCCATTGTGGCTCTTGACAGCGGATTGGGTCATATGAGCGAAAACCCGCCGACTCGGCAGCGGCGCGGGCAACAGCCAGCGACACGCCCAGAATGGCGTTGGCGCCGAGCTTGGTCTTGTTGGGGGTACCGTCCGCGGCGATTAGCGCGGCATCGACGGCGCGCTGGTCGAAGGCGTCGAGGCCCACGACGGCGTTAGCGCACTCGTTGTTGACGTGCTCGACGGCCTGCGAAACGCCCTTGCCCAGGTAGCGGCCCTTGTCGCCATCGCGCAGCTCGCAGGCTTCAAAGGCGCCGGTCGAAGCACCCGAAGGCACCATTGCGCGGCCAAAGCTGCCGTCCTCGAGCACGACCTCGACCTCGACGGTGGGATTGCCGCGGCTGTCGAGCACCTCGCGACCGTAGACGTCCAAAATATCGCTCATGTTGTCTCCCTCTCACTTGGAAACGTAGTGGATGCAAGCGACCGGCTGACCGTGCACCATCGGTGCGTCTCCGTAAGTTAGCCATGTCGCACTTTTTGCATTATGCCCTAAGTTAGCCGAGGGATACACTTGTTTTTCGAAAAATTTAGCGGGAACGATGAGGCGTGTCAGCCCGTCGTTCCCGCAGTCTTACTCCTCCGCCTTTGCGGCATCCCACAGGTCGTTGAGGCCGTGGGTCGAAAGCTCGGCAAGATCCACGTGGGCGTCGGACGCCATCTGCTCCATCGCGGCCCAGCGACGGCGGAACTTTGCTGTGCTGGCACGAAGGGCGCTCTCGGCGTCAATGCCCTCCTTGCGCGCGACGTTGACCAAGGCAAAGAGCAGGTCGCCAAACTCCATTTCGCGCTCGGGCGAGCCAGGGGCCTCGGCCTCAAACTCGGCACGCTCCTCGGCGACCTCGTCCCACACATCCTGGACCGTCTCCCACTCAAAGCCCACAGCAGCTGCCTTGCGCGAGACCTTCTGAGCCTGCATCAGCGCCGGCAGATGCGTGGGCACGCCATCGAGCAGGCCCTCGGGCGTGGCCTCACCCGCCGCCACGGCCTTGTCCTTGGCAGCCCTCTCGGCAAGCTTGACCTCGTCCCAAATCTTGAGCACCTCTTCGGAGCTGTCGGCATCCGCATCGCCAAACACGTGCGGGTGGCGACGAATGAGCTTGGCGTCGATATCGCGCGCCACGTCGGCCAGTGTAAACTCGCCGGCGTCGGCCGCAATCTGCGCATGCAGCACGACCTGCATGAGCACGTCGCCCAGCTCCTCGCGTAGGTGAACCGCGTCGTCCGCCTCGATGCAGTCGAGCGCCTCGTAGGCCTCCTCGATCATGTTCTTGCCAATGCTGCGGTGCGTCTGCTCACGGTCCCACGGGCAGCCATCGGGCTGACGCAGACGCCAGATGGTCTGCACCAGATGCTGCAGCTCGGTCGACGCGTCTACCAGCGTGGACAGATCGCGCGAGCCCTCGGCATTTTGCTGAGCCATGTGCTGCGCCATGGCTACTCCTCCTCCATGACCACGTGGCGGAACGCGCCGCCCTCGTAGATGCCGTAGCTGTGCGAGCCGTCCTTGGGGATGCTCACGCTACCGGGGTTGAAGAGCCACAGGCCCGGGTGCGCGGCGCTTTCCTCGTTGACCTTGATGTGCGTGTGGCCGTAGACGAGCGCTGAGCCCTCGGGCAACGCGGGCGCGTGGTCGACGCTGTTGTGCATGCCGGCGCCAAAGACGTGGCCGTGCGTCAGGAACAGCTCGCGGCCGGTCTCGTCGAACAGCGTAGCGTAGTCGGCCATAACGGGAAAGTCGAGGACCATCTGGTCGACCTCGGCGTCGCAGTTGCCGCGCACCGCGATGATGCGGTCGGCTAGGGCGTTGAGCAGCGGAATCACGCGCTTGGGAGCATAGTCGCGCGGCAGGTCGTTACGCGGGCCATGGTAGAGCAGGTCGCCCAGCAGCACAATGCGGTCGGGCTGCTCGGATTCGATGGCAGTGCACAGGCGCTCGGCCCAGTATGCCGAGCCGTGGATGTCGGAAGCGATGAGGCATTTCATGGGGAGTCCTTTCGGAGTGGGGTTGATGGGAGCTGAATACGGGGTCCGGCGGATGTGGGGCCCATCTACCGTGTTACTCGAATCGCAGCGCCGCGCTCTGAGCCGCCTGCATCACGCGTTGGAGCGGCACGTCATGTTCGCGGGCAAGACGGGCGCAATCCTCGTACTCGGGAGCCGCGCGCTCGCTGCCGTCGGGCAGGGTCGCCACCTTAACGGACACCTCGCCCCAAGGCGTTGTCACCTGCTCGAATCGGCGCGGCAGGCAAACGCGTTCCATCACCTGGCGGCGAACGGCGTTGGTCGTGGTCTCCAAAAAGATAATCGTCTGTAGACGCTCGATATCCTCGTGCGAGCAGATCACCTGCAACTGCCATCCGGGGCGACCCTTTTTGCAGTAAAGCGGCAGCCAGTGCACCTCGCGGGCGCCGGCCTCGCGCAGGCGGTCGGCGGCGTAGGCGAGCACCTCGGGCGACGCATCGTCGATGTCGCACTCCAGCTTGACGATGGTTTCGGGCGCATCGGTCTCGCGGGACAGCGGGGATGTGCTATCGCATGGCATACGGTCCGGCTCCTTTCCGCGCGGGCTCGTTTTGTTCATCCAAACGCTAGCACATCGCGGGCGGCGCAGGGGCGGCGTCATGGGATAGGTGCGACTTTTGCTGGGCGCAAGTGCTGGCGCGCTCCAACGCCGGCCCGCTCCACTCAAACGTGTACGTCAGCCTCCAAACATGTCATTTTTTACAGCTTTTGGAGGCTGATGTACATGTTTTGAGAGCAAGCGAGGCCGCACCGCACGTCGCGCAGCCTTTCCGATCGATTTCGACCCCCGGCGTGTCCGGCATGTTGAGAGCTGCGCCATTACAATGAAGCGGATTCGCTTGACGCAAAGGAGCTGCCATGCCTGCTTGCCCGCTGGTCGATTGCCACACCCACACCTCGTTCTCGGACGGTCATGCCTCGTTTGAGGACAACGTTCGCGCCGCTGCTGCGGCCAGCTGCCGCGTCATGGTCTCAACCGACCATCTCACCCTGCCCGCCAGCATGGATGCCAACTGCGAAGTGCAGGTTGTCGAGGGCGACCTGACGGCACATCGTCTGGCCTTTGAGGGCGCCCGCAAACTCGCCGCGCAGATTGCGCCGGAGCTCGAGCTTATCTATGGCTTTGAATGCGATTGGTACGAGGGCTGCGAGCCTTTGGTCGAGCGCTGGTCCCGAGGCGCCGTCGTGCGCCTGGGCAGCGTGCATTGGATTGGTAACCCAGGCGATATTGCGGCAGGTGCTGCGGGCACGGCGGGGACGGAGGACGTCGCTCGTCCCGATACGCCCGATTCGCGCTGCGGCTGGATCGACGATGACACCAACCTGCACGTTTGGGAAAACCTGGGGGTACGCGGCGTGTGGGAGCGCTACGTCGACGACTGGTGCCGCGCCTGCGAGAGCCCGCTCAACTTTGATGTAATGGCTCACCCCGACCTGGTCATGCGCTTTTCGAAAGAGGGCTTTGCGCCCGACTTTGACCCCGCGCCGTTCTGGGGGCAGATGGCAGAGTGTGCACACGACGCGGGCCGCCGCGTTGAGGTCTCGACCGCTGCGCCGCGCAAGGGACTCGACGACTACTATCCCACGACCGGGTTGTTGCGTTGCTTCGCCCACGCCGAGGTGCCGATCACTTTTGGCTCGGACGCACACCGCGCCTGCGACATTTGCTGGAACATCCGTGAGGCCCAGGCACACGCCTACGACTGTGGCTACCGAACCTTCGACGTCCCCCACCCCACCGGCGAATGGGAATCCACACCCCTCGCCTAACTAGTCGTTTAAGAACGTCCCCAATGACTAGTGGCGGCGGGCGTTGAGTTCGCCGGCCAGCTCGTCGAGGGTAATGCCGTAGCGCTCGAGCGTCACGAGCAGGTGGTAGACCAGGTCGCCGGCCTCGTAGCGAATGTGGTCGTGGTCGTTGTCCTTGCAGGCCATGATCACCTCGCTCGCTTCCTCGGCGAGCTTCTTGAGCAGCTCATCCTCGACGTCGGTCAGCAGGCGAGCGGTATAGCTTTCCTGCGGCGACGCGTCGCGGCGACCATGAATCACCTCGGCCAGTCCCGTCAGCGTCTCGCCGATATTTCCATCCTGAACATTCGCGGTGCGCACACCCATGGTTCAATCCTTTCTGGTTGGCCAAGCGCCTGGTCGCGCGCCCGCCCTACGCGAGTTTCTTAAAGAAGCAGGTACGGTTGCCGGTGTGGCAAGCCGGACCCGGCGAGTCGACCTTGACCAGCAGCGTATCGCTATCGCAGTCGGCCCAGAGCTCCTTGACCTCCTGCATGTTGCCGCTCGTCGCGCCCTTGTTCCAGAGCTCCTGACGGCTGCGGCTCCAAAACCACGTGGTACCGGTCTTGAGCGTCAGCCCCACCGACTCCTCGTTCATCCAAGCAACCATAAGCACCTCGCCGGTGTCATACTGCTGAACCACACAAGGAATCAGCCCCCTGGCGTCGTATTTGAGCTCGGACGCAGTTGTCACTTGCTCCATTTAAAAATCCAATCTCACGGGAATTCCCTGCGATGCCATATACTCCTTCACCTGGCGAATGCTGAAGGTTCCAAAGTGAAAGACGCTCGCCGCCAGCACGGCATCGGCCTCGCCCTCGATCACGCCCTCGGCAAAATGCTCGAGCGTGCCCACGCCGCCGCTCGCGATGACGGGAATCGGCACCGCGCGCGCCACAGCACGGGTGAGCGCCAGGTCAAAGCCGGCCTTGGTGCCGTCGCGATCCATGCTGGTGAGCAAGATCTCGCCGGCGCCGCGACGAGCCGCCTCCTCGGCCCACGCCACCGCGTCGATGCCCGTGGCGTTGCGGCCGCCCGCCGTGAAGACCTCCCACTTGTCGGCACCGGATGCGCCGGGCAGGCCCACGCGCTTGGCATCGATCGCCACGACCACGGCCTGGCTACCAAACGCCGCGGCAGCCTGGCTAATCAGCGACGGGTCGCGCACGGCGGCAGAGTTGAGCGACACCTTGTCAGCACCGGCTGCAACCATGGTGTGCATGCCCGCCAGGTCGCGAAAGCCGCCGCCCACGGTATAGGGAATGGCGAGCTCCTCGGCCGCGTGCGCCGCCATCTCGATAGTCGTCGCGCGGTTGTCGCTCGTGGCGGTAATGTCCAGGAAGACGACCTCGTCCGCACCCTCACGGTCGTAGGCACGCGCCAGCTCCACCGGATCGCCCGCATCGCGCAGGCTCACGAAGTTGACGCCCTTGACCACGCGGCCGTCCTTAACATCCAGACAGGGAATCACACGCTTGGTAAGCATGGTCTACTCCTCCCCTCGGGCGGCGGTCAGCGCCTGTACCAGCGTAAAGTTGCCCTCGTAGAGCGCGCGACCGGTAATGGCGCCTTCAATCGCGCCCTCACCCACCGCGGCCAGCGCGCGGATGTCGTCGAGCGTCGAGATGCCGCCCGAAGCCACGACGGGAAAGCCCGCGACCTCGGCCACATGGCGATACGCCGCCACATCGATGCCCGTCTGCATGCCATCGCGCGCAATGTCGGTATACACCAGATGCTTAAAGCCCAGCTCGGTAAGCTGTGCCACGGCATCGTCGAGTGACACGCCCGCGCCATCACGCCAGCCGTTCACCTTGACCTGACCGTCACGGGCGGCAATGTCAGCCACCAACAGCTCGCCAAAGCCTTTGGCCGCCACCTCGGCAAAACCCGGCTCGGTCACCAGCACGGTGCCCAGCGCAATGCGGCGAGCACCATAGCCTGCCAACTCGTCGATGCGCGCGAGCGAGCGGACGCCGCCGCCCACGTCCACAGACAGGCCATCGACGCCGCAGATAGCCTTGATCGCCGCCGAGTTGGCGGCACATGCGTCCTCGTCCTCGCCGAAGGCAGCGGACAGGTCTACGACGTGCACCCAGCTCGCGCCCTGCTCGGCAAACGAGCGGGCGACTGCCACGGGATCGTCGGAATATACCTTGCAGCGGCTGCGGTCGCCGCGCTCCAGGCGCACGACCTTGCCGCCGATCAGATCGATTGCGGGAAACAGGATCATCGGCCAGCCTCCTCGACGATGTTGACGAAGTTCTTAAGGATGCGCTGCCCCAGCGCGGAGGATTTCTCGGGATGGAACTGACAACCCCACACGTTGCCGTGGCGCACGATGCACGGGAAGCTCCGCGTATAGTGCGTGCGCGCCAGCACATCGGCGGCATCGGCATCGTCGGCCACCGCGTAGCTGTGGGTGAAGTACATGTTGGCACCCTCGGCAAAACCAGTAAGCAGCGGATCGGCCGCACCGGCGGGCGTCATGTGCACCTGGTCCCAGCCCACGTGCGGCACCTTCAGGCGACTCGATTCCAAGCGCGTGCACGAGCCACGCATAATACCCAGGCCATCGACCCAGGGACCGCCAGCCTGCTCGGGGGTGTTGCCATCGGCAACCGCGCCCTCGTCCGCAGGCACGCCCTCGTTGCCGCGCTCAAAAAATAGCTGAAGGCCCAGGCAGATACCGAGCAGCGGAGTTCCGGCGGCGACGGCATCGAGCACCGCGTCCGCCTCGCCGCTCTGGCGCATAAAGGCGATCGCGTCATAGAACGCGCCCACGCCCGGGATGACCAGGCCGTCGGCATTGCGGATCTGCTCCGGATCGTCCGATGTGCAGGCGGCGGCACCGGCGCGCGCAAGCCCGCGCACAACACTCGATAAGTTGCCCTTGTGGTAGTCGACCACCACGATCTTCGGTTCGCCCACGCGACCCTCCCTTATCTCATTCAAAACCTGTCTTTTTTGGCAGGTTACAGCGATCCCTTGGTGCTGGGGATGCCCTGCACGCGGGGATCGAGCTCGCAGGCGTGGCGCATCGTGCGGCCCACGGCCTTAAAGGCGGCCTCGATAATGTGATGCGAGTTGCCGCCCGCCAGCTCGCGCACGTGCAGCGTGAGCTTGGCATCGCGCGCGAAGGCGTAGAAGAACTCGACGGCCAGCTCGGTATCGAAGCTGCCCACGCGCTCGGTGGGCACGGGCAGCTCGCAGTAGGCCTGCCCGCGGCCCGAAATATCAACAGCAGCCATCACAAGCGTCTCGTCCATGGCGATCGCCGCGTCGGCAAAGCGCGTAATGCCCGCCTTGTCGCCCAGTGCCTGACAAAACGCCTCGCCCAGCACAATACCCGTGTCCTCGACGGTGTGGTGCGCATCGACCTCCACGTCGCCCACCGCATGCACCGTCAGATCGAACAGGCCATGGCGGCCAAAAGCGTTGAGCATGTGGTCGAAAAACGGCACGCCGGTCGAGATATCGCACACGCCAGATCCGTCCAGGTCGAGCTTTACGACAATGTCGGTCTCGCCCGTCTTGCGGGTTACCTCGGCATAGCGGTCCATCTACATCTCCTCCTTCACCAGCGCGGCAAACGCGGCCAGCACCTCGTCGTTTTCCTGCGGCGTACCCACAGTGATGCGCAGACAGTCCGCAAGCCCCGGCGCGTAGCTAAAGTCGCGCACCAAAATCGAATACTCGTCGCGCAGACGCTCGCGCACGCGCGTGGCATGCGGCGTGCGCACGAGCACAAAGTTCGCCGCGCTCGGCCATGCCTCCACGGGCATGCCATCGGCAGCCATTGCGCGCAGGGCGCACAGCTCGCGCTCGCGCTCGGATGCGATCTGTGCCACCACGGGCGTGTAGGCATCACGGGCACGCACGCAGGCAAGTGCTGCCGCCTGGCTCAGCACGTTAACTGAATAGATCTGGCGAATCGCCGCGAACACGTCGATGACTTCCGGCGCCGCGATCACGTAACCCAGACGCGTACCGGCAGCGCCAAACGCCTTGGACAACGTATGCAGAATCACCAGGTTGGGATGCTCGGCGATAAGCCCCTGCGCCGTGGTGACCGCGCCAAACGAATCGTCGGCAAACTCAACATAGGCCTCGTCGACCATCACCATGCCGGGGCATGCATCGCACAGGGCCGCGACAAAGTCGAGCGGTGCCACGTCACCCGTGGGGTTATTGGGCGAGGTCACGATGGCCAGGCTGCACTCGGGAGCCGCCGCAAGCACGGCTGCCTGGTCGAGTTCAAAGGTCGCCGGGTCGCGCCACACATCGCGCACCTCGGTCTGGCACAGAGACGCAAAGAAGGCATACTCGCTAAAGCACGGCGGGCAGTTGAGCAGAGTCCTCCCCGCGCCGCCAAATGCCAGCAGGTAGTTATAGAGCAGCTCGTCGCCGCCGTTTCCCACGCAGATGTTCCCGCGCGTCACGCCATGCCAGGCAGCAAGCTCGTCGCGCAGGTCGTTGGACATGGGATCGGGATAGCGGTTGAGCGGCGTGGCAGCCAGGGCCGCATCAACCGCCTCGCGCACGCCGACCGGCACGGGATAGGTGTTCTCGTTGGCCGAGAGGTTGATGCGCGTGGGCGTAAAGTTAGGATCGTAGGGCTCGATGCCGGCCAAGTAGGGCTGGACGAGCTCCTTCATGCGCGGTGTGAGCTCGGCCATATTAGGCCTCCCCGCCGGTCGCGCCGGCGCCATCCGCGCTTGCAGCCGCCGTCAGGTCCACGCCCTCGGCAACCGTCGCCACGGCGTCGCCCGGCCAGGCAACCTTGGTCAGGTCGGCCGCGGCGAGCGACTCGGCGCTCACGGCATCCTCGCCCTGCTCCAACACGCGGCGACGCAGTGCGGCCGAAAGCGCGTGCGCCCACAGGCCCTCGGCCTCGGCCAGACGCTGCGTAGCGGGAGCGTCGGAGAGCAGGCCCTCGGGCGTATAGCATATAACGCTCGAGCGCTTAACGAACTCTTCGACCGAAAGCGGGTTGGAGAACATGGCCGTGCCGCCGGTCGGCAGCGTGTGATTGGGGCCGGCAACGTAATCGCCGAGCGGCTCGGAGCTCCAAGCGCCCACAAAGATGGCGCCGGCGTTGCGAATGCCGCCGAGCAGGCCCATCGCATCCTTGCAATGCAGCTCAAGGTGCTCGGGCGCCACGGTGTTCACTGCCTCGACGGCAGCCGCCATGTCGGCGGCCACCACGATGGTGCCTTCGTTGTCGAGCGAGGCACGCGTGATCTCGGCACGCGGGGACTGTGCCACCAGGATGTCGATACCTGCCTCAACCTCACGCGCAAACTGCTCGTCGCAGGTCACCAGATAGCAGGCCGCCAGCGGATCATGCTCGGCCTGGGCCATCAGGTCGGCCGCGACCACCATGGGCTTGGCCGTGGCGTCGGCCAGCACGCAGACCTCGGAGGGACCGGCGACCATATCGATACCCACATCACCCGAGACAATCTGCTTGGCAGCGGCGACAAAGGCGTTACCCGGGCCGGTAATCTTGTCGACACGCGGAATGGTCTCGGTACCGTACGCCAGCGCGGCCACGGCCTGGGCGCCGCCCACCATATAGATTTCGTCCACGCCGCCGAGCTTGGCCGCCGCGAGCGTATAGGGGCTAATCAGACCATCTTTTTGCGGCGGGGTCACCATGACCACGCGCTCAACGCCGGCGACCTTGGCGGGAATGGCGTTCATAAGCACGGTGGAAGGGTACTGCGCGCGACCGCCCGGTACATAGATGCCGGCCGCCGCGAGCGGGGTCACCTTGACGCCGAGCATCGTGCCGTCCGGGCGCGTGGTAAACCAGCTCTGCTCGACCTCGCGCTGGTGGAACTCGCGAATCTGACGCGCGGCCTTTTCGAGCGCCGCGACAAAAGCGGGATCGAGGCCTTCGAGCGCGGCATCGATCTGCTCTTGCGGAAGACGGAAGCTCTCCAGCTCGACACCGTCAAAACGCTGGCAGTAATCGCGCACCGCGGCATCGCCGTTGGCGCGCACGATGGCCACGATATCGCGAGCGGTGTCGACGATGTTTTGCGGCAGCACGCCCTTACGGTTGAGCTGGTTGGTAACGAGGCGCTCACCGGGAGCAAGCTTGATGGTCTTCATTTCGGTATCCCCTATCGGTCGAGGTTGTGTTCGAAAAACGAGAGACCGGGCGGCGGCGCCAGTCGGCCCGCCGCCCGGACGTTGGGGCGCCCGTGCGTGCTCGCGCTATTGTGCCGAGCCCGCAACGGGCTCAAAATGCTTGTCCTTCACGGCTGCCGCCAAGCGATCTGCCAGATTGCGTACGCGCGGATCCAGACGTGCGGCACCCGGATTGACAAAGAAGCGGGCCGTGCAGTCCATGATGCGCCCGGTAATGACCAGGTCGTTATCGCGCAGCGTAGCGCCCGTGGCGGTAATGTCTACGATGCGATCGGTCATGCCGACGATGGGCCCCAGCTCAATATTGCCATGCAGCGAAACGATGTCGGCGTTCACGCCGCGCTCGGCATACCAGGCACTCGCGATGCGCGGGTATTTGGTTGCCACGCGAAGCGACCCGCGACGGGCATAGTTGCGCTCGGCCTGACCGGCGCGCCATGCGGGCTCCGCCTCGATAAAGGTGCACAGGCCGTAGCCCAGATCGACCAGCTGCAGCAGGTTGAGGTCGGCCTCGATGAGCGAGTCCCAGCCGCAGATGCCGCAGTCGGCACCGCCGCAGCCCACAAAGGCGGGCGCGTCGCTGGGACGCACGATGACAAACTCGATATCGCCGACCGCGCCCTCGCCGGCACGCGTGTCGCGGCCGCGCACGATCAGGTGACGGCCGGGATCGCGCAGCTCCGAGACATCCAAGCCCGCGGCCTCGAGCACGTCGAGCGTGTCGACCTTGAGCGAGCCCTTGGGCACGGCAATGCGCAGCGGACCCTCGGCGCCACGGCCCGCGGCGCGATCGCCATCGGAAGCAGCGTCCTCGGCCGAGGTGTGCGCAGCCTCCAGACGCTCGAGCGAAAAGGCGAAACCCGCCGCCGGTACCTCGATGCCGTCGCCAAATGCGCCGGTAAAGATGGAGTCGTAGCGTCCACCCGAACCGACCGGATCGGGCAAGCCACCGGCATAGGCCTTAAAGACCAGACCCGTGTAGTAATCGAACGAGTTCATGATGGAGAAGTCGAACGACAGCACCTGGGCGTCCTCGGGAGCCAGGCCCTCGACCAGGGCGCGCAGCTCGCGCGTGAGCGGCGCGACAATGCCCGCCGCCGCCAGAAGCACATCGACGCGGTCGAGTACCTCGGCGCCGCCGTGCAAGCGCGGCAGCTCGCTAATGGCAACCTTGACGGCATCGGACTCGGCGCTTGCCGCCACGCGGGCATCGAGGCTCACAAAGTCGTTGGCGTGCACGCAACGCAATGCCTCGGCAGCCAGTTCGCGATCCTCACAGGCCGCGAGCAACTCCTTAAACGGACGCACGCTGCCCGCGATAATGCGCGCATCGGGCAGCGCGAGCTTGCGCACCGCCTCGGCCACGAGCGAGACGATCTCGATATCGCCCGCGGTATCGCCCGCACCGATAAGCTCAAAGCCCAGCTGTGTAAACTGGCGCGAGCCACCGGCATTGCGCTGGCACTCGCGAACCACCGGTGCCTCGTAGCGAAGGCGTAGGGGCAGGTCGGCCGCGCGCATGCGGGTCGAAACCAGACGCACGATCGGCAATGTGTTGTCGGGACGAACCACCAGCAGGCGGCCATCATCGTCAAAGAGCTTAAACGGCGTGTCCGCAATGCGGCCGCCCTCCTCGAGCGAACCCTTGTCCTCGAGTAGCGGCGTCTCGACCGGCAGGTAATGATGCTCCCTAAAGCAGCCCTTCACCGTCAGCGCGATCTCCTCGCGCGCCTGAGCCTCCTCGGGCAATATGTCCCGGAATCCCCACGGTGTGGCCGTCATCTGGTGAGCCTCCTCATGCTGTGTTTCATATAGAGCAGAAGACCGGCATAGCTTCGCCGGTCTTCTGGGTACTTTAGCATACTAGAGTGTTTGCGGGGAGAATCGTCCTCCTCGGCTCACACCGTATTCATTTGGAAACATAGGAGCGGATTGTCGCAACCCAACCCCACCTAGACGCCAATCGCACGACGATACTCTGCCATTACCTGCGCATCGGCAGCTGCGGGGTCGGCAAAATAGCGCCAGTCATAGGTCTCGGCCGAAACAACTCCGCGATAGCCGCGCGCCACCAGCCTATCCAGGTCGGCGCGCATATCGCGGTCGCCGTCACCCCAGGCAAGATGCGTCGTGCCATCTGCCGCAACATCGACAAAATGCACGTGGGCGACATCATCGCCAAGCAGATCGAAATAATCGTCGATGGTATCCCCTGCCACCGCCATAGCGCCCAAATCCAGACACGCCTTAAGTGCCGGATGATCAACTGCCTCGATCATGCGCTTCGTGTCGGCCGCCGAGTTCACGATCATCGACTCAACCGGCTGTAGGGCCTCGAGCACCAGTCGCACGCCGCGCTCTCCCGCATGCTCGGCAATCGCACGCAGCATCGAGGCGCTGCGACCCCACGCGTCCTCGATCGGCTCGTTCAAAAATGCCCAGCCGCTCGAGACCATGACCTGCTCGGCTCCAAGTTCCGCCGCGATATCTACAACGTTCTTAAAGTACGCGAGCGTGCGGGCACGCGCCTCATTCCCGCGCGCCGCGATATTCCACGGCTTGGGGTTGTTCTGTTCGGGACAAAGCCCCACAATCCGAACCCCATACCGCTGCGACAGCTCCCGTACCCGTTCGAGCGAATCGTATCCATGGCAATCGACATACAGATGCATCGCCCCGGTCCAAAGCTCGCAACACGTGTAGCCCGAAGCCGACGCCGAAGAAAAGAACTCCTCAAGGTCAAAATAACGATGGCTGATATTCATGACGGCAAGCTGGGGATAGCTCATAATTACTCTCCAACCCAAGCGAGGCCCCGTTCCATATAGGAGCGAGGCCCGATTACACAAACGTTATTTGCTCTTAGTAGTCGAACTGGTGATAGTAGCGACGGTAGTTGAGGTTGTGCTTGGTGACCGTCTCGTAGTAAGCGGCAAGGCGATCGGTGATCAGCGAGGAGAGGATCCACGGGGAGACGATGACGCGGAACTCGTCGTCAAGGCCGGGGATCGCGAACTCGGCGGTGTCGATGACGTTGATGTCGGTGTCGCCGGTCACGCCGCGGGTCAGGAAGGCGCGGACGCGCTCGTCGAGCTTGCGGTTCTCGTCCTCGCCCATGAACAGGAAGACCGGGACGCCGGGCTCCACGAGCTCGAGGGTGCCGTGGAAGAAGTCGGCCGAGGTGATGTAGCGGGTGCGCTTCCACTGCATCTCCTCGAGGATGCACATCGAGAACAGGATGGTCTCGCCCCACAGGGCGCCGGAGCCGATGAACATGGTGTAGGGGGCCAGGGCGTACTTCTTGGCGAGCTCCTCGGCGCGCGGCTCGAAGCGCTTGCGGATATCGACCAGGTGGGTCCAAACGTCCTTGGTCTGCTCGATGAACTTATCGAACTGCGGGAAGCAGCCACGGCGATTGAGCAGGCGCAGGCCGAAGCAGTCGGCGAGGTAGTAGCCCATCTCGCAGCCACCGTTACCATGATCGGAAGCCATCTTGACGCAATTCTCGGCGCCGACAGCCTGGCCGATGGGGCCCTCAGGCTTGGTCATGGCGTAGACGCGAATGCCCTTTTCCTTCATCTTCTTGACGGCCTCGAGGACCTCGGGGGTGGTGCCGGACTCGGAGGCGGTGAGCACGACGGACTTCTCGGTCATGCGCTTGTGGCCGGAGACGTTCCACTCGGCGGCGTGGATCAGGTAGACCTCGAGGTCGCGGTCGCCGAACTTGTTCATGAGGTACTCGAGCTGCATGAGCTCGTCCCAGGTGCCGCCGACGCCCATCAGGAACACGGCGTCGTAGCCCTCGTCGGCGACCTTGTCGGCGAGCTCAATCATCTTCTTGCCGGTCTCGTAGACGTTCTTGCCGTCCTCGACGTAGCCCTCCTGGCTAAAGTGCATGATCTCGATCTTCTCGGTTTCCTTCATGGCTTTTCCTTTCTGTCCTGCACGCAACTCTATACATCGCGTTTCTTTTCGATACCAATTATAGACATACACCTAATGTGTTTTTAATACCACTTATCAATCTGCTCCAATCCTCGGTGAACGGTCGAAATTCTCTGGTGAGTGGTATTAAATTAGAATTGAATGTATAGCTAACGCCTCTGGCGCCTCCCTTGTGTGACAAAGAACAGCGTTCCTACCAGCGCAATAATGGTCGATGCCCCAAACAGTACCGTCTGGACACCCAAAGCCTCCGCCAAAAACGGAGCCGCCAGCAGCGGCAGCACGCCGGCGCTCATCAGGCCAAAACGCACAAAGCCGGTAATGCGCCCCAGGTATTTGATGTCAGCGCGCTCCTGAATCAAGATCATCTGCAGCGGTTCCAGGAATCCCCAGGCCAGACCGTTAATCGCCTGACCGATAATCGCGACCCCCAGCATATCGGTGCCCACGTACACCATGGACCCAATGCCCACGGCCATGAGCGCGCCGAGCAGCAATCGCAGGTTGACATGGCGGGCAGAAAGCTTGGTCAGGATGAACGCGCCCACCGAGGAAGTGAGGCCCACGACCGAGGACAGCCAGCCCAGCCAGACGATATCCACGTTGAGCACATCGCGATAGAACAACGACTCCAGCGAATCGAACGCGCCAAACGCAAAGAAGCCCAGAAAGCCCGAGATAAAGATAAGGCGCAGGTCGTGGTCGCGAAACGTAAGTCGCGCGCCCTCGGCCATGCCGCCCAGAATGCCGCCCTTCGGCTTCTCCCCTTTTGCGGGAGCAACACACTCGTGACAGCCCAAGGAGAGCACGGCCGCCACACCCATCATGCCCGCCATGAGCAGATAGACCGATTGCGTGGCAAAACAGCTCACGATGGCACCACCGAGCAGCGGGCCAGCGGTATAGGCGATATTGCTGTAGAACACCATGAGACCGTTCACGCGGGTACGGCCCTCGGTGGTCGACTCCAGGTATCCCGGAAACGCATGCGTACAGGTGTTGATAAAGCCGCCCGCAAGCCCCAAGACGCACGCGGCAAACACAAGCCCGGGGACAGACAACGGCGCCAACCCCACGCCAAGCGATAGCACCGCCGTAATCACGCACGTCACAAACGACGTCCGGCGCGGTCCAAAGCGGTCGATGACCGAGCCCGACACCATATTGCCCGCCGACGTCATAAGATTGCGTACGAGCGTAATGGCAGCAACCAAAAAGGCCGTGCCAGCCAAATCATACGTCGCCGCGCCGATAAGCCCTAAAAAGTACACCGCGTTGTTGGCGCACCATTGCAGGGACTCAATAAGAATCAGCCTGACCTCTGCCGGCGTCAGGCGCATTGCTTCGCGATCCTTCGCGAACATACGAACTCCCTCTATACAAGTAAGGGGATGGAGGGCATAGGCCCGCTCCATCCCCTTACCAGGTTGCAATGACAGTCTATGCAGCCGGGCCCTTACGCCAGCACGCCGAAGAACGCGCCGACGATGCCCACGACCATG
>CAUGGC010000037.1 GCA_959599095.1 uncultured Collinsella sp. | reverse complement strand
TCATGCCGCCGAAGTTGAAAGGCAGATTGCCGCTCTGGCGGGTTTGCAGCGTCGAGCAGTTACGGCGTTTGGTAAAACGCCGTAACTCAACTAGAAGCGGTTGCCGCGGAAGCCGCCACCGTTGCGGCCGCCACGATCGCCACCGCGACCGCCGCGGTCGTTACCACGGTTGCCGCCGAAGCCGCCACGGCTGCCACCGCGATCGCCATAGCCACCACGGTTGCCACCAAAGCCGCCGCGACCGCCACGGTCGCCGCCACGGTCACCAAAGCCGCCACGGCCGCCGCGATCGCCACCGCGACCGCCGCGGTCACCACCACGGCCACCGCGATCGCCAAAGCCGCCGCGACCGCCACGGTCGCCGCCACGGCCACCGCGATCGTCACGGCCGCCGCGAGGACCGCGGTCCTCGTCCAGGCCCATGGCGACGAGCGGAGCGATGACCTTATCGAGAGCAGCCATCAGCTCGGTGGCCTCCTCGTAAGAAAGCTCGGGCAGGAGCTTCTCCTTCTTGTTGGCAAGCTCGACCAGACCCTCAGCGGCATCCTCGGCAGCAAAGACGACGATCTTGCGCATATCGCCCTCGGCGTCGTCGATGCGGCCGACCAGGTCGGCAGCCTCGGCCTCGGCCATCAGACCATCGAGTTCACGAAGGCGCATACCCAGCAAGTCGGACATTTCCTTCTGCTCCATCTTGGGCTTGAGGTCAAGAAGCTTGATGGCGCGCTCGATGTTCGCCATGCGCTCGGCCTTGGCCTCCTCCTCCTTGGAAATAGCAAAGCGACGGCTGCGCAGCAGGCGGGCGGCCTTCTGCATCTTGTCCATCAGCTCTTCGTCATCGTAATCAGCGGCGGCCTCGACAACCTCGGCCTCCTCGGCGGAAACCTCGTCAGCAGCCTCAACCTCGGCAGCTTCGGTCTCCACGGTCTCGACTGCCTCGACCTCGGCAGCCATGGTCTCGTTCTCGGTCTCGTTCATGATCTCTTCGTTCTCAGACATGAGACTCCTTCTTGGCCCTCTCGGGCATCATCGCCCCATTCGCGGGGCCCGTCGCGCACTCTTTGCGCTTTATACATTCATGCCTCTCGGCAAAACGTCCATTAGTTTATGGTGTCGCCATCCAATCTAGCTGCAGAATCTATGTGCACACATTAATGTGACATGTGCGACTCGCGGCGAGCGTACACCAGCGACACCGCGAACCCGACAACGGCAATCACGGCCGCCACGCGCACGGCGGCTGCAAATCCTATCGCCTGGGCAACGTCCGACGCAACGCCCGCGGCGCCAGCAGCCACCGCAGAACTCGAAAGCAGGCCGATAAACAGCGACGGACCAAACGACGCGGCAATCATGTTCCACGTGTTAAGCAATGCCGTTCCGTGAGGATGCTCAGCGGCGGGAAGCGTCTCCAAACCGGCGGTCTGCGAGGGGCTCAGTACCAAACCGACGCCAGCATACACCACAACGGTCAGCAGCACGACAACGCCGATGTTCATGCTTGCCGCGGTCATCGAGATTGCCGTCTGCCCCACAGCGATCAGGGCAAAGCCGACCGGCAGCAGCGGCCACGCACCACGGGCATCCATCACGCGTCCGCCCACAATCGAGGTCACGGCGTTGCAGGCGATCGCCGGCAAAATGAGCAAACCCGCGACAAGTGCGGTCATGCCGTATGCGCCCTCAAAATAGAGCGGCAACAAAACGCTCATCGAGAACGTCGTCATCATCGACACCACCACAAGCAGGCATGCAGGCCAAAAACGAACGCTCGCCATGGGACGCACGTTAAGCACCGGATGCTCGAGCTTGAGCTGACGAACCGCAAACAGGCCGAGCACCACAACAGCGGCGAAAAGCGCCACGATACCGGCCATCACATTGGTCGAGAACTCGCCTACGGAATACACGAACGCCGTAATGCCGGCAGTGAGCAAAACAACCGACAGAATATCAAGCGTGGTGTTCGAACACTCTCCGACATTCCGAACGAGCTTTGCTGCCGCCGCGGCGACCACGACACCGCCCACCAGCGGCACTACGAACACCGCCCTCCAGCCAAACAACGTGCACATAAGACCACTAATCACGGGCCCAAACGCCGGCCCTAGCGTAATGCAGGCACCGCCCAAGCTCAGATACAGACCGAGCTTCTCGCGCGGAGCACAAGATAGCACCACATTCATCATGAGCGGAAACAAGATGCCCGATCCCGCAGCCTGCAAAATACGACTTGGCAGCAAAACGGTAAACGACGGGGCGACCAGGCACAGGACTTCTCCGGCGACCATGCATCCGCATGCGAAAAACAGCAGCTTGCGCGTCGAGAAACGACCGGACAGAAAGGCCATGATGGCCGTAAAGATCGACGTCACGATCATGTATCCCGAAACGAGCCACTGCGCCGTGGTAGCGCTCACCGAAAAGACCGCCATGATGTCGTGCAACGCCACGTTAATAATGTTCTCGTTAAACGCGGCGACAAAGGCTGCAGCATACATTACGACGAGAAACGCCGCAGTGGCCGATGGCGCTACTTGAACTTGTTGCTGAGATTTGCTCCCCATGCATTTCCTTCCTCTTGGAACGACAGTCGCATCGCCCCAGAGGAACAGTCCAGGGCGAGTATGAGCCCTAGACTTACGTCAGACGCCGCACGCGACGGATCCGACAACATGGTCCAACATTGAAAGATTGTAACGCTGACGCGCAGCTTTCCTTCCGCGCTATTATTAAAAGTCCACGAAAGCACGAGACATGAGGAGCCCGCCATGATTAAGCCCATCATGAAATCCGAGTTCTTTTTGCGCCTGCCTTCCGAAGACGCGGGACCCGACGATGCCGCGACCGGGCAGGACCTCCTGGATACGCTCCATGAGCATGAGCACGAGTGCGTGGGCCTTGCCGCCAACATGATTGGCGTGCGCAAACGTATCATCTGCGTAAAGGACGGCAACAGGGCGCTGCTGATGTACAACCCTCAAATTCTTGAGCAGGTCAATTCCTATCAGACGAGCGAAGGATGTCTCTCGCTTTCCGGCGAGCGCCCCTGTACTCGCTATCGCCGCATTAAGGTTGAGTATTTGGACGAGAATTTCGTCCACCGCATCAAAAACTTCTCGGGCTACACCGCCGAGATCATCCAACACGAAATCGACCACTGTTGCGGAATCGTTATTTAGTTCCGCCGATTCAAGAAAGCTCCCTGCAGCAAAACAACTGCAGGGAGCTTTTCATAGTGCGGAACTTCTATCCCACTAGCTCTGGCGGTAATGGTCGAAGAAGTCGGCGAGATCTTCGAGGGACTCCTTGAGCACTTCCATGCGCGGCAGGTACACGATACGGAAGTGGTCGGGCTCAGCCCAGTTAAAGCCGCCGCCGCGCGTGATCAGGATCTTCTTCTCGTGCAGCAGGTCAAGGGCGAACTGCTCGTCATCGGTGATGTTGAACTTCTTCACATCCATCTTGGGGAAGATATAGAACGCCGCACGCGGCTTGACCACCGAGATGCCGTCGATCTTGTTGAGTGCCTCATACACAAAGTTGCGCTGCTCGTAGACACGGCCGCCGGGACGGATGTAGTCGTTAACGGACTGATGACCACCGAGTGCCGTCTGAACGATCGACTGAGCCGGCACGTTGGAGCACAGGCGCATGTTGGAGAGCATGTTAATGCCCATGATGAAGTCGCTCATGCAGCGCTGGTTGCCCGAAAGCACCATCCAGCCAATACGATAGCCCGCGATCATGTGCGACTTGGAAAGGCCGCTAAAGGTGACGCAGGGCAGATCAGGAGCGAGCGAGGCAATCGAGACGTGCTCGTAACCGTCCATGCACAGGCGGTCGTAGATCTCATCGGCAAAGATCATCAGCTGATGTCTGCGTGCAACCTCGACGATGCCCTCGAGCACCTCGCGCGGATAGACAGAGCCCGTGGGGTTGTTGGGGTTGATGATGACGAGGGCCTTGGTCGCGCTCGTGATCTTGGACTCCATATCCTCCAGGTCGGGATACCAATCCGCCTGCTCATCACACAGATAGTGAACGGGATGACCGCCGGCAAGGGTTGCGCACGCCGTCCAGAGCGGATAGTCGGGGCTGGGGATCAGAATCTCGTCGCCATTGTCGAGCAGCGCGTTCATCGAAAGCTGAATGAGTTCGGACACGCCGTTGCCCGTGTAGATGTGCTCCATCTGAACATTGGGCAGGCCCTTGATCTGCGAGTACTGCATGATTGCCTTGCGCGCAGAGAACAGGCCGCGCGAGTTGGAATAGCCTTCGCAGTCGGGCAGCTGCTGGCGCATGTCCTTGATGACCTCATCGGGCGTGCGGAAACCGAAGGGCGCCGGGTTGCCGATATTGAGCTTGAGGATGCGCTCGCCCTCGTCCTCCATACGGGCGGCCTCGTCGACGACGGGGCCGCGCACATCATACAGGACGTTATCGAGCTTGGTGGATTTAGAAAAAGTACGCATGGTGGTGCTCCTTGCAATTTGAGCTGTTGGGCTAGGTTCGGATTTGGCAACGGTATGGGACGAGGACGTCTCGCCTTGGTCGGCGTCACCGGCGAGCAGCCAGGTAACATCGACCTCCAAAATACGGGCGAGCAGCTCTGCCACATCGCGCCGCGGAATCGTCTTGCCGCTCACATATTGGCTCATCTGACTCTTGCCGAGCTTTTTGCCGAGCATCTCCGATGCGCGGATTACGTCCGACTGGCGAACGTCGCGATCGGACATAGTCTGTCGCAGGCGATCGCTAAACGTCTCTTGGGCCACAGGAACCTCTTTGCTGGCAAAGTTCAATTTATAGAACACGAATTGAACCGAAGTTCAATTTAGCAAGCAGTATAGCGCCATGCGTAGCGAGTAAGTTCAATTTCATAAGAAAATATGCTAAGCGCTCGCGTGATTCGACATCGGAGCAGCCCTCGCCAAACATGCTAGAGGTATTCGAGAAAACGAGCGGCGGCAAGTGAAACATCGGCCGTTCGATATATGGCGTTGATCTGCCGATGGGGATGTCCTTCGAGCGAACGAATGGCGACATTGAACTGGCAGCGGCGCAAGATGAGCGCCGGAAGGACGCTCACGCCCAGGCCGTCCTCGACCATGGCCATAATCGCATAGTCATCCCAGGTCGACAGCTTTGAGCGCACGGTCAGCCCCGCCCGACGGAACAGCGGCGTAATCTCGTCATCGTTGCCGCGTTCCAGCAGAATAAACTGCTCGTTGGCCAAATCGGCAAGAGAGACGACCTCTTCAGTGGCAAGCAAAGAGCCTGCCGGCACTACCGCCATCAACTCGTCGCGCACCAAAGACCGCGACGTCATGCCATTTTCTCGGGGCTCATGCGGGATAAAGCCCAGATCGCAGCGGCCCTCTGCCACCCATTGTTCAATCTCTGAATAGTCGCCCATCAGCAACTCGTAATCAATGTCTGGATAATCGGCACGAAAACGAGCAATCACCGGCGGCAACACGTGGGTCGCCACGCTCGAAAACGTACCGATGCAGATTTTGCCGCGCATGAGTCCACGCATCTCATCCACCCGTCGCTGCAAGCGAGTGAATTCCTCGCAGAGCGCCTCGACAGCCGGCATGACCTGCCTCCCGTCGGCAGAAAGAGCCACGCCCTCGCGACTGCGGTCGAGCACCTTAAAGCCCCAATCGGCCTCAAGATCGGCCACCATGCGGCTCACGCCCGATTGCGAATAGCTCAGGCGCTCGGCGGCGCGCGTAAAGCTTCCGGCGCGCACTGTCTCGAGCAGCACCTGCATCTTTTGAATATTCGTTTCCACAGCAGGCCTCCACCTTTACATGAGTTTTTGTCATGTTATCCATGCATTATATTCGCTTTTCTTCTAAAGCCAGTTCACCCATAGTGAACATGCTCGGATATAGAGGGGATGTCAGCACATGAACAACGGACTGTTTACGTACTTAGCAGCATTGCTATTGTTTGGCTCCAACGGCATCATCGCCGCTGCCATCGCGCTGCCGAGCTCCGATATCGTACTGTTGCGCACGTTTTTGGGCGCTCTCACCCTTGCCGCCATCCTCTTCATAACCAAGCGCCATAACCTGCAGGCGCCATCTCGCCCCCGCGAGGCCGCAGCGCTCATCGTCTCGGGCGCCGCGCTGGGCGCCAGCTGGATTTTCCTGTTCCGCGCCTATCAGACGATCGGCGTTGGCATCTCCTCGCTGTTGTATTACTGCGGCCCCATCATCGTTATGGCCCTCTCCCCGCTCATTTTTGGCGAAAAGCTGACCGGCGGCAAAATCGCCGGGTTTATCGCCGTTGCCTGCGGCGCCTTTCTCATTGCGGCGCAAGGTCTAGGCGGCAATATGCCCATTGCGGGTATCGCTTGCGGCATCGCCTCGGCCTTCTGCTACGCGTTGATGGTCATCGCTAGCAAGGGTGCGCCACACGTCGAAGGCCTCGAAAACTCCGCGCTCCAGGTGAGCGCCGCCTTTATGACCGCGCTGGTCCTTACGCTCCTCACACAGGGCGCTCCCTCGTTCCTCTCCCCCAGCATTGCCGCCGGCATCGATTGGCGCGCCGTCGCCATGCTCAGCGTCGTCAACACCGGCATCGGTTGCCTGCTCTACTTTAGTGCTGTCGCCAAGCTGCCCGTGCAGACCGTCGCGGTTGTCGGCTACCTCGAGCCGCTTTCGGCAGTCGTGTTCTCCGCCGTCCTTTTAGGCGAAGCCATAACACCGGTCCGCCTGATGGGCGCCGCGCTTATCATCGGCGGCGCGATCTTTTGCGAGCTCGCCGGCAAGCGCGCAAGCACCAAGGCCGGTATCGCCCAGGCGGCACGCGCTTAATAACCCTCGCTTTGAAATGCTACCTGCGTACATGAATAATCCCCAGATGGGGATTATTGTCTAAAACACCCCGATGTGCCAAACTGCTCTTATATGTATAAAGATGGCATAAAGGTTATCTGCCCTAGACAGATAACCGGATGTCTAAGGGAGTCCACGTGGCACACAACAAACTGGAGGCAAACCTCCAAGACCAGCACGGACAAAGCGGGCATGGAGCCATTCCCCTTTCTGCTGGTATGTTGCTCGTAACGCTCGGCGTCGTCTATGGCGACATCGGCACGAGCCCTATGTACACCATGAAATCAATCGTTGCCAACAACGGCGGCATCGGTACCGTCAGCGAGGACATGATCCTGGGCGCGCTTTCGCTCGTCATCTGGACCATGACGCTCGTGACCACGGTCAAGTACGTGGTAATCGCCATGAAGGCCGATAACCATAACGAAGGCGGCATCTTCGCCCTGTTCAGCCTCGTACGCAAGGTGGCTCCGTGGCTGATTCTCCCCGCAATGATCGGCGGCGCAGCGCTGCTCGCCGACGGCATCCTCACCCCCGCCGTCACGGTTACCACGGCCATCGAGGGCCTGCGCACCATCGAATGGGGCCACGCGCTGCTGGGCGACGGCCAGACCAATGTAATCATCATCACAATCATCATTATCTGTGGTCTGTTTGCCATGCAGCGCGCCGGCACCTCGTCAATCGGCAAGCTGTTCGGCCCGCTTATGACGCTATGGTTCCTGTTCCTGGCAGGCGCCGGTCTGTTCAACATGCTCGGCAACCTGTCCATCTTGCGCGCGCTCAACCCCATTCGCGGCATCATGTTCCTGTTCTCGCCCATCAACCACTCCGGCATCATGGTGCTCGGCTTCGTCTTCCTGTCGACGACCGGCGCCGAGGCCCTCTACTCGGACATGGGTCATGTGGGCAAGGCCAACATCTATGCATCCTGGCCGTTTGTTAAGGCGGCCCTTATCCTCAACTATCTGGGTCAAGGCGCTTGGCTGCTCGCCAATAACTCCAACCCCCAGATGCTCGCGATGGATATCGTCAACCCGTTCTATATGATGCTCCCCGAGCCCCTGCGCCCCTTTGCCATCGTGCTTTCGGCCGTAGCGGCCATCATCGCCTCGCAGGCGCTCATCACCGGCTCGTTCTCGTTGGTTTCGGAGGCCACGCGTCTCAACCTTATGCCGCACCTGCGCATCCACTACCCCAGTGACACCAAGGGTCAGCTCTATATTCCGCTCGTCAATAACATCATGTGGGTCGGCTGCATCTTCATTGTGCTGCTGTTCCAGAACTCCGAGCGCATGGAGAGCGCCTATGGCCTCGCCATTACCGTGACCATGCTCATGACCACGACGCTTTTGACGAGCTATATCGCCGGCATCCTCAAGCACAAGCTGGGCGCCTGCGTCTTTGCCCTGCTTTTTGGCGCCATCGAGCTCTGCTTCTTCGCCTCGTGCCTCACCATGTTCTTTGACGGCGGCTATGTGATGATCTTCCTGGCCTCGCTGCTGTTTGGCCTTATGTACGTGTGGCGCCGCGGCACCGCCATCGAGCGCACGCAGACGATCCTGCTGCCCGTCTCCAAGTACATCGATCAGCTCAACCGCCTGCGTAACGACGAGACCTACCCCGTGCTCGCCGACAATCTGGTGTTCCTCACCAACAGCCCCGACCCGCTCACGCTCGACCGCGACGTGCTCTATTCCATCCTGGACAAGCACCCCAAGCGCGCCAAGGCATATTGGTTCATCAACGTGCACGTTACCGACGAGCCCTATACGCACGAGTATTCCGTCGAGACCTTTGGCACGGACTTTTTGTTCCGCGTGCGCCTGGACCTGGGCTTTAAGGTCAACCAGCGCATCAACGCCTATCTGCGTCAGATCGTCGGCGACTTGATGACATCGGGCGAGCTGCCGCCGCAACATCACACCTACTCCATCTACGAGACGCGCGGCAACGTAGGTGACTTCCGCTTTTGCATGCTGCGCAAGATGCTTGCCCCCGAAACGGACATCAACCGCAATGACCACCGCGTGATGGCCATCAAGTACGCCGTCCGCCGCGCCTGCGGAAGCCCGGCACGCTGGTACGGTCTCGAGAACTCGGCCATCATCATTGAGTACGTACCGCTCTTTGCCCGCATGCGCCCGGCCGTCAAACTTGTGCGCACCCAGGTGCCGCTCGAGGTTCAGATCGAAGAGGCCGAGGAAATGGAGGTCGACATCTTCTCGGACGACTTGGTCAACGGCAACGAGGCCGGCAAGAGCATGAACGTCGATCCCACCGAGCTGCTCGAGAGCGTCGCCGATACGCCCGAACAGCAACTCGACGGACTCGAGAGCACCCAGTTCAACGACGCCAACTTCTAACACGCCACCAGCCATTGACGACAACGGCCTCGCATCTCATAGGAGGTGCGAGGCCGTTTTATGTCGCAACGGACCAGTGAGCTACGAACGACGCGGCTCGGGAACCACGAGCCTATCGGGGCTCGCGCCCTCGGCATCCATCAGGCTCACGTAGCGAATCGACGGATCCCCATACATCGCGTAGTAATAATTGCCCGTGCGCGCGCTAAAGCATCCGGTATAGATAGTCTTCTCGAACTTGCCATCGCCCATCCTGGACGCTCCCTCGATCATCACCACGCCCTCGAGCGAGCGGAACATGCGGACGACGTTTTCGGTCTCGCTCTCCTTTTGCGGGTAATTGGCATTGAGGTACGCCGCCTTTACAAAACGGCTCGGCGAATAGCAATCGCCCGGAATGCCGCGCATGCCGGCACCGGCTCCATAGGGCTTAAGCTCGGCGCCACGCCATGTCGCCGTCTGCGGAAAATCGCTTGTGGCGGTGATATAGGTGCGCAGGTTTTCCATGTGCCACGGGAAGGTCGGCTGGTTGGCAAGGGTGTCGACCGGATCGTCGTATACATGCAGGCCGTCAGCCATCATCTCGACCACGATGCTGCGCTGGCTGTCGCCGATAATCCAATGGAGCAGCGACACGCCCAGCCCCTCTCCGGCAGATTTGGCGACAATCACCGTGTCGCGCAGCGCGGCCTCGACCTCATCGACCGTCGAGAACGTCGCTGCCACCCACAGGGGAAACTCATAGGCCGCGATATTGGTCTTTCCATCAACCGGGCCCTCGGCATACTCGGCATAGCCGGGAAAGTTGAGCCCCGCCACAGCCAGACCCGCATCGTTACCACAGTCGAAAAACATGGGATAGTTCTTGTAATCGATGCACATGCCGATTACCGCGTGTGCCGCCGACGCATCGTCGATAAACGAATACGGGATGTGAAACCCGCGCGGCATCACGCGAACCTGTTGGCCGTAGTCAAAGCTCCAGTCGAGGTTGCGGCCTAGATACATGTGGCCAGAATTATCGGTAAATCGAATGCTCGTACACATAGCGCCTCCTAGCTTTACGTTCTTGCTAAGCTCATTGTCACCAAACAAAAAGGCGCTAAACACAAAAGCCCGGACATGACAACAATGTCACGCCCGGACCAAAAGAGACGAAGTGCGGTGCTTTGGTCCCCTTAGACCAACTTTCCAAGACAGTGGTCGATCATATGCTGGACCATCTGCGCCTCGAAGCCCACAAAGTCCTGCTTGCGCTCGCGCATCTTGCCATCGACGATCTGGTCAAAGGCAACCTTGCACTTGATATAGCGCGTGGACTTGGTGACCTCCTCGTGCGTCAGGCAGCTCTCCTCCATCTTGCTGGCGCCCAGGCCAAACACCAGACGGGGGTTGTAGAGCACGTGGGGCTCGCCGGCGTCGTCCAGGTAGACGCAGACCTTCTTGGTAACGCCGATCTGGTTGGCGGCCAAGCAGCCGGCATCATCGAGCGACTTGATGGTATCGATCAGGTCCTGAGCAACCGACTCGTCCTCGACGGTCGCAACCTCGCAACGCTGGGACAGGATAGCCTCGTCGTGGCAAAGCTCTTTAATCATACGTTCCTCCATAGGGGTCGTTGTAACCGCTTAAGTATACGGTACCCACACATTTTCATGCGATAAATACCGTCCGTCTGTTACAAAGCGCCGAACATCAACATGCGAGGAACAGCAAGGTTGTAAAGGCGATATAGTAAATGAGTTCGTGTCAATCGGCCTAAACTCGGGGCCGAACAAGGAAAGGGTATGCATGGACGAACTTTTTCACGTCAGTGAGCGCAAGTCCACAATCGGGACCGAACTTCGCGCTGGACTGACAACATTCCTGGCGATGGCCTACATCATCGCCGTCAACCCCGCAGTGCTCTCGGGCGCTGGCATTGATGCGGGAGCGCTCGCCTGCGCCACCTGCCTGGGCGCCGGCATCATGACCATCTGCATGGGCATCTTCGCAAACCGCCCGCTCGCCTGCGCGTCGGGCCTGGGCATCAACGCCATGATCGCGGGCATCGCCACCACCATGTGCGGCGGCGACTGGCACGTGGCCATGAGCGTTATCTTCCTCGAGGGCATCGTCATCTTGCTGCTCGTCCTGTGCGGCCTGCGCGAGGCCATCATGGACGCCATCCCCGTGGTCCTGCGCCACGCCATCTCGGTGGGTCTGGGCCTGTTTATCGCCATGATCGGCCTGTGCGACGCCGGCATCATCACCGCTGGCGCCGGTACGCTTGTCGGCCTGGGCGACATCACCTCCCCCACCTTTATCGTCGGCATCATCTCCATCGTCGTGACGGTTGCCCTGGCTTCCCGCAACGTGCCGGGCTCGCTGCTCATCGGCATCATCGTCGCCGTTATCGCCGGAATCCCGCTGGGCGTCACCCATGCGCCCGAGGGCCTCATCGCACCGCTCGACTTCTCGACCTTCGGCGCCCCGTTTGCCAGCACTGCCGACGGCAACCTTGCCATCGTGAAGGTCCTGACCGACCCGATGCTGCTCGTCGTTGCCTTCTCGCTGCTCATGAGCGACTTCTTCGACACCATGGGCACCGCGATGGCCGTCGCCAAGCAGGGCGAGTTCTTGACCGAGGACGGCAATGTCGAGGACATCCGTCCCATCCTGGTCGTCGACTCCGTGGCCGCTGCTGCCGGTGGCTTTATGGGCGTCTCCTCCATCACCACCTTCGTCGAGTCCACCTCTGGCGCTGCCGACGGTGGCCGCACGGGCCTCACCTCCGTCACCACCGGTGTGCTGTTCATTCTCGCCGCGTTCTTCTCCCCCATCGTCACCATCGTTTCCAGCGCCGCCACCTGCGGTGCTCTGGTCTACGTCGGCTACCTCATGATGAGCGAGGCCTCCGAGATCGACTGGTCCGACGTGTCGCAGGGCTTCCCGGCGTTCATGATTGTCGCCGGCGTGCCCTTCACCTACTCCATCTCTGCCGGCATTGGTCTGGGCTTTATCGCCTACGTGGTCGTCGCGCTCTTTAAGGGCGAGGCCTCCAAGATCAAGCCGCTCATGTGGATCGCAGCCCTCGCCTTCCTCGTCTACTTCTTTGTAGCGTAGGCGCAAGATTCGCAATACCAAACAGCAAAGCGCGGAGTCGCATCGAGTGGCTCCGCGCTTTGCTTTTAAAGCCAGGCACCACACGGACACGCGATGTATTGCTTCGCAAGTTTTGGACGTTTTGCTCTCCAAACGGCACTACCGCCGGCAACATCCAGCAGATACGCTGAATCTAGTCGTATAGGCCCTATGAGAACGGGAGCAACCATGGCAGCCTTGTCCACGACCCCCAAACGCAATGACACTACCGCCGGAACCCATGTTGCCGAACCCGACGTTCGCCGTCGCATAGGACTCGCGCACGGCAGCTGGCGCCGCGTGACGCGCCGCATCGTCGCGGGCGCCGTGTGCGCGCTCACGGTGAGCTCGCTGCTCATGCCGAGCGTCTCGCTCGCGGCGGAGTGGGTCAACGTCGGCGGCACTCAGTACAACACTGCAGCAGGCGACGAGGCCGGCACCTGGGCCTGGAACGGCGCCGACGACATGAAGCTCAACGGCTATAACGGCGGCGCGATCGAGGCAGCGGGCAAGCTCAACGTGAGCTACGAGGGCAACAACACCGTCACTAACGACAACGGCCGCGGCATCAAGGCTAAGGATGGCGCGAACGAGAACGCCGAGCTTAATATTCAGGGCGACGCGTCCAGCACGCTCAACGTGACATCTTCTCGTGACGCCATCACTTCCGTCGGCAACATCAACATCGACGGCGCTGGCACTGTCAACGCCACGAGCACCGAGCACGATGCCATCGATGCCGGGGGCGATGTCACCATCAAGGGCTCGGGAAACGTTAATGCCACGGGCGATTCGGATGGCGTCAGGGCCGACGGCAACATCACGATCGACAACAGCGGAACCGTCACCGCCAAGGCCACCGACGATCAGGGTATCGATGCTAACGAGAACCTCATCATAAAGGGCGGCGGCAAGGTAGAGGCAAGCTCTATCAAAGACAATGCGATTTGGGCCGACGGCAACATCGAGATCTCGGGTGGCAGCCAGGTCAAGGCAAGCTCCGAGGAAGACGCCGCCATCGACGGTAAAAACAGCCTCACGGTCACGAACGCTTCCCTCAACGCAAGTGGCGTTGGGTATGGCATCTATGTCTACAAGGGCATCACGCTCGATGGCGCGACCGTGACGGTCCGCGCAAGCTCAGATGGCGGGGAAGCCAGCGCACTCTTCACCGATGAGGACGACATCGTCATCAAGAACGGCTCGACTGTGGATGCGCTCGCAGAAGGCAGGTTCTCGGTTGCAATCTCCACCAGTAATTTCTACTCCGACGAAGCGGGTGGCCATATCTACATCAGCGACTCCGTTGTCAAGGCCATAGCCCGCTATGCCGAGACCGGCGGCGACGGCCCCGACCACTACAGTGGAGACCAAAACGACGAAATCATCCCTGAGTCCGAAGGCCTGAACATCGGCATCTTCGCGCAGACCGAGAAGGGCATCACGCCCGCGACCATCTCGATCGTCCGCAGCAAGGTCACGGCCGAGGGAGACACGGCGGCAATCTTCGCCCTTGCCATGAGCGCGGACGGCAAGGCGATCGGCACCATCGAAATCGAAGGAGCCACCATCCAGACGCCTGAAGGCGGCAAGGTCATTGACTATCGCAACAAGGAAGAACTCAGCGACGGCATCGTCTACGAGGCGGGTCAAACCATCGGCACGGGCGACGCCGTGATCGACTCCCCCTACAACGAAGCAGTCGCCAAGCACACGCTCATCACGCCTCCCGAGGAGACCAAACCCGAGGAAAAGCCCGGCGAGACCAAGCCGGGTTCCAAGTCCGAGGGCGCGAAGACGATCAAGACCGTTGCAGTTGCAGCCACGGGAGCCAAGACCGCCGGCAAACTCGCGGCAACCGGCGACGCCTCGAGCGCGGCCATCATAGCGACCGCCCTTGTAGGAACGGCCGCTATCGTCACAGGCGCCCTGGCGAGTCGCAAACGCTCGTAAACACTTTTTCGCACAGGACGGGTGGATCGCAGCCCTTGCCTTCCTCGTCTACTTCTTCGTAGCGTGAGGGCAAGGCTGCAAAAGCTGAACAATAAAGCGCGGAGTCGCCATGCGGCCCCGCGCTTTTCTTTTAGCGCCGGTCCCTGCGCCGGTGTGCGGCCTATTTCTCCCCCATTTTGGACGTTTTGCTCTCCAAACGGCACTACCGCCGGCAACATCCAGCAGATACGCTGAATCTAGTCGTATAGGCCCTATGAGAACGGGAGCAACCATGGCAGCCTTGTCCACGACCCCCAAACGCAATGACACTACCGCCGGAACCCATGTTGCCGAACCCGACGTTCGCCGTCGCATAGGACTCGCGCACGGCAGCTGGCGCCGCGTGACGCGCCGCATCGTCGCGGGCGCCGTGTGCGCGCTCACGGTGAGCTCGCTGCTCATGCCGAGCGTCTCGCTCGCGGCGGAGTGGGTCAACGTCGGCGGCACTCAGTACAACACTGCGGCGAGCGACGAAGCCGGTACCTGGTCGTGGGACGGCGCCGACGACTTGAAGCTCAACAACTATAACGGCGGCGAGATCCAGGCCGCAGGCAAGCTCAACGTGAATTACTCGGGAAACAACATCGTCACTGCCGACTGGATCGAAGGCATCAAGGCTTCTCATGGCAAAAATGAGAACGCCGAGCTCAATATCCAAGGCGACGCGGGCAGCACGCTCAGCGTGACATCTACTGAGGACGCTATCCTCTCCACGGGTAATATCAACATCGACGGAGCCGGATCCGTCAACGCCACGAGCGCTCGGTTTGATGCCATCGACGCCGAGGGCGATCTCGCTATCAAAGGTTCGGGCAACGTCAACGCCACGGGCGTATCGGATGGCATCAGGGCAAACGGCAATATCACGATTGACGACAGCGGGGCCGTCACCGCCAGGGCTACCAAGGACAAGGGTATCGGAACCGACAAGAACCTCACCATCAAGGGTGGCGGCACAGTCGAGGCAAGCTCAGCCGATGGTGAGGCCATTTGGAGCGGCGGCAACATCAATATCTCGGACGGCAGCCAGGTCAAGGCGAGCTCCGAGAAAGACGCCGCCGTCGAGGCCAAGGGCAGCCTCGCAGCCACAAACGCCTCCCTCAACGCAAACGGTGTTGAATATGGCGTCTATGCTCACAAGGGCATCACACTCGATCATGCAAACGTGACAGTCCGCACAAGTAAAGGCAGATACGGTGGCGCCATTGCCCTCTTCACCTACCAAGACGATATCGTCGTCAAGAACGGCTCCACCGTGGACGCGTTTGCGGAAGGCGAGGTTTCGGCTGCATTCTCCACCAGAAACGATCGACCCAACGAGGAGGGTGGCCACATCTACATCAGCGACTCCGTTGTCAAGGCCATAGCCCGCTATGTCGAGAACGGCGACGGCCCCATCCCCTACAGACACTATGACCCAATCCGAGGGCACTAAAAAGACAGGAGCCCCCGCTCGT
>CAUGGC010000036.1 GCA_959599095.1 uncultured Collinsella sp. | reverse complement strand
CGCCGAATGCTCGCCATCGAAATTTATCGGTGGCCCACTTCAGACTGTAATGGGCTTGTTGCTGGTAGGGGTGTTAAAGCGCGAGTGACACTTTGGGATGCGTGGCGGCTTAGGTTGGGGCGATGCTTTGGGATGAGCTTCTTACTTAGTTGAAGAGAGGCTTAATGGCTGATAGGTAGTCTTTGGCTACGTCGGCTTTGTTTACTTTGAAGTTGTGCCAGGCCCACCATTGGACCATTCCTACGAAGCTTGAGGCTATGTGGTGTAGTAGGAAGCTTCGGTCCATGGTGGCGGCGAGGCCTGCGGGGTCGGCGGGGACGGTTTCGGCTGCTCGTGACATGATGGTGTTGCGTAAGCAGTCGGCGAAGACGCGTGAGCCGGCGCCGGCTACGAGGGCGCGTACGCCCTGACGACGATCCCAGAGGTTGTTGAGAATATGCTCGACTTGCACGAGTGGGTCGTCGAGCGGTGTGCCATCGTCGTCGAGGGCGTGGGCGCAGATGTCGCTCACGAGCTCGGACAGTAGGTCGTCTTTGCTCTTAAAGAGGCCGTAGAATGTCGCGCGGCCTACGTGAGCGCGCGCGATGATGTCGCCGACGGTAATCTTGCCGTAGTCCTCTTCGCGTAGCAGCTCGGAGAACGCCGCAACGATGGCAGCGCGGCTTTTTTCTTTGCGGGCATCCATGGCTATGCATCCACGTGAACGAGCAGACAACGGAGCATGCCGGAGCAACCCTCGTAGGGGCGCTTGCCGGCGCCGTAGCCGACGGCTTCGATGTGGTAGCGTGAGGGCAGTTGGTCGGACGTACGCAGCGCGGTGACGATGGCGGCGCCCGTGGGCGTCACGAGCTCGCCGGCGACCGGTGCAGGCGTGAGGGCGATATTGCCCGCCTGGCACAGGTTGACGACAGCGGGGACGGGAATGGGCATGAGGCCGTGGGCGCAGCGGATGGTGCCGTGGCCCTCGGAAAGCGACTCGACCACGATATCCTCGATGCCCAGGTCATCGAGGCAGATGGCGACCGAGCAGATGTCAACGATGGAGTCGACGGCGCCCACCTCGTGGAACAGGACAGTGCCGGGCGTTTTGCCGTGAGCCTTTGCCTCGGCAGCGGCGAGTACGGAAAAAATGGCGAGGGCGCGACGCTTGGCGCCATCGCTTAGCTGCGAGCCGTCGATGATGGCGGTGACGTCCGCCAAAGAACGATGGCGATGGTGGTGGGCGTGATGATGGCCCTCGTGGCCATGGCCGTGGGTCTCATGGTCATGCTCGTGGCAGTGCTCGTGTTCGTGCTCGCCATGGTCATGATGGTGGTGCTCATGCTCGTGCGTGTGCTCGACGGCTGCTTCGTTGCCGTAGAGCCAGGCCATATCGTGATCGTGGTTCTCGAGCTCCTCTGCAAGCTGGACGTCGAAATCGCAGGCGTCGATGCCATGCTTGTTTGCGCGCGTGACGGCGATCGTAAAGCCGTCGACCGGCAGCGTGGCGAGTTGTTCGCGCAGGTGCTCCTCGCTGGCGCCCAGGTCGAGCAGGGCCGCGACGGTCATATCGCCGCTGATGCCCGAGGTGCCGTCGATGATAAGCGTGTGCTGATGGTTAGACATGGAATGCTCCTTAACGGGCGCGGGATGTGCCCGCACTCAGGTGATTGATAAGACTTGCCTGGTAGGCGGCACCAAAGCCGTTGTCGATATTGACGACCGAAACGCCGCTGGCGCAGGAGTTGAGCATGGCGAGCAGCGCGGCTACGCCACCAAAGCTCGCGCCGTAACCCACGCTGGTGGGAACGGCGATGACCGGACAGCTTACCAGGCCGCCGACAACGCTCGCCAGTGCGCCCTCCATGCCGGCAATGGCGATGACCACCTGTGCCTGGGCAAGTTCCTCGGCATGTGCGAGCAGGCGGTGCAGGCCGGCGACGCCTACGTCGTAGAGGCGGTCGACCTCGTTGCCATAGAATTCGGCCGTCAACGCGGCTTCCTCGGCGACGGGCAGGTCGCTCGTGCCGGCGCAGGCGACGACGATGCGTCCGTTGCCGGTAGGGGAGGGCTTGCCGCCCACGAGGGCGAGCTGTGCGTCCGGGACATATCCCAGGTCGATGCCGTTGTCGAGGAGCTCCGAGGTACGGGCTGCCTTTTCGGCGTCCACGCGCGTGACCAGTATGCGCTCCTGGCCGGCATTGCGCAGCGCCTCGATAATGGCGGCGATCTGCTCGGCGGTTTTGCCGGCACCGTAGACGACCTCGCCGGCTCCCTGGCGTACCCCGCGTGAAAGATCGAGCTGTGCAAAACCCAGATCTGCGGTCGGCGCCGTCTGGATGCGCGTGAGGGCGACTGCCGGAGCGACTGCTCCGTCGGCAACATCGCTCAGCAATTGCTCAAGATCTTGCTTATCCATATATGTTCCCTTCGACGGCGCAAAGTCTAGCACTCAAAGGGTATGTTTCCGAACACTAAGACAAAATTGTTCGGAAACTATAGGACAGACTGATTCAATTGTTAGATGGATCGGCTAGTCGCGCAGGATGATGTCCATGACGAGCATCAAGTTGCGCTCGTCGATGGCAAACGGGGCGGCTTCGCGCGTCTTGGGCTTGGCGCAAAACGCGATGCCCGTGCCCGCGGCCTGAATCATGGGGATGTCGTTGGCGCCGTCGCCGATCGCGACGGTATGGGCCATATCGACACCGCACTCAACCGCCCAATCCAGCAGCTGGATGAGCTTGGACTCCTTGGTCACAATGTCTGCCGCCAGCTTACCGGTGAGCTTGCCGTCCACGACCTCCAGGCGGTTAGCGAGGCAAAAGTCGATGCCCGCGGCGGCCACGATCTTATCGGCGACCTCGTGAAAGCCGCCGCTTACCACGCCGACCTTCCAGCCCTTGCTGTGCGCCGAGCGCACAAGCTCCAGCGCGCCGGGGGTAAACGTCACGCGCTCAAAGGTGCGCTCGAACACACTCTCGTCCAAGCCGGCAAGCAGCCCCACGCGTTCCTCGAGCGCCTGCTTAAAGTCGAGCTCGCCGCGCATGGCGCGCTCAGTGATCTTCGCCACTTGTTCGCCTACGCCGGCCTCCTCGCCCAACAGGTCGATGACCTCCTGGTTGATGAGCGTGGAGTCGATATCCATAACGATGAGGCGTGCAGTCATGGTGGGCCTTTCCGAGTGCTGTTTTATTGGGGCATATTGTCGCACGTGACGAGCGCGGGCGGGTGTCGCGGCGCGTCAATTGTTTCGTCTCCGTCAAGTCTTTGGGCAGGAGCCACTTTTTCGCGGCACATCGACGCGAGTGCGATAAGATAGAACGCCATGTCTGGCTGCGCGGTTTACGCAGGCTGGGCAAATCTGTACGACGCCGCCCGGAACGACACGGGGCGGCACAGATCCATAAAGGAGGATCACTGGTATGAGCCAGACCCGTCCCATCGATGAGCATTCCATGCACACCCGTACCTGCGGCGAGCTTCGCTTCGAGAACGTGGGCGAAGAGGTCACCCTCACCGGTTGGGTGAGCCGTCGCCGCGACCACGGCGGCCTTATCTTCTGCGACCTTCGCGACCGTGAGGGCATCACGCAGCTCACCTTCGACCCCGAGCACTCCGACGGCGATGCCTTTAAGATCGCCGAGACCATGCGTCCCGAGTGGCCCATCAAGATTCACGGCGTCGTGCGCGCCCGTGGCGAGGAGACCACCAACACCAAGCTCGCGACCGGCGAGATCGAGGTCCTGACCGATCATGCCGAGGTGCTCAACACTTCCGTCACCCCGCCGTTCCAGATCGAGGACGGCATCGAGACCAGCGAGGATACCCGCCTGCGCTATCGCTATTTGGACCTCCGCCGTCCCGAGATGATGGCCAACCTCAAGCTGCGCTCCGACTTCACCTTTGCCATTCGCGAGGCGCTGCACAACCGTGAGTTCATGGAGGTCGAGACGCCCTCCCTGTTTAAGTCCACGCCCGAGGGCGCCCGCGACTTCATCGTTCCCAGCCGTATCCAGCCGGGTAACTTCTACGCCCTGCCGCAGTCCCCGCAGCTCCTGAAGCAGCTGCTCATGGTCGGCGGCGTCGAGCGCTACTACCAGGTTGCCAAGTGCTTCCGTGACGAGGACTTGCGTGCCGACCGTCAGCCCGAGTTCACCCAGGTCGACATCGAGATGTCCTTCGTGGACCAGAACGACGTTATGAGCGCGCTCGAGGAGGTCCTGGCCGACGCCTTCGGCCGCATGGGTGTCGAGATGCCCACGCCGCTGCGTCGCATGGACTATTGGGAGGCCATGGACACCTATGGCTCCGACAAGCCCGATACTCGCTACGGCATGCACCTGGTCGACCTGACCGACATCTTTGCCAACTCCAAGTTCAAGGTCTTTGCGACTGCTGCAAACGAGGAGGGCTCCGTCGTCAAGGCCATCAACGCCAAGGGCGCCGGTGCCTGGGCACGTGCCAAGATCGACAAGCTCGCCGGCGTGGCCTCCACGTTTGGCGCCAAGGGCCTGGCATGGATCGCCTTCCGCGAGGACGGCTCCATCAACAGCCCCATCGTCAAGTTCTTCTCGGACGAGGAGATGGCGGCTCTGCGCGAGCGCATGGACGTCGAGCCCGGCGACCTTGTGATGTTCGCCGCCGGCCCGCGTTTGCTCTCTGACGAGATCCTGGGCGGCATGCGTTCTCACATGGCCAACGCCCTCGAGATCAAGCGCGAGGGCCACGACTTCCTATGGGTCGTCAACTTCCCGCTGTTCCACTGGGATGAGGACCGCAAGGCTTACGCTGCCGAGCACCAGCCCTTCACCCTGCCGACCGAGACCGACATCGCCAAGATCGAGGCCGATCCGTTGGCAGCCGGTTCTTGCACCTATGACTTTGTCATGGACGGCTTTGAGGCCGGCGGTGGCGGTATGCGTATCCACAACGCCGAGATGCAGATGTCCATGCTCAAGCTTCTGGGCTTTACCGAGGAGCGTGCCGAGTCTCAGTTCGGCTTCCTCATGGAGGCGCTCAAGTTTGGTGCGCCCCCGATGGGCGGTTTCGCTCTGGGCCTGGACCGCGTGTGCATGCTGCTCACCGGTTCCGACTCCATCCGCGACGTCATGGCGTTCCCCAAGACGGCCAGCGGCTCCGACCTCATGTCGGGCGCCCCGAGTGCCGTTTCCGGCGCCCAGCTCAAGGACGTCAGCCTGCGTCTGATGTAGGCAAGCGGCTACATATTGCCCGTAACGAGGGAAGGACGCGTGCCTTCCCTCGTTTTTTATGCGCCGAGATTGTGAGGGTATATAGGGTGACCGGGCGTCGCGGAAAGTGCGTCCCGGAATCTGGGTCCAGAACGGGTCGCGCTTTCCCAAAGGGGGTCCTCTGGGAAAGCGCGACCCAGAATTCGGCAAAATAATGGGGCACAGTTTCCGGTTGAGCTGTCTAACGGAAACTGTGCCCCAGAATGAGCACTCAAAACGGGGCAGGCTTTCCGTAACAACTGTCTGGCGGAAAGCCTGCCCCAATTTCTTATAGCGAGTCTCTCTGGATCAGCTGCATGTGCATCACGGAGGTGGTGGGCTCGGCACCCTTGATCATGTCGAGCGCAATGTTGGCGGCCATGTGGCCTTCTTCGCGCAGGGGCTGGCGGACGGTCGTGAGCGCGGGGACGCAGCGCGTCGCAATCTCGTGATCGTCGAAGCCGACGACAGAAATGTCCGCCGGAACGGATAGGCCTGCCTCGTTGAGTGCGGTGATGACGCCAGCCGCGATACGGTCCGATCCGCAGAGCACGCCATCGAAAGCAATCTCGCGCGCGAGGATCTGGTGCATGGCCTGATAGCCGTCTCCGTTGTTCCAGCCGGTATAGATAACGTTTGCGTCTGGGAGGTCTTCGCCCAAGACGGCGCGGTAGCCGCGCAGGCGGTCGACAACGGCGGGGTTGTCTTGCGGTCCCAACACGGCGACGATATCTTTGCGCCCTCGCTCCTTCATAGCGAGCGCTGCAAAGCGTCCGCCCTCTTCGTCGTCAGAGTAGACCGTCGAGAACACATCGCGATAGGGGTGGCCCTCGAGCTGGCCGCACAACACGGTGGGTACGCCCAGCTCGCACAGTACCTCGAGCAGCTCGCTGCCCTTGTAGGGGGAGACGTCGATCACGGCGTCGAACGAGCGGCACTCAAAGTGCTCGCGTGCGCGGTTGCGCTCATGCGTAGAAGACGCCTGCAAGATAACGGGCAGATAGGACGACTCCGACAGTTCCTCGGTAATGCCGCTCAAAAACTCGCTATAGGTGGGGTCGCTGAAGAGTTCACTCAGGGGCTCGGTCACGAGCACGGCGATGATTTCCGTGCGCCCGACAGCGAGCGCTCGGCCACGAGCGTTGGGGACAAAATTGACTTCCTTGGCCGCCGCGCGGACGCGCTTTTTGGTTTCCTCGCTAATGCGGGGCGAATCGTTGAGGGCGCGCGATGCCGTGGAGCGCGACACGCCGGCAGCTGCGGCAACCTCGGCAAGCGTAGGTGCGGTGCGAACTGGTTGGGTCATGGCGTCTCCTGGAAAATGTGGTCGATGTTGTCACTGATACGGGCTGGTGCGGATACAGCTTACTATAGTGCGCCTGAACAGCGTTCATGATATCCGGTGACCGGTGTCGTTTTGCAACCAAGCCGAAATCGAATACGTCTCGTGTGGGTGAGATATCAGCGGGCGTGGAGGTTGCCTACGAGCTTAAGAACGATGTCTTGCGCTGAGTTTCGATACTCAGGGTGACATAAGTGTTGCGATTGTACAACCGGTTGCACCGTTAACCCGGCCAAATCGACCGTTCAGCGGACAACCGGTTGCACAGTTTTTTGCATCGCCCGTAAGATAAGGACAACCGGTTGCACAAGAATCACTACGATGATGAAGGAGCATCACCATGGACGCCATTAACGATTGGGAAAACCAAGCGCTCACCCACAGGAACCGCCTGGCACCCCATGCGTACTTTATGGGTTACGAGACTGCCGATCTCGCTGCAACGTACAGCCGCGAGCTGTCGCGCGGGTTTGTCCAGCTGTCCGGCTCGTGGCAGTTCCGCCTCTTTGAGGGCCCCGCTGCCGTCTCCAACGAGGAACTCTCCACGTACAAGCCCGAGTGGGATCACGTGGAGGTTCCGCACCTGTGGCAGGTGGACGGCTATGGCAACCTTGCCTACACCGACGAGGGTTTCCCGTTCCCGGTTGATCAGCCGTTCGTTCCCTCCGACGACCCCACGGGCGTCTACCAGCGCATCGTCAACCTTCCCGCCGTTCCTGCCGGCGCTCGCGAGATCATTCGCTTCGACGGCATCGAGAGCTATGGCGAGCTGTACGTCAACGGTCAGTATATCGGCATGACCAAGGGTTCGCGCCTGTCTGCCGAGTTCGACGTGACCGACGCGCTCGTCGAGGGCGACAACCTGTTTGCGGTCAAGGTCCTGCAGTACAGCGATGGCAGCTACATCGAGGATCAGGACATGTGGTGGGCCTCGGGCATCTTCCGCGATGTGTACCTTATGCAGCGTCCCGCCGCGCACCTGGTCGACTTTAGGTTCCGCACGCACCGCGAGGGCGATGCCGCTCTGATCACGCTCGATACGGTTGCCGAGGGCACTTCCCGCGTTGTGTTTACGCTCAGCGATGGCGAGAACGTGGTGGCTACGGGTGAGTGCGTCGACGGCCATGCCGAGTGCAGCGTGACCGATGCCCACTTCTGGAATCCCGAGGACCCCTTCCTCTACGATCTTACGTTTGAGGTCTACGACGGCGACAAGGTGAGCGAGTACGTCCCGCATCGCCAGGGTCTTGCCGAGGTGACGGTCGAGGGCAATCATATCTACCTCAACGGCACTTACTTTAAGATGCATGGCGTCAACCGCCACGATCACGACGATCACAAGGGCCGCGCCGTGGGCCTCGATCGCATGCGCCGCGACCTGGAGCTCATGAAGCAGCACAACATCAACGCAGTGCGCACCTCTCACTATGCCAATGACCCGCGCTTCTACGAGCTGTGTGATGAGTATGGCATCATGCTGGTCGCCGAGACCGATATGGAGAGCCACGGCTTCGAGAATATCGGCAACATCGCCCTGGTTACCGACGACCCGGCATGGGAGCCGGCCTACGTCGACCGTATTGAGCGCCTGGTGATGCAGGAGCGCAACCACGCGTGCATCATCATGTGGTCGCTGGGCAACGAGAGCGGCTATGGCTGCAACATCCGTGCAATGTATGCCAAGGCTCACGAGCTCGATGGTCGTCCGGTCCACTACGAGGAGGACCGCAACGCCGATACCGTCGACGTTATCTCCACCATGTACTCCCGCGTGTCGCAGATGAACGACTTTGGTGAACATCCGTTCCCCAAGCCGCGCATCAACTGCGAGTACGGTCACTCCATGGGCAATGGCCCCGGAGGCCTGTCCGAGTACCAGGAGGTCTTCGATCGCTGGGATTGCATCCAGGGCCAGTTCATTTGGGAATGGTGCGACCACGGCTTGGCTGCTGTGACCGAGGACGGCGTTGCCTACGACATGTATGGCGGCGACAACGGCGACTACCCCAACAACAGCAACTTCTGCATCGACGGCATGGTGTTCCCCTGGCAGCAGCCGAGCCCGGGCCTCACTGAGTATGGTCAGGTCATCTGCCCGGTTCGCATGGCCTACGATGCCGAGGCGGGCGAGCTGACCGTCACCAACAAGCGTTGGTTCACCACTCTCGAGGATGTCTGCCTGTCGGCCGAGACCCTGGTGGACGGCGACGTGGTCTGCCGCAAGACGCTCATGCCCGGCGCGGTTGCCCCCGGCGCGTCCGTCAAGCTTCCGCTGGTGATTCGCGAGGCCGCGGTAGGCGAGACCCTGCTGACCGTGCGCGCCTACACCATGGCCGCTCACGTCTGGTGCGAGCCGATGTTCCAACTGGGCGCAAGCCAGTTTGCCATCGCAAACCATCCGGCGCCGGCCATCGCGGCTCCCACTCGTCCTGAGCTTACGGTCGAGGAGACTGAGCAGGAGATTCGCATTCACTCCCTCAACGGCGAGCTGACCTTCAGCAAGGTAAACGGCACCGTGAGCAAGTGGAAGGCATCCGGCCGTGACGTCATGGCCTCTGGTCCCCAGGTTGGTTTTTGGCATCCGCTCGTCGACAACCACGCCCAGGAGTACGACTCCCTGTGGAAGGACAACTTCATTGATGTAATGCAGACGTCCACCCGCAAGGTTTCTTGGAAGCAGGACGGCAATGCGGTCGTCGTTACCGTGAGCCAACGTATTGCTCCTCCCGTCCGCGCGTTCGGCATGCGCGTCGAGCTTGTCTACACCGTGCTTCCGAGCGGTCGCGTCGACCTCAAGGTTTCCGGCGAGCCCTACGGCGATTACTCGGATATCATCCCGCGCATCGGCATCTCCTTTGAGGTTCCCGGTTGTGATCGTGCCGTCGAGTGGTATGGCCACGGCCCGGGCGAGAACTATCCGGACTCGCTGCGCGCCAACCCGGTCGGTCATTACCGCACTACGGTCGACGACATGTTCACGCCCTACGTTATGCCCCAGGACTGCGCCAACCGCGAGGGTACCCGCTGGGTCGCCCTGCGCTCCAGCCACGGTGACGGTCTGGTCGTGACGCGTCCGAGCGACGCCGCTTCCAATCCGTTCTCGTTCTCCACATGGCCCTATAGCTGCGAGGCTATCGATAACGCCAAGCATGTCTACGATCTTGTCCCGGGCGAAACGGTTACGGTCAACATCAACGACCAGCTGCTCGGCCTTGGCTCGAACTCTTGGGGTTCCGAGGTGCTCGATTCCTATCGCACCCGTTTTGAGAGCTTCAGCTTTGAGGTGTCCCTGCGACCGCTGACGTCTGCCGATCTGGCTCAGGCGCTGGCACCCATTAAGGAGGCATAAGTCATGCATATCTTTAACTCGCGTGCCGATTTCGACGCCCAGATGAAGTCCGTCAAGAAGTGGATGCGTACCGGTCAGGCACTCGACGGCGTTTCTGAACTGCAGCACGATGTGGCGTACTCTATCGGCGACTCGCTGGTGTATTGGTGGGTGAACGCCCACGAGGCGGCTACTGCCGATCTGGTCGGTCACCGTCGCTACCATGCCGTGCTCGCCCCGCTCGACGGCAATCTGACCGTTGAGGTGGCTTCCAAGGCCGATCTTACCTGTACGCGCGCCTACAGCGATATCGATGATCGCGAGCGCTTTGAGGGTACGGGGGAGACCGTGACGATTCCCGCCGGCGGCGTTGCCGTCGTCGAAATTGACGAGGCCTACCGTGTCGTGGCCGATGCCGCGGATCCCCGCGTCGTGGTACTGCACGTGACAGTCGAAGGTTATTCCTTCCCCAACAAGTAGTATTCGTCCGCCTGGACGTTTGCTTCGCGCCGTTAAGGGGGATGGCTTTGTTGACTCCCTTTTCCCCATTCCCCTTAGCAGGTGCGCCGTCCGTGTTTGCACTTGCAGCTCGGACGGTTTTAGATGACATTTAACAGATGATTGGGAGGGCTTATGAGCTCTGAAAAACGAGGAACGATTGGTTCGTTCGCTCTGCTGGGCATGACGGTCGCCGCCGTGTTCGGTATCAAGAACATCATCAACAACAACGCGGCCATCGGCTTGGCAGCTGCGCCGTCGTTCTTCTTCGCCACGCTTTTGTACTTTGTCCCCTATACCCTGGTTACCGCCGAGTTCGTCGGCCTCAACAACGACTCCGAGTCTGGCGTGTACGCATGGGTTAAGACCTCGATGGGTGGTCGCTGGGCGTTCCTGACGGCATTTAGCTACTGGTTTGTTAACCTGTTCTTCTTTGCGTCCGTCCTGCCCAACGTCATCATCTACGCGAGCTACGTGTTCTTTGGTGCCAACGCCGAGCTTTCGCAGCTGTGGATCACCATTATCGAGATCGTCGTCTTTGCTATCGCCACGTGGGTTTCGACCAAGGGCGCTAAGTGGATCGGCTCCATTTCCTCCTTCGGTTCGACCGCGGCTCTCGGCCTGACCGCCGTGTTCATCCTGCTGTCCCTGGCTGCTGCCTTTGGCGGCGTTGAGTTCGCTACGGCTCCTACTCCCGCTAACATGGCTCCCGACATGAGCAACTTCGCAACTGCGTGGGGCTTCTTCGGTACGCTTGCCTGGATCATCCAGGGCGTTGGCGGCGCTGAGTCTGTCGGCGTGTTCCTTAACGACCTTAAGGGTGGCGTCAAGGCCTTCGTGCGCACCGTCGTTATCGCCGGCCTGACCATCGGCCTTCTGTATGCAGGCGCTTCGCTGCTGGTTAACCTGTTCATCCCCGAGGGCGGCGTTGCCATCTCCACCGGTATCTTCGACGTATTCGGCGCTGTCTTTGCCCACTTTGGCATTCCCATGGAAGTGTCTACGCGCGCCATCGGCTTGATCCTTCTCGCCGCCACGCTGGGCTCCCTCATGATGTGGACCTCCGCTCCCATCAAGGTGTTCTTCACCGAGATCCCCAAGGGCGTCTTTGGTAGCAAGATCGTCGAGCTCAACGAGCACGGCATTCCTGCCCGCGCTGCCTGGCTGCAGTTCGCCATCGTCGTCCCCATCCTGATCATCCCGGCCCTGGGCTCCGGTAACCTCGACGACCTGCTCATGATCGTCACCAACATGACGGCTGCCACCGCTCTGCTCCCGCCGCTGCTGATCTTGCTTGCCTACTTTATGTTGCGCAAGAACTTCGACGCTGCTCCCCGTGGCTTCCGCATGGGTTCGCGCACCTTTGGCCTGGTCATTGCTGCATTCCTGCTTGTGGTCTTCTGCTTCGTGCTTATCTGCGGCACCATTCCGCTCGATCAGCCTCTGTGGCTGACGCTGGTCTACAACGTCGGCGGCGTGGTTGTCTTCCTGGGCCTTGCCGTGATGTGGTACAACCGCTACATCAACCGCCTGCGCGAAACCGATCCCGAGGCTGCTGAGAACGAGCTTCGCCCCTCCGTCCTCGACATGATGGAGTAGCGGCTAGGATTAATCTACGGCTGTGGAATAAATCGATTCCCTTTCCTAAGGAGGGGCCTTACGAGGCCCCTCCTTTTGTGTTTTGGGACATGGATTTTGGACCCTGTGGGCAAAAATGCCAAATATGAGTACTGTTGCAAAAGAGGTGTCATATTTTTTGGCCTGTTCTGAGCGAAAATGGGCTCAAAATCAATCTATCTAACCCCCCTTAAAGGGCGTTTGACGGCTTTCAACCTCTTCGAATCGCTCAAAGTAGGCAATTTGCTCTCGATTTTGCTGCTACTAAATTGGTGACAGTACTCATATTTGCCACTTTTTGACCACGGGGTATCCGGAGGGGTCCTCGACAAGCATCTAACGCTACAATAACTACCACGTGGCTGGGTTTGCCGGCCGAATGTGCGATGCCGCGGGAGGGGACATGGTCGAGTTTACAAAGACGATTAAAGATCCGTTGGGATTACATGCCCGCCCGGTTGCGCTGCTCTATGACATCATTGCCAAGCATCGTAGCGACGTGTCAGTCAGTATCGGCGATCGCCACACGGATGGCCGCGACGTTATAGGGCTCATGGCACTCTGCGGCGAGTGCGGCGAGGACATCATCTTCCGCGTCTCGGGCGTGGATGAGGCCTCCTGCGTCACGTCGATCAGAAATCTCTCGCTTTAAGCATGACAGGGCGTGGTAAAGGATGGTCCTTTGCCGCGCCCTTTTGTTTCGTATGGGAAACTTTTTCGAAATCTGAATGGGGACCCTTTCCAAAAAGTTAACCACGTGTTAGTTTACTAAAGCGAACATAGGCGTGGTTAACTTTTGCTGCGTCGATGTGAAGGACGAACTGACGTTAGGAGCCACTCATGTCTTGCGGACCGCAGATGCCGGCAATGCCGCTTTCGATGGTAAAAGCGGGCGAAACCGTGCGCGTGTCTCGTGTAAAGGGCAATGAGGATATGAAGCACCACCTCAAGGACCTCGGCTTTGTCGAGGGCAGCGAGATCCACGTGGTGAGCTCGAGTGGCGCCAATATTATCGTCACGGTGCTGGGCGCACGCTTTGGTATCGATTCCAAGGTTGCCATGCACATCATGACCGTCGGTTAGTCGACGGTATTTCTGTACGTACTGAAAGGGGGACAAGTAAATGAAGACGTTGGGTGACGTTAAGGTGGGCGAGAGCTCCACCATCGTCAAGCTTCACGGTGAGGGTGCGCTTCGCCGCCACCTTATGGACCTGGGGCTCATCAAGGGCACTTCGTTCAAGGTCGTGAAGGTTGCACCGCTCGGTGATCCGGTCGAGATCAACGTGCGCGGCTACGAGCTTTCCATCCGCAAGGAGGAGGCCGCCGTCGTCGAGGTTCAGTAAGGACTCGCGCCGCATATTTCTGCAGATAAAGTTAGGTTTTTCTAACTTAATGCAGCATCTTTGAAGCACATTATCCAGCCTGCGCGGAGAAAGCAGCGCGGGCAAACAAGGAAGAAGGATTGAATGGCGGATTCTCAGATCCATGTCGCGCTGGCGGGTAACCCCAACTGCGGCAAGACCACGCTTTTCAACCTGATTACCGGCGCCAACGGCTACGTTGGCAACTGGCCCGGCGTCACGGTTGAGAAAAAGGAAGCCAAGCTCCTAAGCGACAAGAACGTTACCATCACGGACCTCCCTGGCATCTACTCGCTTTCCCCTTACAGCCCCGAGGAGCAGTGCTCGCGCGATTACCTCATGAGCGGCGAGCCCGATGTTGTCGTCCAAGTCGTCGATGCCACCAACCTCGAGCGTAACCTGTACCTGGCGCTTCAGGTTATCGAGACCGGTCTGCCCGTGGTCGTTGCCCTCAACATGGCCGACCTGGTCGAGAAGAACGGCGATAAGATCGACACGGACAAGCTCTCCAAGAAGCTCGGTTGTCCGGTCATGATGATCTCGGCTCTTAAGAACAAGGGCATCAAGGAGCTCTTCGAGCAGGTCAAGAAGTCCGCTGCTTCTAAGGGCCAGGTGCCGGAGCACAAGTTCGATTCCTCCATCGAGGACGTTCTGGACCACATCGAGAACAACCTGCCGGCGAGCGTTCCCGCCAACAAGCGCCGCTACTACGCTGTCAAGCTGTTCGAGCGCGACGCGGACGCCTGCAAGCTCATCAACCTCACCAAGGAGAAGGCCGCTCGCGTGGAGCAGCTGGTCGCTCAGTGCGAGCAGGACTGCGACGACGACGCCGAGTCCATCATTACCGGCGAGCGTTACGGCGTGATTGCCCACATCATTGACGAGTGCCTCACCAAGGCTCCGGCCAAGATGAGCACCTCCGAGAAGATCGACCGCGTGGTTACCAACCGTATTTTGGGCCTGCCGATCTTTGTCGTCATCATGTTCTGCGTGTACTACATCGCCGTCTCCACTCTGGGCGGCACGGTGACCGACTTCACCAATGATCAGCTCTTCGGCACCGACGGTTGGTACGTGCTCGGCCAGGGCCGCGACGCCTACGATGAGGCTGTCGAGGCTGCGGGTGACGCCGCCGATTCGGTTGACCCGGCGGAGTATGGCCCGTATGTTCCGGGTATTACCACCATGGTCCACGACGCCCTTGTGGCGGGTGGCACCGAGGACGGTGGCCTGGTCGATTCGCTGGTCTGCGACGGTATCGTCGGCGGCCTGGGCGCTATCTTCGGCTTCGTCCCGCAGATGTTCCTGCTGTTCGTCATGCTGTCCTTCCTAGAGGACTGCGGCTATATGGCCCGCGTCGCCTTCATCATGGACCGCGTGTTCCGCCGCTTTGGCCTGTCCGGTAAGTCGTTCATCCCCATGCTCGTGTCCTCGGGCTGCGGCGTCCCCGGCGTCATGGCCACCAAGACCATCGAGAACGAGAAGGACCGCCGCATGACGGTCATGACCACCACGTTCATCCCCTGCGGCGCCAAGCTGCCGATCATCGCCCTGCTCATGGGCTCCATCATTGGCGATTCTTCCACCACGGCCGCATGGATCAGCCCGCTCTTCTACTTCCTGGGCGTCTTTGCCGTCATCGCCTCGGGCCTCATGCTCAAGAAGACCAAGCTCTTCGCCGGCCGTCCGACCCCGTTTGTCATGGAGCTTCCTGCCTACCACTTCCCGGCGATCCGTTCCTGGGCGCTGCACGTGTGGGAGCGCTGCTGGGCCTTTATCAAGAAGGCCGGTACGGTCATCTTTGCGTCCACTGTCGTGGTTTGGTTCCTGTCCAACTTTGGTAGCTACAACGGTTCCTTTGGCTTCCTGCCTGCGATGGACGGCATCCCCGAGGAGTTCATGGACTACTCCGTGCTTGCCATGCTCGGCAACCTGGTCGCTTGGATCTTCGCCCCGCTCGGCTTTAGCACCTGGCAGGCAACCGCGCTGACTGTCTCTGGCCTTGTCGCTAAGGAGAACGTCGTCGCCACCGCCGGATCGCTGCTGTCCGTCGCCGACGCGGGCGAGACCGACCCGAGCCTGTGGACCGCGTTTGCCGGCATGTTCCCCACCATGGGCGCTTGCGTTGCCTTTGGCGCGTTCAACCTGCTGTGCGCTCCGTGCTTTGCCGCCATTGGCACCATCCGCAACCAGATGGATTCCGGCAAGTGGACTGCGATTGCCATTGGCTACGAGTGCGCCTTCGCTTGGGTGATCGGCCTGTTCATCAACCAGTTCTACAACCTGCTTGTTCTTGGACAGTTTGGTATCTGGACGATTGTGGCCATCGTGCTGCTGGTTGCGATGCTCTTCCAGATCTTCCGTCCCATGCCCAAGCATGCATGGACCGACGAGGACGAGACCAACACTGCTTCCGCCGCAGTTTCCGCTTAAGTCCGAATAAGGATTAACCCTTTTCCACGAGCCCGGGTGTCCCAGCGACACTCGGGCTTTTTGGTGGGGGAGATGTGACGCTTCCGCAGATAAAACCGACCAATATAAACCTGTCCCTTATTGGTAGGTGGAGGATGAGGTAAAGTAAGCGGTGGTTAACTAGAGGAGGCTTGCTATGGCACCTATCGATATTGTTGTACTGGCTGTTATCGGTATTGCGTTTGTCGCGGTATGCGTGCGCATCTACCGCAAGGGCACCTGCGCCGACTGCGCTCAGGGTGGCGTTTGCACGGGGCATTGCTCCAACAAAAAGACGTGCGCCGCACTTAAGGGCGTAGACAAAATTGCCGAAGATTTGAGCCGCGGTATCAAATAAGGTCCGGACATCAAAGCGCCCCGTGGGCATTCGTTCGCGGGGCGCTTTGCGCATTTGAGTGCGAGCGAGGCGAGCTGAAGAGTATTTTTGGGTATCGTTAAATCAGTTGCGGTGAAATACGGACTGTTTTGGCTGTCAAAAGCCTTATCTACTCCGTATTCCACCGCAACTTTTTGTGGGGTGGGCTAGAGACGCTGCATGCGGTACCCGACACCCATGTGCGTCTGA
>CAUGGC010000035.1 GCA_959599095.1 uncultured Collinsella sp. | reverse complement strand
AAGCTATACCGTTTCTCTCTTGCCCCACGATGTTTTCTTATCGGGAGGCACCTTTGTGCATCCCCCGTTTTTGTTGCGGTTAGTCCAAGTCAATAAACTTAGTGGTCAGTATCTTGCCGTCTTTGACGAGCATTCTGGCCATGGTGGGGCCTCGGGTGCCTCTGGGGTAGCTGGCGCTGCCCGGGTTGAGGACTAAGCAGTGGCCCACTTGGGCTTCTTTGGTTACGTGGGTGTGACCGTTGATGGCTACGTCTACGGATCCCACCGGAAGGTCTTCGCGGTAATGGGCTACGGCGAATTTGAGGCCTTCGTAGGTAAAGAGCGCAAGACGGTCTACATCGGGACCGTAGTCGCGGTAGTAATCGTTGTTGCCCAAGACGGCCCGCACGGGGGCGATGGTGCATAGGTGCTCGTAGTCCATCTCTGACGTGAGGTCGCCGGCGTGGATGATCAGATCTGCGCCCTCAAGCTCATCCAAGAGCGCAGGCGATAAATAGCCGTGGGTGTCCGAGATGATGTCGATACGCTTGGCGCTTGCACTGTTCATGGGATCCCTTCCGCAAAAAAACGATTCGGCAGATACATACAAAAAAGGCCCCACGGCCCCGCAGACGATGGGTCTACAGGGCTGCGGGGCCAGTGTGCTAGAGACTCAGAGCCTTCTTGAGCGGCACGACGCGGCGGCGCGAAACCGGCACGCGTTCGTCGACGCCCGTAATGCCCAGCTGGATGGCGCCCGAGGGCACCGTCTCAACGTCCGTGACGCACGCCAGGTTGACGATATAGCGGCGGTGAACACGGAAGAAGCCAAAGTCGCAGAGCTTGGCCTCAAACTGCGCCAGCGAGGTCGTCGACAAAAAGCGATCATCGACGGTATAGATGCAGGAGTAATCGTCCTTTGCCATGATAAAGCGGATGTCATCCACGGGAATGAGCACCTTGCGGCCGCCCTTTTCCACCGGGATACGCTCGATGGTCACTTTGCTGTCCGTAACCGGCTTGGCGCGTTGCATGACCTTCTCGATCGCGCGATCCAAGCGAGCTTCCTCGACAGGCTTCATCAGATAATCGACGGCATCGACGTCGAATGCCTCGACCGCATGGTCGCTATACGCAGTCACAAACACGATCGCCGGCGGATTTTTGAGCTTATGCAGCGCCTCGGCAAGTTGCAGGCCCGAGGCACCGGGCATCGAGATATCGAGAAACACGACATCCACGCGACTTTCCATAAGCATCTCGATGGCGGAGCGGACGCTCGACGCCTCCGTGATCGTGCCGATCTTGCCCGTTTGCTCGAGCAGGAAGCGAAGCTCCGAGCGAGCCGGCGCCTCATCATCCACAATCATCGCACGCAGCATAGGGATAAAACCTTTCGTCAACTAACTACGCCGGGCGTCCGTCGCATGACGTTGAGCCCGTAGCTTTTTATTTTACTCTTGAATGTCAAAGATGCTCTCTGACAAATCAAGATGAAGGAGCACTTTGGTGCCCTTGCCCGGCGCCGATTCGACACGCGTATAGGAGTGCGGCCCAAAAAAGCGATGGATGCGCTCCGAAATATTGTGCATGGCCACACCGGCGCCGCCACCCTGAGGAGAGCTGGCGTCGGGACGGGCAGAGCGCTCGTCAAACAGTCTGGCGGCGGTACCCTCATCCATGCCCACGCCATTATCGGCCACGGCAATCAAGATTGCATCCTCGCCGTCTTGGTGAACGGTCACGTCGATCCTCAGGGCGTCGTCATCGCCCATACCATGACGCACGGCGTTCTCGACAATCGGCTGGATCACGAACGCCGGCACCAGCGTATCTTCCACGTCCTCGGACACATCGAACGTCGCAAGCACGCGGTCCTCGCCAAAGCGGGCCTTCTCAAAGGTAAGGTAGCGCTTGGTCTGTGCGACCTCGCGCGAGACCGGAATAAGCGATCCCGAGTTGTCGAGCGTGGCACGATAGAACGATGAGAACTCACGAAGCAGTTCGCGGGCCCGCAGCGGGTCGGTGCGCGTAAACGATGCAATGGTGTTCAGCGTGTTGAACAGGAAGTGCGGGTTAATCTGCGCCTGCAGCGCACGCACCTCGGCGCGCGCTGTGAGTTCCTTTTGCACCTCGAGCTCGTGGATGGCGAGCTGCGTGGACAAGATCTCGGCAAAGCCCGAGGCAAGCGCGTACTGGGTACGGTCGACGGCGCGCGGGGTCTTGTAGTAGAACTTGAGCGTGCCGACGGTACGATCGCCCACCTTGATGGGGGCGATAATGCCGGCGGGGACTTGGTTGTGCGAGCCGTCCGAGCCCACGACATCCACCATACGGTTGAACGACTGCACGATGCCATGTTCGATAACGTAGCGTGTGGCAAGCGTGTGGATGGGAGAATCTGGCAGTAGTTTTTCCTCAAACTCGCCCGCGCAGGCAAGCACGTTGTCCTCATCGGTGATGGCCACCGTCATGGCGCGCGTCTCGGGCAAAATGCGCTGGCACACCAAACGCGCCGACTCCTGTGTCAAACCGCCCTTAATATCCTCGAGCATGGCCGAGGCCACCGAGAGCGTCTCCTCGGTGTACTGGGAGCGCACCGAATCGGGATTGAGCGTCAAAAAGATAAAGATGCACAGAAAGATGCACAGCAGCGCGCAGGCAATCACCGTGGCAATCGGCTCGATTCCGGTCGCCAAGGCAAAAATAAAGTACACCAACACGCAAATGGCGCAGGCAACGGCAATGATGCGAAAGATTGATATTGAACTATCGCGCTGGGCGCGGCGGTCGATCATTCGGCCCCCTCCAGGATACTGATCAGTTGTGCGTCACGCCAAAGCCCGTCCATGATCTTGGGCCAAAAACTCTGGAAACGCAGGTAGCTTGCAGCGTTTTGGCGCGCATAGGCCTTTGCCTCGTCGATACCATGGCGCCAGATGCGCAGGTAGCCCTCATGCTCGCGGGTAAACACGCTACGGACCATAGCGGTCTTGCGCACGCGGTCGTCGAGCTCGCGCGAAATCCACGGGCCCGGGTAGGGCATGAGCGATGCTGCCGTAACGGGAATGAGCTCCTTTTGATGCGCGGCGAATGTCAACTTGGCCCGTTCGTAGTACCAACGGTATACATCCTGCATAAAGCGCGGTGAGCGCTTTTCGGACTCCGGAGGCAGATGGCGCACGGTCCACTCGTTATCGAACCACACGTCGTAGCCAAACATGCGCATGTTAAAGAGGTAATCCAAGTCCTCGCCGCGGGTGATAAACGGGTCAAAGGCCACACGCGTAAAGGCGCGGGCGTGCAGGGCCATCAGGCCGCCGCACACGTAGTTGGAGCGCGAGATGCGGGTGCCCGAGAGCGCCTTTTTCATCCAACGGTTGAACTCGATGCGCTTGGTCCACCAACGATGGCAGATGCCCGCCTTGTCCGTGGGAGCCAACGGCGAGCCGTCGCGATCGTAGAAATAGCCGCTCTTGACCAAGATCGGCAAGCCCTGACGGGTCTGCTGCCCCAACGCATAGGTCGCGCGCTTCATAAAGTCGGCGTCGATGACAGCCTCATCGTCATCCAAAAAGATAACCGCGTCATGCCCCAGCACCGCAGCGCAGGCCAGCCCCATGTTGCGGATGGCACCGTAACCTCGCAGGCTCACGCACTCGCCCGAACCCTTGGGCGCGATCTGAGCAACCCGGTCTGCGATGCGCGAGGCCTGGGTGTTGGTGACAACGGTGACCTTGAGCGTGGGATGCGCGTCGACAATCTCGTGCACGCGCAGCGACACATCGGCTGTGGCAGAAACGGGACAGACCACCAAAAGGATGATGCGCGGGATGTCGCGCACCTGCTCAAGCGAGGCCAGGCAGCGGTCGAGTTCGGGATTGTCGGCGTTGAGTCGTGTCGAATGGTCATAGGTGCCAGGGGCGTTTGCGCGAGCGTCATCGCCCGCCCAATACGTTGGAATCACGACCGTGGCGTTCATGCCTTACCCTCCCTGCAACACAAAAACGGGACGCCGCCAAACACAGGCGACGCCCCGCGACCTAGCTGACTCCATCATACCCACTTGGGCTAATCATTGTTCGAAAGTCAGAATGTTTATTGCGGATAACCCCAAAAGAGTACCGTGGACAGGCACAATAACCGCTCACTCCTATGCGGCATGCTCTGCCGCCCGAGTCATGCGGGACAGGCGGACCAGCAGCATAAAGCCAACGACCAGCAGCACACCAATGGAAAGGACGCCCAGCGACGGGTTGCCGGTCAGCGAGGTGACGATCGACACCAGGAAGGTGCCCATAACGCTTGCATAGCGGCCAAAGATGTCAAAGAAGCCGTAGTACTCGTTGGACTTTTCCTTGGGGATAATGCGGCCAAAGTAGCTGCGGCTGAGCGCCTGCACGCCGCCCTGGAACAGGCCGACCATAATGGCAAGCACCCAAAACTCAAAGGCGGTCTTTAGGAAGAACGCGGCGAACAGCACAATGCCCATATAGGCGGCAACTGCCACCAAGATCATGTTGAGCGTGCCCACACGGCCGGCGAGCTTGCCGTAGATGATGGCGGACGGAAAGGCCACAAACTGCGTAACGAGCAGAGCCAGCACCAGTTGGGTCGAATCGATGCCCAAGGCCGATCCGTAACTGGTGGCCATGGAAATGACCGTGTGCACACCGTCGATATAGAAGAAGAACGCGATCATGTAGACCAGCACGGTCTTGTTGTGGGCGATCTCGCGCATGGTGTGTCCGACCTCGGAGAACACACCGCCCACGATGTGGCCGATAGTGTCCTCGGGACCGCGCTCGCGACCGTACTTCTGCTTATAGGTGCGAATGAGCGGCAGGGTAAAGATGAGCCACCAGGCACCAGTGATGACAAACGACAGACGCGTTGCCAGCATGGTGGGGACACCAAGAGCGGGACCACCCATGATAAGCGCCAAGCAGATGATGAACGGCACGGTGGAACCGATGTAGCCCCAGGCATAACCCGAGCTGGACACGGCGTCCATGCGCTCGTCGGTGGTAATGTCGGGCAGCATGGCGTCGTAGAATGTCATAGAAGAGTTAAGGCCGATGGTGCACAGCACGTACACGGTCAAAAATGCCATGGCGGACATTGGGATAGCCTGCGCCAGGCAAAGCACCAGGCCCGTGAGGAAGAAGCCCAAGAAGAACTTGATCTTGTTGCCGGCGTAATCGGCAAGCGCGCCCAGAATGGGCATGAGCATGGCAATGACCAGCGAGGCAATCGTCTGCGCGTTGCCCCAAGCGACCACCAGGTCTGCCGAGGAAGCACCGGTATTGATGGCGTTAAAGTAGATGGGCACCACCGAGGTATTGAGCAGCACGAGGGCCGAGTTTCCCACATCGTACATGACCCAGTTACGCTCGAGCTTGGTGTATTTCATGGACAGGGACCCTTCGTATTCGCCCGATATGCAGTTAGTTCATCGTACCCCAATTGCACAGAGGCACCGGTAAGGATTCGGCAAAGGGGCACGCACGAGCCCTACTCCTCGCGGTCGAACTCTTCGTCGGCGCCGAGCACGCGACCGCTGTAATTGACGTGGTTGGTCACGGCTTCCATATCGCCGGTCTCGATAAAGCGGGCGACGGCGAGCTCGTAATCGACCAGCGCGCGGTCAAAGACCTCGGGGAAGCTCTCGTTCGAGACCTCGTCGGTAAAGGGGCTCTTCCATGCCAAGTGGCCCAGGTTGCCGGTACGCTCGGGCAGCTCGGTCGTCACGCGGTGCGCAAGGCCGTCGAGCAGCGAATAATCGTGCACCAAGCCCTCGAGCAGGGCAATCGCGCGCGTCTTGGCCGAACCGGCGGGCTCGATAGTGCGGTAGAGCAGCTGCATGTCGGCTACGGCGCCGCCGTACTCTCCCACCGGGATATCGATGCCGTACACGCGTCCGGCAACATAGCTCATCAGCACACCGGCAACGCGATTGATGCGGTCGGTAGTGACGATCTCGCCCGCCGGCGGATAATCCTCGACCGTAGCCCCATCGCGCTTGAGCTGCAGCATCAGCACGTCCAGATCGCTTTCGAGCACGGCATGAACTTGACTGCCCGAAGCCTCGAGCTCGGGATCGGACTCGACAATGCCAAACTGCTGCTCGTAGACAAAGGGATGGGCATTGCGATCGAGCACATAGTGCGACAACAGGCCCAGCGCAAAGGCGCGACCCAGATTGGCATCGCGCGGCTGCAGGTGCGACACGCCGTCGCGCAGGCACGAGAACTGGCGCGACATGCGCGAGCGGTGCATGACCTGAGCAAGCGACATGCAGTCGGAAATGCGCGGCGTGAGCATGTGAAAGAAGAACGGGTCGGGACCTTGGTTTCCCAGGATAAAGGCGATGCGCTCCTCGTCGGACGTGATAACGCCCTGCGGAAGACGGTCGATGCTTTCCTCGCCAAACAGATGATGCGTAATGAGCGCAGGCATAATAATCCTTTCGATTTCATTCGATGCAATCCATTATGCCCACCGCACAGTCATGCCAAACCTGCAACGGCAAACGATGGCACACCGACCCTTACGCTAGCCCCAAGTGCGATTTGACCTCGGCGGCGCGACGGCGGGACACGGGCACCGTCGAGGTTACGCGATCGAGCCTGAGCTCCATCAGGCCCGTGGAGCCGATCTCGACATTGTGCACGTCTTCCAAATTAACCAGATAGCTGCGGTGGACGCGGATAAAGCCCTCGGAGGCCAGGCGACGCTCGAGCGAGGAAATCGACTCATTGATCAGGTACGCCCCCTCGGCGCAGACGGCGTTGCAAAAATCGGCGCGCGCCTCAAAGTAGCATACATCCGCCACGGGAATGAACACCTTTTTGCCCCCGCGATCCACCGTCAGGCGCAAAGGCTGGCGCGGAGCATGGACGACGCGGCGAGCGCCCAGGGCAGTCTCGATCTTGTCGAGCGCCTTTGACAAGCGGGCATCCTCGACCGGTTTAACGACGTAATCGACAGCATCGAGGTTATAGGCATCGGCCGCATACTCGGCAAATGCCGTCACAAACACCACGACCGGCGGCCTCTTTAGGTTTTGCAGGGTCTCGGCAAGCTCAATTCCCGAGCGCCCGGGCATCGTGATGTCTAAAAACAGCACGTCGGGCTTGTTCGACAGAATCAGCTCCACGGCTTCGGTGACATTGCCCGCCTCGGCAATCTGACCCACACGCGTATCCTTTTCCAACAGATAGCGTAGCTCAGCCCTAATTGGGGGCTCGTCATCAACCACCAGTATGTTCCAGCCTTCGGACATATGCGCTTCCCCTCTTTTTCTCTCAATCCAACCGCGTGCTACACCGTCAACGGCGCCGGCTCATGTGGCTCGCCGTTCAACTCAACGATGACCTGCGTTCCCACGCCCTCCTGGGACTTCACGCGCATGCCAGAATCTTCTCCGTAAAAGAAATGGATGCGCTGAAGCACGTTGAAGAGCGCCAGGCCGCAACCTCGCTTGACGGAGCCGTCGGCGGTAATGCTCTCGGGCTCCTCTCGGCGATGCTGCTCAAACAGATGCGCGCAGACTTCTTCGCTCATTCCGATGCCGTCGTCTTCGACGATGATCTCCAAGCCGTCATCGGTCTCAAAAGCCCTAACACGAATAGAAAGCGGCTCGATCTCGCGCTGCGCATGCTTGATGCAGTTTTCGAGCAGCGGCTGCAAGATAAACGGCGGCACCAGGCTGTCGCGCACCTCAAAGTCGATGTCGACCGAGACGCGCAGACGGCCGTCGCCATACCGGGCCTGCATAAGATTGATATAACGAGTGCCCTGTTCCACCTCGTGCTCGAGCGTGGTGAGCGTATCGGAGTCAGAAAGCGTCTGACGATAGTAGTTGGAAAAGTCGATCAGCAACGATCGCGCCTTGTCGGGCTCGGTTCGAACGAGCGACACGATCGTGCTAATGGTATTGAATAGAAAATGCGGGTCGACCTGCGACTGCAGGGCGCGAAGCTCAACGCGGGCCGTGAGCTCGTCCTGGCGCTCGAGCTCAAAGCTGGCGAGCTGCGTGGAAATGAGATCGGCAAAACCCGAGGCCAACGCCGTCTGGCGCATATCAATGCTGCTCAGGCGGGGGTAATACAGCTCGAGCGTACCCACGCAATGTCCGCGCACGGTAAGCGGCGCGACAATGCCGGCGCGCAGGCGGGGAAAATAGCCACCCGTCTCATTGGAGGTGTCACGCGAAAACACGCTCTGCTCGCCCGTCTCAATCACACTGAGCGTGGTCTTGAGCACGACCGGGGTGCCGGCAGGGCACTTTGCCGAGTCCTCGCCCCAGCTTGCCAACACCTGCTTGCCGTCGGTAAAGCAGATGGCAGAGGCGATGGTCTCGGACAGGATGATTTTAGAGGCGCCCAGGGCCGCTTCGGGCGTAAGGCCGCGCGACGTGTAGGCGAATATTTTTGATGCGATGGCGAGCGTACGGTCGGTTGCGCTCGATGTGAGGTCGTCGGGGACCACAAAGACATATGAGAAAAAGAAGCACAGCATGACCAAGCCGGCAATAACGACAACGCCCGGAACGGGATTGGGATTATCGGTTAAATCCCAGATAAGCAGCAGGATAAGCGCCGGAACGACAACACCGAGCAGGATAGCCTGGACCACATGCTGGGCCGTACGAAAGACCTTGGTAGAGTTGTAGCTCTTGCCCAGAATCAGCCTGTTTAAATCCACCGTCATCCCCTTTTTTCTATCGCACCCATAGCAATAAAGAGGGCCGCAAGCGACCCTCTCCATTGAATTATGCAATCAAAAACTGTGTTTTACATCCAGCCATCGACAAACGGTATCTTAGGCGCTGTATTTGTTGGCCTCGCCAAAGGTGCCAGCCTCGACGATCCAGCCGTCCTTCATGATGACGTCCATGTTGTCGGTGTTGAGCACGTGGATGTCGGCGGCGACGTCACCGTTGACGACCAGCAGGTCGGCGCACTTGCCGGCCTCGATGGAACCGGTCTCGTCCTCGATGTGGCACATCTTGGCACCGTTGAGGGTGGCGCAGGTGATGGTCTCGACCGGGGTGAAGCCGATCTTGTCGACGAACTCGTACATCTCCTCGATGGAGCAGGTGCCGTACGGGGTGACGAAGGAGAAGGAGTCGGAGCCGATCGTCATGACGACGCCGCGCTTCTTGGCCTCGCGCAGGCAGTCGTAGTTGCGCTGCAGCTCCTTCTCGACCAGGGTGCCCTCGTACTTGTCGTGCAGCTCGGGGACGTAGACGGGCGGATAGGTGGCGTACCAGGTGGGCAGGAAGGCGATCGTCGGGGTGAAGAAGGTGCCCTGCTCGGCCATGAGGTCCATGGTGCGCTCATCGATATCGAAACCGTGAATCAGCTGCTCGCAGCCAAAGCGAACGGAATCGTAGGCAGCGGCGTGGTTGTTGTAGCAGTGGCTCCACACGGGGATGCCGACCATCTTTGCCTCGTCGACCACGGCCTGGATCTCCTCGGAGCAGTAGTGCTGGTCGCGACCGGAGTCCCAGCGCCAGATGCCGCCACCGGTAGCCCAGATCTTGATGGCATCGGGGTTCTCGCGCAGGCGACGACGGACGGCCTTGCGCAGATCCCAAGGACCGTCGACCTGGTCGCCCCAGGGATGGGATTCCTTGTTGAGCTCCTGGGTGCAGTGGTGGGAGTCACCGTGGCCGGCAACGCGGCAGAAGCCGAGACCGGTGGCCAGAACGCGCGGGCCCTTAAAGACGCCCTTGTCGATGCAGTCACGGATCTGGATACCAAAGCGGCCGATCTCGCAGACGGTGGTGAGGCCATGGGTGAGGCAGTCGTAGGCCTGCTTGACGGCGACGGCCTGCTTCTCGAGGAGCGGCTGCATGACCCAATCGGTGTCATCGTCGGTCAGGTTGCCCGAGAAGTGCAGGTGGGTGTCGATCAGGCCGGGAAGGACGGTCTTGCCGGCGGCGTCGATGACCTCAACGCCCTCGGGAAGGTCCTGCATAGCGCCGGCGTACTCGATCTTGCCGTTGTCGTCGACGAGAACGAGGGAGTTCTCGACCGGCTCGGCACCGGTACCGTCGATGAGCTTGCCGCCAACGATTGCATACTTAGTGGACATGGTTCCTCCTTATGGATCCATATAGTGGGCGAGGCCGTGTTGGGTTAAGGCCTCACAAAGCTACCCAAGTGGTGCCGGGTTCGGTGCGCGGGAGAGAGGATTCCGCGCACCCGATCCGCCCCGGCTAGGCGTTACTTTTTGCGGGAATTGGTGAAAGCCATGAGGGCCAGGCCAATAGCCAACCAACCGATCACGATGCTCCACTCCACCATGTTGAGGGAGGCGGGAGAGAACGGAATCACGAGCAGGCCGATGATGATGGCGCAGGCAGCGATAGCGAGGCCGATGCCAAACTTGCCGCCGGGCACCTCGTAGGGACGAGGCAGGTCGGGCTCGGTGAAGCGCATGCGCAGGCAGGCGAGGGCGACCATACCGCAGGAGAAGATGAAGGCGAGAGCCGACACGTTGGTCAGAGGGATGAGCATGTTCTTGCCCAGGAACGGACCGATGACGGTGATGACGCCCAGAACGACGCAGGCGAGCTTGGGAGCGCCGGACTTGGGGTCGACCTCGGCGAACTTCTCGGGCAGCTGGCCCTTGCGGCCCATGGCAAGCATGATGCGGCTCGTGGCGCCGTAGAAGGAGTTCATCGGGCCCATGGGTCCAAGCGTGGCGATGACGAGCATGGCCAGGTACAGAAGCATGTTGATGCCCTTGAGGCAGGAAAGCGCGGGAACCGGGCTCTTAACAAACTCATGCCAGTCGAGAATGGTGCCGAACGAGTAGATGCAGACCATGTAGAAGCCGCCGGCGGCCAGCAGAGCCAGGGAGATGATCTTGCCGAACTTGTTCCAGTTGAGGCCCTCGGCTGCTTCCTCAGCCTGCTGAGGAATGGTGTCGAAACCGGCGTAGAAGAACGGGGTCAGAACCAGGACCGACACGATGCCGGCGAACAGGCTGGTGCCCTCGGTAGCGGCCTTACCGCCGCCAGCGCCGGTGACCTGGGAGAACACGGGCATGGCGTTGTCCGGCGAGCCGGTGAACAGCGAGACGCCCATGGCGAGCAGCATGCCGCAGAGCAGAGCCTTGGTCAGGAAGGCCTGGAGCTTGGCGGCCGAGCTGGCACCGCGGAAGTTGAGGAAGATGACGTAGGCTGCGAAGCCGAGCGCGATCAGCGTCGGGAACAGGTAAACGTCGGCGCCCAGGATGGTGTAGAGCTTAACGGCGCGCAGCCACTCAAGACCGGGCAGGCTGCCGAACATCTCGGACACGAGGGTCGAAATGGCGATGGCCTCCCACGGGCACAGGATGCCGTTGCCCAGGGCCAAAAGCCAACCGGTGATGTAGCTCAGCGTACGGCCAAAGCTACGATCGACATACTCGACGATGCCGCCCGAGATGGGGATAGCAGCCGTGAGCTCACCGAAAACAGCTCCGACGGGCACGAGGAAGATTGCACCCAAGAGGAATGCGATCATAGCGGGAACGGGACCGCCGCCCACGACCATCCAGTCGCCGACCTGCAGAACCCAACCGGTACCGATGATGGCACCGAAACCGATGGTGAAGAAGTTCCAGAGCGAAAGCGTTTTCTTCATGCCGCCGTTATCCTCGACTGCAACTTCTGCGTTCTTGTCCGCCATTGTTCCCCTCCTTTCCTTTTTGACGCCCCTTGACGTCACCCCTTGCGCGGTCTGTTTTGCCGCGCTCTTTTATTTCGTGGCTTTAAGATACGGCCTTGGCGCAGCAGCTCCGCTTGTAGCTCGACCGAAGGCAGAACTGCAAAACGAGCGGCGCCGTTTTTGGGACGAACGGCACGGTTTGCCGCTCATTGTTGCCGCCCGTCCGACGGGCGTACGCTCATCGGACGCATATAGAGATGTTTTTGAGGCCGTGTGTTTTGCGCCTTTCGTACCGTTTACCGAGCTTTTGACGCGCGGACCCATTTGTTGCACATCTTTTTTGTAGGATGGACAGGTTATACATGAGACAAGGCGGTACGAATGGCATACGGATACAACGACGGTGATCAACGGCGACAAAGCGTTCGCCTTGCTGGCCGTACCACGCCGACGCCCGGAAGTGCCACAAGCAGCAATCCGCAACGTCCTCAAGAGCAACCCAGGCCTTCGTCTCGGCAGCAGTCAAGCAGAACACGGCAGAGCGGCCGTCTGAGCACGGGCACAAGCGCGCAGCAAGATAGCCGCTTTGGCGCGCGCACTCGACAGCGTCAGGCCGAGGTTCCGCAACTGCGCCGCAACGGCGCACGTCAGCCCGGCATCCATATCAACCGCTTCTTTTCGCATCCCCAAGGTGGACGCGACGGCAAGCCCTACCGCTCGACATCGCACGTGAATGCCCCCGCCCTGCCGGCTCGTCGACTTCGCCTCGCACTGTGCTCTATCCTCACCTGTCTGGTCTTTGTGCTTATGAGCTCCTGTATGTCCCACGGCTCGGCCGGTCTCGAGCCCACCGCCGAGGACAAGCTGCTCAAGGCCCCCGTCGCACCCGGTTATTCTTTCGCCTTTTCGACCCCACGCTCGCAATGGCAAGCCGGCACGATGCCCCATATCTATCAGATCGACCCCGCGTGGTCGGAGCTGCCTTACGCCGGCGGCACCATCCGCCAAAATGCCTGCGGGCCTACGTGCCTCACCATGGTCTACATCTTTAAGACGGGACGCACCGATATGACCCCCGTCGATATGTGCGCGCTTTCTGAGGCGGGCAATTACGCCCCCACCGGTGCAACCGAATGGTCGTTTATGACGAGCGGCGCGTGGCAGTTGGGACTTAACGGAACGGAGCTCCATAACGATCGCGAATCGATGACTCAGGCGCTGCGTTCGGGAGCGCCCGTCATCGCCGCCGTTCGGCCGGGCACCTTTACCAACGTGGGCCACTACATTGTGCTTTACGGTATTGACGACGCCGACCAGATTGGAGTCTTCGATCCCAACTCGGCCAGCCGCAGCGCCCGCCGCTGGGGCGTCGTAGAAGTCCTTAACGAAGTCGAAGCCATGTGGGCTTACTACTAGCCATTGGGGACAGACTTAAATGAGTGGTCGTTGGGGACAGCCTTTAGGGACTGTCCCAAGCTGCCGGCAGGAAAGGAACGTCCCCAAGTGCCGGGTTGAAACAAAAGCCCCGCAGTCGGAGCGGACTGCGGGGCTCATGAAGAGAGGCTAGTTTGTGGGCGCCTTGCCTGGCGCCCACGAGAGAGGCAATGGAGTAGAGGCTACTCGTGGATGCGGGTACCGGAGAGGCCGGCCATGGTCTCGGCGGCCTTGTCCAGGGCGCCGATGATGCAGGTGCGGCCCTTGCGGGAACGGGCGAACTTGATGGCGGCGCGGACCTTGGGCTCCATGGAACCCTTGCCGAACTGGCCCTCGTCGGCCAGGCGCTCGGCCTCGTCGGCGGTGATGTCCTCGAGCTCCTCCTGGTTGGGCTTGCCAAAGTTGATGGCGACATGCTCAACGGCGGTCAGCAGGAACAGAACGTCAGCGTCGCAGTCCTCGGCCAGCAGCTCGCCGCCCAGGTCCTTGTCGATGACGGCGGGGACGCCCTTGTAGCAGCCCTTGTTCTCATAGTCGCGGACGACGGGGATGCCGCCGCCACCGCAGGCGATGACGATGAACTCGTTGTCGAGCAGGTTGAGGATGGAGTCGGCCTCGACGATCTTCTTGGGATCGGGGGAAGCGACGACGCGACGCCAGCCGCGACCGGAATCCTCGACGAAGACCTTGGAGGGATCCTCGGCCATGAACTCCTTGGCCTGCTCCTCGGTGTAGAAGGGGCCGATCGGCTTGGTCGGGTTCTTGAACGCGGGGTCGTCCGGGTCGCACTCGATCTGGGTGACGACGGTGGCGGCGTGCCAACGCTTATAGCGCTTGTGCATCTCGCGGCCAATGCCCTGCTGCAGGTGATAGCCAATGTAGCCCTGGGACATGGCGCCGCACTCGGGCAGCGGCATCTCGGGGGTGCCGATGGCGTCGTGGGCAGCGGCGAAGGCGTTCTGGATCATGCCGACCTGCGGACCGTTGCCGTGGGTGATGATGATCTCGTTGCCCTGCTCGATCAGGCCGAGGAGAGCGTGAGCGGTGTTGCTCACGGCCTCGATCTGCTCAACGGGGTTGTTGCCGAGGGCGTTGCCGCCAAGGGCGACGACGATACGATCGGGCTTGCCAAGAGGCTTAGACATTGCTGGAATCCTTTCTGTAAAAGGCCTACAACCCATTAATAACCCGCGCCCGTGCGATACGCGAGTTTATTAAGGTTTATATTCTCTTTATCGCTCATTTTATTCATTTTGAAAATAGTTGAACGGTGAACGGTCGCTTTTACCCGCTCAGCGTAAAGAAACCCAGCTCAAGCATATCTACGTCATTTACGTGCAACTTTATTTTAATAGAGCAGGGATTAGACCAGATTATGCAAACTATATCTTTGCTAAACATAAAACAGACAGCGCAAAATCTTACTCGCACTATACGAGATTCTATGCACTTATTGGACGAGTATGCAGCCCTGCAATAACATGGCGTTTTTCATCCAACTTAAGGAATAGACGAGTGCCTTTGCCGCGCGTCGGCCGGCAGCCGGCGAGCCGTCTCGTCGATTGCCGCTTCCAGAAAATCAAAAACTGATATTGCGCGCGCAATTGCGGCATGGTACTTTAGCGAAGAACAGCGCGGGCTGGGGCGACAGAGATCTGTCGTGAAGTTTGGGTTCGGCGACCCCGCCGCTGTCTTCTCCTTATCCGCCAGCGAACCCCTTGAGCGACGGATTGAGGAGGTCCTTACTATGACAAAAATGCTCAAGATCACGCTGAATGGCGAGACGTTTCTCGCCGATATGCTCTGGGACAAGGCCCCCGAGACATGCAAGCTGTTCGAATCGTCCTGTCCGGTCGAGTCACGTATCTTTTCGGCCAAGATCTGCGATGCCGAGGTAACCTATCCCGTATCGGGCCCCATTGCCAATTATGAGCACATCGAGAACCCCGTTTTTCACGAGCCGGCGGGCGCCGTGAGCTGGTATGGCGGATGGTCGTCAATCTGCATCTTCTTTGACGTGTGCGAGCCCTTTGGCACCTGCAACATGTTCGCCCGCATCTGCGAAGCCGACCGCGAGCGCTTTGCCGCCGCCTGCCGCAATGTCTGGGACAACCAGGGCATGTGCATCAAAAACGAAATCGTCGAGATCGAAGCGGAGGCCTAAAGATGATGGATATCAACACCCTGCTCGCACTCGACCTTGCCGAGTACACCACTGCACTTGAGGCCCTCGCCGACCAAATGATGCTCGAGGAACCGCGCGATATCGACTACATGCGCCGCCGCAAGCTTGACACAGGCCGCGAATTCGCCGTCTGGAACTTCACCGTCGGCTACTGCATGAACGCGGCCGACGCCCTCTCCCTCCTGCGAGCCCAGGCCAACGAAAACGCCAACGACGGCACCGCCGACCTCGCAACGATCAACAACAGCGCCGCGCGCCTGTGCGACTGGTTCTCGGGCGCCTTCGACGTCACCGGCAAAATGGATGACACCACGGCAATCCTCGCCCACAGCCGCGACCTCTACGCCCAGGTAGAGACTCACGAACAGTTTGCAGCCCTCACCCGCGCCACCGAGCGCTATCTGGTCCAGCTCCAATTTTGGGTCGACCGCCAGATTCCCTGGCCGGCCATTAGCGACCTCGTCCACGGCTACCGCCTACGCACGGAGTCCGGCGAGACAAGGTAACCAAGCAAGCAGCACCGACAACACCCCACCATCGGGATCCAAAGTAAGAATCAGAGGGCTGGAGACGCACCCAACAGCGTCCCCAGCCCCTTCGCAAAGTAGAGCACTGTTTCAGTGGCTTTGAGGCCTATTCGAACCTTTGCTATCTCCCAATTTTTGTATATTTACGACAATATTATCTGCCAATTTTTGTATGATTTTAGGCGATTCTATCTGTCAATTTTTGTCATTTGGGGGTTTAATGCTACGCCGTAAGGTCACTGATAGGCTTTTGAGCTGGAAGAATAACTCCAATAAGGCATTACTCGTTACTGGTGCGCGTCAGATTGGCAAGAGCTATGCGATTCGCGCGTTTGGAAAAAGCAACTACGCTTCGTATTTTGAGGTCAATTTACTACTCGATGTCGAAGCAAGGAATGCACTTGTTGGCGCAAAGAACTCCGTTGACTTTATCAACCGCGTAGCCCTTCTTGCGGATGCGCCGCTTGTTGAGGGCGATACGCTTGTCTTTGTCGATGAGATTCAGGAGTATCCGCAGATCGTTACACTCATGAAGGCGTTGGTCGAGGATGGGCGCTTTAGCTATGTCTTCTCGGGGTCTATGCTTGGGACTGAGTTTAAGGGGATCTCTTCTTTTCCGGTGGGGTATGTAGAGCACATTGTTATGCGCCCGATGGATTTTGAAGAGTTTTGTTGGGCAAACAGCGTAAGCGAGAATGTGCTTGCAGGCATTCGCAGCTGCCTTGTCGAGAAACATCCTGTCGAAAACTATATTCATGAGGCGATGCTCAAGAACTATAGAGCCTATATCGTTTGCGGCGGCATGCCGGAGGTCGTTCAGAATTATATTGATTCGGGTTATTCGCTCGTGAGCACACGTGAGCTTCAAACTCAGCTGGTCGATCAGTACAAAAGCGATATCTCAAAATATGCATCGACTCGAGCGTTTAACGTTCGGTCGATTTTTGAGCAAATTCCCGTTCAGCTTGAGGCGGAGTCTCATCGCTTTGTTGTTTCGTCTCTGGGTGAGGGAGCTCGCCTTAAAAAATATGAGCAGGATTTCCTGTGGCTTGTTAACGCAGGTGTTGGATTGATGGTCGCCAGGGTGACGGAGCCACGGAGTCCTCTCAAGAGGACGGAGAAAACGACAGCCTTCAAACTATACGAGTCTGATACAGGCATGCTCGCATCGCGATACCCCGGCAGCACCGCACGCGCTGTCTATCTTGATATGAAAACTCCCAACCTTGGTGGTCTCTATGAGAACGTGGTCGCGCAGGAACTCGTTGCCCTCGGGGCGGATGCATGGTACTACCAAACGCGTGAGGTCGGTGAAGTTGACTTTGTGATCGAAGGCGTCCACGGTCATGTTGTCCCAATCGAGGTCAAATCGGGCAAGAAAGTTCGAGCGCACGCGGCCCTCGATCGTCTGATGAGTGTGGGCGAGTACAAAATTCCCGAAGCCGTTGTACTAAGCCACGAGAATCTCAGCAAAGAGGGCAAGGTTCTGTACGTTCCAATCTACATGACGTTTTGTCTCGATGAGTTTATGGAAAAGGATGACCCCAATAACGATTTCTCGTTCGCACCCATATCTCTCTAGCCATTTGAATCCGCAATCCAGCCCCGTCCACACATCAATGCATTTCCCAAGGTGCTGCGCGTTTCGCGCCAAAGGCGCGAAAAAGCAAAGGGATAAGGCGTTGCAACAGCCACGCCCCCCATCCATCCCCAAAGTAACGCGCCTTTCGCGGCAAAGCCGCGAAACAGACACTATGACCCAATCCGAGGGCACTAAAAAGACAGGAGCCCCCGCTCGT
>CAUGGC010000034.1 GCA_959599095.1 uncultured Collinsella sp. | reverse complement strand
CGATTCAATCTCGAAAACAGCATTGCCCAGTTGACAAAACTATAGGAACACCTCCAACTGGATGGGTCGCACCGACGCCTATTCCGAAGCCGGAATCAACGAGAAGGGCGTCTCCTGCTCTGCCACGCTAAGCACTTCCTATAACGAGGAGGCCGATGCAGCAGACCACATCGATGAGAAAGTGGGTCTGGGCGAGTACAGTTACGGCAGCATCATCCTGGGCGAGAGCGCCACGGCCCGCGAGGGCGTCGAGCTTCTCGGCAGACTGATCGATGATCAAGGCGTCTGCACCAACGACCAGATCATCATCGCCGACAACAACGAGACCTGGCTGTTCGCCACACTTTCCGCCCATCAGTGGATCGCCATGAAGCTCGCTGACGACGTCGCGTCGCTCAACCCTAATATCGGGAGCCTCAACTACGATGTCGACCTTGATGACCCCGAGAACTGCCTACACTCCGAGGGCATCGAGTCCATGCCCGTGGAGAAGGGCTTCGCCAAATACTCCGCTGACGGCAAATTCGATGTCGCCCAAACGTATGGCGAGAGCCTCGCCGATTCCGGCGTAAACCAGTGGTCCCGCTATGTGCAAGGCCGCGATTATTTTGGTAGTCAGCTGACCGAAGGCACAGATTACGACATTATCACAGTAAAGAAGGATGGAAAACCTGACCAAAAGGGAGCCATGGTCAGCGAAATCCAGCCCCTGTTCTTCAGGCCTGGCAAGTCTGGCTGGAGCACCTTTGAGCTGATTCGTGCCTTTGGCAACCGCGGCGAGAACGTCCCTGGCCTCAACGCGAACACTGATGGTGTTTATTGCATCGGCAGCGAGCGCAACACCGAGATCAACCTCTTCCAGATTCGTCGCGGGTATGACCCCGAAGTCGCTACCATCCAGTGGGAAATGCTCTCCCGCGCCGCGTACTCCGTCGCCATCCCGTTGTACTCCGCTCTGATAACTGAGGTCAGCCCGTACTTCAGCGATCAGACCGTCTCCTTCGATCACTGCAACCAGACTGACGTCGTGTACAACGAGGAGCCCGAGAACTCAATCAACTACGTCCTCATGGACATCAGCTCGCTCTGCTTCGAGAACCCTGACACCCTTGGTGTCAGCGTCCGTGCCTACCTCGATGCGCTCCAGAACGAGCTTATCGAGCAGAACAAGGAAGTTGACGCCGCCATGCTGGCCGAGACGACCACCGAGGGCCGCACTGCCCTGGCCAACAAGGCCGGCAAGGCTGCTACCGAGAACACCTACAAGAAGTGCAAGGCACTGCTCCAGGAGATGCGCGCCTATCAGAAGGCCGAAAACTTCGACCAGCCCTTTACCCCAAGCGACCTGAACACCGAGACCAACGGCCTCAAGGTGTCCATCACCTACGCCAAGGATGCTCTTGCCACCGATCCGGTCACCCCGGATCAGCCCGGCACTCCTGAGCAGCCTGGCACTCCCGAGCAGCCCGCTAAGCCCGAGCAGCCGGCCGCCAAGCCTGAGAAGCCTGGCAAGTCCGACACCACGACCACGGTAACCACTAACAAGACGAACACCAAGGGCGGCCTGCCCACCACTGGCGATCGTTTTGATGGCCGCATGGTGGCCGCATTCGCCATCGCTGGCGTTGCCGTCATCTCCGCGGGCGGTTACTTCCTCTACCGTCGCAATAAGGAGTAACGTCTTAGCTGAGCGGGCAAGGCAGCAATGGCAGCCTCTCGCCCGCTCAGCCCACTCTTTTGACCGGCGGGAAACCCGCCTGAAATCTTTTCAAAAAAGATTTCCCCGCACACACTTTGCTGTGCTATAGTGCAGCGCAACAGCAACTAGGTGCGACCGCGCCATGGCATCACGAAAGGAGTCACCGACATGAAGAACACGATGAAGTCTCTTAACAACTGGTGGTGGCGTGATGCGGATACGATCGGTCGACAGTGAGTCCCTCACGCCTGTTTTTGCGCTCTAGGTGATTGAAAGGCCTCCGGTTTCGACCGGGGGCCTTTTTCTATCTCGAGCCCGATCGCATTCGCATCACGCGCCTCCGCTTTTCTCTTGCACTCCCATTCCGAAAGGATTTTCACCATGTCTCAGAACACCACCGCCGCCCAGCCCCGCACCGTCCAGACCGCCGACCGCGGCAAACTCGACGTCCGTGCCCTCGTCCTGCTCGCCATCCTGCTCGCTGCCGGCTTCATCCTCAACTTCACCGTCGGCAAGGCAATCTCGGGCATCTCGGGCGGCATGATCAGCCCCGAGTTCATCATCTCGGCCTTCTGCCTCACCATCCTGGTCGTTCGTCCCAACATCGGCCAGGCGCTCGTTATTGGCCTCATCTCGGCTGCCGTGATCCAGATCACCACCACTTCGCCGTTCGTCGATTTTGCCGCCGAGGGCATCGCCGCCATGCTCATGGCCGGCATCGTCAACGCCGCCGGCAAGAACGGTCAGGTCAAGCCCGTCATCGCTATTGTCGCAACCTTCCTGACCACCTTTGTCTCCGGCGTCATCTTCATGGTCATCAAGATGGCCATGCTCGGCGTGGTAGGCGAGCTCGCCGCCGCCATGCTGCCCGTCGTCGCCATGACCGCCGTCTTTAACGCCATTCTGGTCGGCGCCCTCTATCTGCCCATCCAGAAGGCCCTGAAGCTCAACTAACTCATCGCTGCCCCACCACCAAAGAACGTCCCCAATGACTATGAAAGGTATCCATGGAAACGATCATCAACGTCGACGATGTCTCGTTCTCCTATGGCACGCAGACCGAGCAGGCGCTCAGCCACATCTCGCTCAGCGTGAACAAGGGAGATTTCATCGGCATCATCGGGCCCTCGGGCGCCGGCAAGTCCACGCTTGCCGCCTGTCTGTCGGGCGCCGTGCCCCACCACTACACCGGCACGTTCTTTGGGTCCGTCATGGTCGACGGCCACGACACCTGCGAAGTCTCGCTCACCGACGTGTCGCAAATCGTCGGCAGTGTGCTACAGGATATCGACACGCAGATGGTCGCTTCGATCGTCGAGGATGAGATGCTCTTTGGCCTCGAGAACTTTGGCGTTCCCCACGACCAGATCGAGCAGCGCGTGAGCGAAACGCTCGAGACCGTCGGCATCAGCGACCTGCGCGACCGCGAGATCGCCACGCTCTCGGGCGGACAGAAGCAAAAGGTAGCCATCGCCGCCATCCTCGCCATGCGCCCGCGCGTCTTGGTTCTAGACGAGCCCACCGCGGCACTCGACCCCGCCAGCTCCACGTTGGTCTTCGAGACGCTGCGTGAGGCAAACCGCGCACTTGGAATCACCATCGTCGTCGTTGAGCAAAAGGTCGCCCTGCTCTCGGAGTACTGCAACCGCGTGCTCGTGCTCAACCATGGCGAAATCGCGCTGCAGGGCGAGCCACACGAGGTCTTCGCGCATACCGACGAGCTTCGTGCCATCGGCGTCGACTGCCCTCGCGTCACGCGTATCTTCAATAGCCTCGAAACCGATGGTCTAGTAAGCGGTACCCCTTGCTTGGATGTCGATGAGGCCGAGCGCCTGATTTCGGGCATCGTCGACCCCGCACGCGCGGCTATCGAAGCCCAGGCGCCCGCCGGTTCCCCGCATGCACCGTCGTTGCGTCCTCATGCCAAGGACGCCGAACCCGTACTCACCTTCGACCATGTTGAGTTTGCCTATCCCAATGGCGGAGCCGCCGTACACGACCTTAGCCTGACGCTCTATCCTGGCGAGCTCGTGGGCATCGTCGGCCAAAACGGCGCCGGCAAGACCACACTCACCAAACTGCTCACAGGCCTGCTTAAGCCCGCCTCGGGCAGCGTGCGCGTCACGGGACTGGATACCGCAGCCGTTCCCACGAGCCGCATCGCTCGCGAGGTCGCGACCCTCTTCCAAAACCCTGACCGTCAAATCTGCAAGGACACCGTGCTCGACGAGGTCGCCTTTGGCCTGGAGCTTGCCGGCATCGACCGTGCCGAGGCGCTGCATCGCGCCCAGCTCGTCATCGACCGCTTTGGCTTGCCGGCCGACGAGGCGCCCTTCTCGCTCTCGCGCGGTCAGCGACAAATGGTGGCGCTTGCCTCCGTCGTAGTGGTTGAGCCCAAGATCGTCGTGCTCGACGAGCCCACGAGCGGCCTTGATTACCGCGAGTGCATGACCGTCATGGAAACGGTGCGCACCATGGCCGAGCGTGGCTGCGCCGCAATCATGGTCTGCCACGATATGGAAGTCGTCTCGGATTTTGCCGAGCGCATTGTGGTAATGGCCGACGGTCGCATCCTCGACCGCGGCCGCACGCACGAGCTGTTCTCGAACATCGATCTCATGCGGCGTGCCTACGTTGAGCCGCCCCAGGTCATCGAACTCTCGCGCCGTCTGGCATCCAACGTCTCACCCGCCTTTACACAGGTGAGCGAGGTCACCGATGTCGTTCGAATTACCAAGGAGATGGTCCACCGTGGTTAACGTCATCGACTACATGCCGGGCGATACGCTGCTGCATCGCCTGAACCCCGTCGTCAAACTGGGCCTCGCCGCCGCCATCATCATCGGCATCTTTTTGTCCGACACCTACGTGGCGCTGCTGGGCTTTTTGGCACTCACCCTTGCGCTGGGTGCCTATGCCGGCGTCGTCGACCGTCTGTTCTCGCTGCTCAAGTTGCTGATTCCGCTCGCGCTTATCATGCTGGTGCTCCAGCTGGCCTTTATGCGCGATGGCAACGTGGTGTGGAGCTTTATAACCGACACGGGTCTCATCACAGGATCGAAGGCCTGCCTGCGCCTGCTGGGTGTGGCGTTACCGCTCATCCTCATGCTCATGGTGACCAAGCTCAACGACCTTGCCAACGCCTGCGTCGAGGTGCTGCACGTGCCGTATCGCTATGCCTTCACCTTTACCACGGCGCTGCGCTTTGTGCCGGTGTTTGGTCAGGAGATGAACGCCATCATGGAGGCGCAGACCGCACGCGGCGTCGAATACGACACCAAGAACCCCATCAAGAAGCTTAAGCTCATGCTGCCACTTTGCGTGCCACTGCTCATCTCGAGCGTGGGCAAGACCGATGCCACAGCCTTGGCGGCAGAACAGCGCGGCTTCTATCTGCGTACGCGCGCCAGCTCGTACAAGCGCTACCCCATCAAGGGCCTGGACATCGCCGTGCTCATCGTCAGCATCGCCCTCATCGCCATCGGCTTCCTGTCCTAGTTCACCACCGACAGCAACAGCCCAACGCAAAAGGCCTCGGCTCGCACCAAACGAGCCGAGGCCTTTACTGTTTCACCAGATAAAACCTACCAAAATTAACCTGTCCCTTTTTGACAGGTCGGAAGCTAGAGGCGGTAGGGGGCGCCGCTGCGGATGATGGATTCGCGCACCAGGACATCCATGGCGTCGAGGGTGATCTCGGGCATCTCTCGGTACTTTTGCAGCACCGAGAGCTCGGTGCAGGCCAGAATGACGCGGTCGCAGCCGCTACGGGCGAACTCCCACATCACGCGGTCGAACTTATCCATATCGGGCTCACGTCCGGCCTTCACATCATCGTAGATAAGCGACATCACATCGTTCTGACGTTTCTCGCTGGGATAGACAACCTCAACACCCGCAGCCTTACATTCGCGGCCGTAGACGCCCGCGCCCACGGTTCCGTCGGTGCCCATGATGCCAATCTTGTGCACCGGCTCTGCCGGCATACTCAGGTTGGGGTCGAACTCGCACTCCCCCATCACCGCACCCGCAAGGGCATAACGAACCGACTCACGCGGCATGTGGATAATCGGCACCTTCGTAAACGACTGGATCTGGTCGTAGAAGTAGTGTGACGTGTTGCAGGGAATGGCAATGTGCGCACAGCCCAGCGACTCGAGTGCCTGGGCACACTCTTTCATGGTCGCCAGCAGCTTGGCATGCTCGCCGGTCTTAATGGCCAACGTGCGGTCGGGCATGGTCGACTTGGAGAGTACCACCATGTCGATATGTTCCTGATCGCAGGCAGCAGCCGTATGACGCACCACCTGGTCGTAGTAATACGACGTGGCCTCGGCGCCCATGCCGCCGATAACTCCCAGCTTTTCCATCGCCGCCTCCTTGGTGACGCTTGCGCAATTGCGCGTATCATACCCGCGCCCGCCCGATGCAAACCGGACGGGCGCCGCGCTCATCTACTTGTAATACGTCTTGAACAGCTTAAAGTGGCGCAGCTTGGTGTGCCACATGCGCAGCCAGCGGTTAAAGACAAAGTCGCCCTTCATAAACGAAGGGTCGGCGCCCTTGCCTTCCTTGTCCAGGCGATGCACCTTAGCGCGCAGCTCGGGGTCCTTGACGTACTTGTCGACGACGCCCATGGGGACGACCATCCACAGGGCCTCGTCCTGAGCCGTCACAAACTCCGGTTCAAACGGGCGGTTGAACACATACTCGTCCACCACATACTTGGCAACGTTAAAGCCGCTGTTGGTGACGTAGTAGTTGCTGCGGCCCTGGCGCGTGTTGAAATCGAAGAACTTAAACGAGCCGTCGCGCTCGTCGTACTTAACGTCAAAGTTGGAATAGCCCACAAAGTGAAGGTCCTCGAGCAACTTGCGCACGCCGCCCATGAGCTCGTCATTGGGCTCGGTGATGATACAGGCGTGGTTGCCGACACCGTGAGGCTGATGCTCCTCGAGCAGCACATGGCCCAGGCACATCATGCGCACCTTGCCGTTGCGGTCGGAATAGCTGGTGAGCACGCGCATGTACTCGTCGTTGCCGGGCACGCGATCCTGCAAGATCAGATCGTCGGTGTAGCCGCTGGCATACGAATCGCGAATGACCTGTTCCAGCTCGGCGCGGTCGGCAATCTCATAGGCCTTCTTCTGGCCCTCGAACTCGTGCTGCCACCACATGATGCCGTCAGAAGGCTTCAGAATCATCGGGTAGGGAAAATCGATCTGGTCGAGCACCTCGGCAGGTGCCTCGCCTTGGTCGTTCAGCATCGCCATGGTGAAGGTAAAGGTATGCGGATAAGGCACGCCATGCTTCTCGCACAGCTCGTAGAAGATCTCCTTCTTCTGGCACTGCTCGAGCATGCTGTAGGGCGCGTAGGGAGCGACGATGTTATCCGCCAACTCATGGGCATCCTTGGCCTGAGCCACGAGGGCAACGTAGTTGTCGCCACAGCCCACAAGGACAATCGTCTTGTCGGCATGCGCTTGGGCAATGCCGTTGACGGTTTTGAGCATCACGGGCATGGTGTCGATATCCACGTTGGGCGTGTAGTCGATAATCTGGCTGCGGTACGCGGGACCCGTCTGGTACTTGCCAAAGACCAGACTCTTGACCTGGTACTCCTCATAGAAGGCGCGCGCCACCGAATAGGCGTTGATGTCGCCACCGAGCAGCACGGGAATGAACTCGCGCTCTGTAAATTGCAATGCCATGGAAACTTCCTATCATGAACTGCCCACACAACGGGCGGTCTTTGCGCAACTGATTTATTCTAGCGTGCCAAGCCGCCGGCGCCCAAAGCTCCACCGTATCTATGGCAATCGACGCAATCGTCCAGCACGAAGGCGGCGCTCACCGTTGTATGACAATGGGCAATGAACCTACCATTGTTGTAGGATTCAACATGTTGCCCGCCCCGTCGAAAGGTGCACCGTGCCCCAGGCTCATCCGATCAACAACCCCATCATTGACGCCGCCAAGCGCGAACTTGCGGATCGTGCCCGGACGGCAGCTCCCCTACGCACCGCAAACGATGCTTACAACGGGCCTGCTCGTATCGTCTCAATCAACACGTCGGAGCACAAAGGCACTCGCAAGTCGCCCGTCGCCGATGGACGCGACACCGTCATCGAGCAATTTGGCCTCGCTACCGATGCGCACGCCGGACATTGGCACCGCCAGGTCTCTTTTTTAGCCGCGGAGTCCATCCAGACGGCGCAGGCACGCGGGCTCGACGTACACGAGGGTGACTTTGGAGAGAACTTCACAACCCGGGGCATCAACCTGCTCTCGCTCCCCTTGGGCACGCAGCTCAAGCTTGGCAGCGAGGTGCTTGTCGAAATCAGTCAGATCGGCAAGGTCTGCCACACACGCTGTGCCATCTACTATCTAGCCGGCGACTGCATCTTTCCCCACGAGGGCGTTTTCGGCGTGGTACTAAAGGGCGGAGAGGTCCATATCGGCGACGATATCCAGGTAGTCAAACTCGGCGACGGCACCTGTTCGTTCACCCCCGCCGAGGCGCTCGAAGAGATTGAGCAGGCTCGCCAGGAGGGCACGCTGTAGTTGTAAAACCCCACGTTGAGATAGCTTTTACAGCCCCAAACCCCTCTTAAACAGGCCCCCGTAACGTTAAAGTTGAACTCTATGGTTTCTCAACAATTCATCATAACTGCAGGTCAAAGCCAAAGCCTCAAGTTCAACTTGACCCTTTGGAACCTTTAAGGTTCAAGTTGAGGTCGAAAGCAGTAGTAGAATACCGTTCGAACCATAACCTACGATTGATTGCAGAGGGACTGGATGCAGCATTCGAATCATCGCACCGCAGCGCTCATTGCGTCGAAGCCGGCTCGTATCATCACGAGCGCCGCGCTCGCCGTTGCACTGACGGCCACGCCGATGCTCTCCCCCGTTGCGGCGTATGCCGCCTCGCAGGCAACGCAGGACCAGCTTTCCGCAGCCCAGCAGAAGATCGAAGCCGCCACGAGCGCCTACAACGACGCCCGCACCAAACTCGATGACCTGCAAAAGCAGATTGACTCCAATGAGGCGAGCATCGAGGAAATCGAGGCTAAGCTTCCCGAGCAGCAGGCCAAGGCAAGCTCTGCCATGCGCGATCTGTACAAGTATCAGAAGGGCACCAATCCCATCGTGAGCTTCCTGGTCAACGCGCAGAGCCTGGGTGAGTTCATCACGACCTGCAAATACACCAACCAGATCACGAGCTCGAGCGTCGACGAGATCGAAGAGCTCAATAACATGCAAACCGAACTTGAGCAGAACAAGGCCGAGCTCCAGCAGGCCAAGTCACAGCTTGAGGCAGAGCAGAAAAACGCCGAGGATGCGCTGGCGCAGGCCCAGCAGCTCCGCAGCGAGGCACAGGCAAAAGCCGAGCAGGAAAATGCCGCCGAGCTTGCCAAGCTTGAGGCCGATAAGGCCGCTGCCGCCGAGAAGCTCTCGGGCGAGGGCGTAAGCGGCAGCAATTCCAGCAGCCAGGCCACCAACACCAACACCACCATCGACACCACGGTGAACAACTCCAATACCGGTAGTTCCGATTACGATTCGTTCATTAATGAGTGGACGAGCCGCATCGACAATTATCTCGCCGGCTCCCCCATGGCAGGCCAGGGCTACAACTTTGCCGTCGCCGCTTGGAATACCGGTGTCGACCCCCGTTGGTCCCCCGCCATCGCCTGCATCGAGAGCACCAAGGGTGCTTATTGCGCCAATTCTTATAACGCCTGGGGCTGGAGTGCACGTGGCGGCGGTTGGCGCAGCTTTGGCAGCTGGAGCGAGGGCATCTCCGCTCACGTTGCCTATCTGGGCGCCAACTACGGCTCCACCCTTACCCCGGCTGCGGCCAAAAAGTACTGCCCGCCCACGTGGCAGGACTGGTACAACAAAGTCGCCGCTCAGATGAACCGCATCTAAGTGCAACTGCAAAGGGCCCCAACGGGGCCCTTTTCTTTTAGGTAGCGGAGGTATCGACGACGCCGGTCGCATTGTCAACCGCGACTATGACGATCATGCATAGGAGCAGCACACCCAATGCCTTGAGCCAGAGTTTCGCGAGTTTCTTGCCGCGATAGCTGTCGAGCAGTGCGAATCGCCGACGAAGACGGCGCTTATCGAGCAGCGCAAAATGCATAAGCACCATAAGGCCATCGACAAAGAAAAAATACTCGATTATGAGAAGCCACGTCGGGTAGCTTTGGTTTGCTCCCGTGGGGTGAAAGACGGCAAAGTGACTTCCGGCAAAGAACACAAGCAGCGAAAAGCAGACGAGCGTATTCCAAATGCGCCCCAGAGACTCCGGAACGCGAGAGAGCAGACCGCATGCAGCGGAGGCGGCAGGCCCAGGAAGCCCTGCAGGGTTCTGGAGCCCTTGGGGCGTCAACACCGCCTCCGAGGCCGGAGTACGGACAGGCGCAGGCGCAGGAGGCCGCACGGGGCGACTCAGATCGTATGCCGCGCGCGTCGCCCGTCCCAACGCTTCCGCGCTCGCAAAACGCTTGGCCGGGTCGAGTGCCATCGACATGCAGACGGCATCGGCAAGTGGAGTGGAAATGCCGCTCGCCTCGCATTGCTCGCGCATGTCGAGCCTTGGTTTAGGGTCGACTCCCGTCAAGCAGAAGAACAACAGGGCGCCAAGTGCGTAGACGTCGCTTCGCACACTCGTCTGCCCAAACCCATACTGCTCGGGCGGCGCATAGGGCCGTGTCCCAAACTTGACAGTATCGGCATCCGCGCCATCGCGCCATACGCGCGCGATCCCCAAGTCGATAATCACCAGCGATGAAAACGTCAGGCCGTCATCAGGCGTATAGTTGGCACCTGTCACGATGATATTCGACGGCTTGAGGTCGCGATGGATCACCGGCGCCGAAGTCTCCCCCGCCATTGCAAAACCGGCGTGGAGCTCGCCCACGGCATCGCATAGGGCAGGATACAATTCGCACGCATAATCGGGGGTGGCTCCCAGACGGTCCACCAGCGCCCCGAGTGTCTCCCCTTCGATGTATTCCATAACCACGTTGAGCTCGTCGCCCACACGACGACAATCGACGATTCTGGGCAGGTCCTCAAAACGCCTGCCTGCCCGCTGAGCGGCAAACAGACGCTCGTATGCCCCGCCGATTTGAGCCGAAGCATCGATGCGTTTGCGGACAAAGGGGCCGAGCGAGCCACCGCCGGTTCCTTCAAAGTACACGAGCTCGGTTGCTTCAACGGACGAGCGCTTAAGTACACGCTCCACGCGATAGCTGTCGTCGCGATCGAGCGACACCAGGTGCTCGGCAAGCGCTGCGGTCAGCTCGTCATCGAAATATGTTGGGGTCTGAGTATCCATAGCCTCCATCATAGCGCAGGGCGCAGACACCCCATGGCATCCGCGCCCCGTTCGTTTGCATCGTTGTTCGACAACTCCGCCGGCTCAGATATCAGCCGCTAACTCACCGTCTCCTCGCCAAAGCGATACAGCTCCTCGTTGACCTTTTGGAGGCTGCACCCGCGATCGATGCAAAAGATGATAATCGCATCGCGGCGGTCCTTGCAGTTAAGGACGCTTACCCCGGCAGCCGTCAGCGCACGGTTGGTCTCTTTGAGCGTCAGCGCCATCGCAAAGGCAATCTGCAGCACCTTATTACGACTCGGATGACGCGCACCGGTAAAGATCTGATAGCCAAAGGTCTCATTGAGATCGGCCATACGAACCACGCGCGAGCGCTCCAAGCCCTTTTCCTGCAGTAGCTGCTTCAGGTAGTCCGAAAGCGACGGGGTGGCAAAGTCGTGCTCCCTGATATAGCCATCGATGTTCGGCGCATCGAGAAGCTCATTGAGCAACTCCTCGGTCAGCTTTTTATCGGGCATACGGCTTCACCTCCCCCAGTGCATGCAACATGCTAGAAACCACTTACGTCCGAACGCTCCCAGCTAGCAACCTGGTCGGGAGACACTGTACCCAGCGCCTCGAACTTCCAGGAGCCGCCCGCCTTCAGATGATTGGTGTTTGCAAGAGCCGTTCCAACCTGGTTGCCATCGGCATCATACAGAACATACTCAATCTGAATGTAGCTCTTTTCCTTGTCCGTGTTATTGGTCAGCGTGCCCGTGATCTTATAGGCAAACTGATTGGAGGTGTCTTCAGCCTCATCAGCAATGGCATACGGTTCTTGCGGTTCTTTTTGCTCCTCAGCCTGCTGTGTCGCCTCGGCAGGTTTTGCCAAATCGCTCGCAGACGAATCGGTTGAATTGCCACCCATAGAGCCCACGGCACCGACGATAACCAGCACCACGATGACGCCTAGGACAATCTTGCCGATCGGCTTCTTTCCCTCTTTTGCCATTATTCATCCTTCCTACGATCCGGCTACCGCGCCGGCACACAGCACATCGTAGAAAGGATTGAACTTGAATTCATTAGCTGAGAGCTAAGGCTGCAGTAAACGGCCAATGCAGTTATCCAAACGCCGAGCAAACGCACTTTGCGCAACCGTCTGCTGGCAGCGCGTCAACCCACCGTTACGGATTCCCCAGTAAAGGCGCTGATCATCAACAGGACAAAGAACACCAGGTAGCTGGCACTCAGCGGGTACGCAATAATCAGGAAGACGACCCAGCCGACAGTGGTTTTACCGTCGGCACGGCGTTGCTCGCGATTGCGGCAAAGCCAAATCGTCACGCCAATGGCCACAATCAGCAACACGAGTGCCGCTGCTGCCAACCCGGCAAGCGCAAACATTACGCCAATGCTCACAGCGATGACCGGAAGCAGCAGCAAACCGCACCCGCATCCGCCCGGACTATATACGGCAGGCTGTCGGCGTCGCCTCATCGTCACGCCACCCCCATCATCTCTGAGCACTACAGCGCAATGGTCTGCTGAACAGGAACGATCTTATCGAGTTCCGGTTCGATCCGCCTTTTCTCGGCCTCAAGGTCAAACGCCACCTGAGCGCGCAGCCAATAACCATCCGTCAGGCCAAAATAACGGCAAAGACGGAGGTCGGTGTCGGCCGTCACGCGACGTTTTCCCAAGACAATCTGCCCGATACGCTGAGCCGGAATCCCGGTCTCTTTCGCAAGGCGATATTGAGAAATGCCCATGGGAACAAGAAACTCCTCTTTGAGAAGCTCACCAGGGGTCACCGGCGACAGCAAATCGGCCGAGGTCTCATCACTTGTGATAATCGACGATTTCGACATTCCAAGCCATCTCCTGTCTCCACTCAAAACAGACCCGATAGCGCTCATTACGATGCAATCATAGTATCGCCTTACGTTAGTAACGTCAAACGTTTCTATAGACTTACATCTCTATTATATCGTACGTTTGTTCGTGTTTTCTAGAACAAATAGTCCTTCACGCCTTAGTCAAGCGAAAGTAATCGTTTGTAGACATCGAGGCCTTTGAGCAGGATTTCCTCGTCAAAGAGCATGGTATCAGTGTGAAGGGCGCTCGTGGCATAGGCGGGACAGCCATCCGAATCGCTCGGGTTATCTTGGCCGGCAGGCGCGCCCGTGCCCAGCAGGAAAAACACGCCCGGCAGATGGCGCTGATAGAAGGCAAAGTCCTCGGCAATTAGCAGCGGTTCATCAACGAGCTGCAACCCGGGCAAGGCAGGGATGATGTTGGCAAACAGCTCGGGGTCGTTATCGACCGGTGGATAGCCCTCGGCGAAGTCGAGATCATACGTGCAGCCCGTTTCGATGCACGCCTCGTCGAGCACACGGCGTACGCCCTCGCGCGCACGGTCGAACATGGCGTCCGTAAACACACGCAAGCTACCGGCAACATGGGCCTCCCCCGCCACGGCGTTGCAGACGGTGCCAGCCTGCAGCAGACCAAACTTACCGATACAGGGCTCATCGGCACCCAGCTCGTCCATCAGTTCGCGCTCGGCAACCAAGAACTTGGCAGCCGCCAGCGCCGCATCGTGCGACTCCTCGACCGGAACGCCATAGGTCTTAGCGATATGGATACTCGTTCCGTGAATATGGATATGCGTCTCGCTCGAGCGCGCCAGCAACGGACCGGAGCAGCTCGCCAACGTGCCGGCGGGCAGATCGGGCCACACATGGAAGCCAAAAATGCGGTCGACCCCGTAGCATTCGAACACACCGCTCTCACATACCGTCTTGGCACCACCGGTCGTTTCCTCGGCCGGCTGGAACACAAAGAGAACGTTGCGCCTAATGACGCCCGGCTGCTCGCGAATCGTACGGTCGACATACGTCGCGGCGGCAAGTGCCATGGCCATGTGTCCATCATGTCCGCAAGCGTGCATCTTGCCGGGATGGGTCGAGGCAAAGGCCGCTCCCGTCGCCTCCGCGATGGGCAGCGCATCCATATCGGCGCGAATCGCTGTGGCATGCGCGGCACCAACGCCGGCGTCGAAGAAAGCGCAGACGCAGCTGGGGCACGGATGGGTCACCTCGCAAGCGAGCGGTGCCAACACGCCCTCGATATAGGCAATGGTTTGCGGAAGATCGAAATCGAGCTCCGGAATGCGATGGAGATCGCGGCGATAGCGACGGAGTTCTTGGAGCTCGGTCATAGAGAATCCCTTCGTAAGGCACATCTGTTGCAACTTATTGTGATACAGGATTGTGGCACACATGTTTCCAGCATATTGCTGCATTTTTTAAACGTTATATACAAATACTCTTGTTTGATAAAGTGCAACGTGATAGGGTCTTTACCACTTGATAGAGGCGCGGGCACGAAGAACCGCGGGCGAGCCAGCAGGCTTTGACCCCGTGGGGAGGCGAAACCCGCCGAACTGGGTTTTTCGGGCACGAACAACCTGGTGGGCCTGTGGGAAACACCCACAGGACTGTCTGCAGCAATGCGGGAGCGCTATCCGGACATTGGGTCCACGCTATGCGGATTCGATGCGCAGATGGCGCCGTCTGGATAGCGAGGTTTACGGGACATGGCATTGACCCCCAACGAGGCATATGCGGCCAAGCAGCCGTTTGTGGACAAGGAGACACTCGAGCATATCGTCGAGCAGTTCCCCACGCCGTTTCATCTATACGACGAGGCAGGCATCCGCCGCAACATGCAAGAAGTGCGCGACGCCTTTGCATGGAACCCGGGCTTTAAGGAATACTTTGCCGTCAAGGCCAACCCCAACCCGGCGCTCATCTCCATTCTCAACGAATACGGCTGCGGCTGCGATTGCTCGAGCTATACCGAGCTCATGATCGCCCGCTCGCTGGGTATCACGGGACACGACATCATGTTCTCGTCCAACGATACGCCGGCTGCCGACTTTGAGCTCGCCGACAAACTGGGTGCCATCGTCAACTTTGACGACATCAGCCACATCGAGTTCTTTGAGCGTGTTGCGGGACCCATCCCCAAGACGGTCAGCTGCCGCTTTAATCCAGGAGGCCTGTTCCAGCTCTCCAACGGTATCATGGACAACCCGGGCGACTCCAAATATGGCATGACCACCGAGCAGCTCTTCGAGGCCTTCCGCATGCTCAAGGCCAAGGGCGCCGAGGACTTTGGCATCCACGCATTCCTTGCCAGCAACACTGTCACCAACGACTACTACCCCAAGCTCGCGCGCATCCTCTTTGAGCTTGCCGTACGCCTGGAGCGCGAGACCGGCGCACACGTCGCCTTCATCAATCTGTCCGGCGGCGTCGGCATCCCCTACCTGCCCGAGCAGCAGGCCAACGACATTCGCGCCATCGGCGAGGGAGTACACGCGGCATACGACGAGATCCTGATTCCCGCCGGCATGGGCGATGTGGCCATCTGCACCGAGATGGGCCGCTTTATGATGGGCCCCTACGGCTGCCTGGTCACCAAGGCCATCCACGAGAAGCAGATCTACAAGGACTATATCGGTGTCGATGCAAGCGCCGTCGATTTGATTCGCCCTGCCATGTATGGCGCCTACCACCACATTACGGTGATGGGTCAGCCGGGCGGCGCCGACAAGGCCACAGCGCCCGTCACGAACACCTATGACATCACGGGCAACCTATGCGAGAACAACGACAAGTTCGCTATCGATCGCAAGCTGCCGCATATCGACATGGGTGACCTGCTTGTAATCCACGATACCGGTGCGCATGGCTACTCCATGGGCTACAACTACAACGGACGGCTGCGCTCGGCCGAGGTCCTGCTGCGCCCCGATGGCGCGGCCGACCTCATCCGCCGCGCCGAGCGCCCGGGCGATTACTTTGCCACGCTCGACGTGCTGCCGTGCGGCCGCGAGCTGCTGGCCAAGTCGCGCGCCGAAAGTGCCCGCCGTCGCGCCCAAGACGAGCGTCTGGCAGTCGCAGCTCAATGGAACAAACGCATCCAGATCGCGGAGGCGAAGGAGAAGAACATGGATATCCGCAACCTCGAGGGCTCAATCGTCGCCCTTGTCACGCCGTTTAAAAAGGACGGCAGCGTCGACTTTGACGCGCTCGAGCGCCTTATCGATTTCCACTTGCAAAATGGCACCGACGCCATCCTCACCCTGGGCACCACCGGTGAGAGTGCCACGATGACCGACGACGAGGACAACTCCGTCGTCGCCGCCGTGGTCAAGCATGTTGCAGGACGCGTCCCCGTCATCGCCGGCTCGGGCTCCAACTCCACGCAGACCATGCTCACCAAGTCGCTCACCTATCAGGGCCTGGGCGCCGACGGTCTGCTGCTCATCACCCCCTACTACAACAAGTCCAACGAAGAGGGTATCTATCAGCACTTTAAAACCGTCGCCGATGCCGTGGACATCCCCTGCATCCTGTACAACATCCCCGGCCGCTGCGGCTGCGGTATCAGCGAGCGCAACGTAGAGCGCCTGGCCGCGCACCCCAACATCATGGGTATCAAGGAGGCCTCGGGCAACGTCGCCTACGCGGCCAAGATCGCCCACCTGCTGTCAGACGACTTCCGCATGTACTCGGGCGAGGACGCGCTTACCGTGCCGCTCATGAGCCTGGGCGCCTCGGGCACCATCAGCGTGTGGGCAGACGTGCAGCCGCAGCTCGTACACGACATGTGCCGCGCTTATCTGGACGGCGACGTAGCGCGCGCCCGCGATATCCAGATTGCCGGCCAGCCGCTCATCAACGCCCTCTTTAGCGAGGTCAACCCCATCCCCGTCAAGGAAGCGCTCGCCCAGATGGGCATGATCGAGGCAAACTACCGTATGCCGCTGTGCCCCATGGCAGACGACACGCGAGCCGCACTTACCGATGCTCTGAAGGGAGCTGGTCTACTTGATTAAGACCGTCATTATGGGAACGGGCCGCATGGGCTCGCTCATCCGCACTACCGCCGAAGGCATTGTCGACGCCGCCGGGCAGCCCGTTTTTGATATCGTGGCCCAGATTGGCTTCGATTTGAGCGAGCTCGAGAACGCACCGGCTGCCGACGTCATCATCGACTTCTCGAACGTCGCGACCTTCGACGCCGTCGTCGCCTATGTCGAGCGCACGGGCGCGGCGTTGGTCTCAGGCACCACAGGCTACACCCCCGAGCAGATGGACCGCCTGCGTGAGCTGGGCCAGAACACCCGCGTTATGCACTCGGGCAATTACTCCATCGGTATCGCAGCCCTGCGCCATCTGGTAGCGCAGGCTACACGCGAGCTGCCCGGCTTTGACTGCGAAATCGTCGAGACGCACCACAACCAAAAGGTCGACGCCCCCAGCGGCACTGCCAAGCTACTGCTCGACGCCGTCGTCGAAGCCGAGCCCGAGGCAGGCTACCACCCCGTCTATGGCCGCGAGGGCATGTGCGGAGCACGCGATCCCAAGGAAATCGGTATGCACTCGCTGCGCGGCGGCACCGTCGCCGGCGTGCACGAGGTGAGCTTCTTTGGCCAGGACGAGGAGGTCACGCTCACCCACCGCGCCACGAGCCGTCAGATCTTTGTCAACGGCGCCTTGGCAGCCGCGCAGAAGCTCGTCACCCGCGAACCCGGCTTCTATACGTTCGACAAGGTCATGTTTGCCTAACCAGGTATCAACCGAATCCACCCAAAGGAGAGATAGCAAATGGGCAACGCAGCCGAGATGGATGCACAGGAGATTATCAACTACATCGCCACCGCGCCCAAAAAGACGCCCGTCAAGCTGTACGTGCGCGAGAAGCCGGGCATGAAGGTTGCCTGGGGCGACGCACATGTCTACGGCGGCCGTCGCGGCAAGACCGTCTTTGGCGACTGGGACGAGCTCAAGACCATCCTGGACGCCAATGCCGATTCCATCGATTACTACGACGTTGAAAACGATTGCCGCAACTCCGCCGTGCCCATGCTCGACCTTAAGGGCATCAACGCCCGCATCGAGCCGGGCGCGATCATCCGCGACCGCGTCGAGATTGGCGACCGTGCCGTCATCATGATGGGCGCCATCATCAACATCGGCTCCGTTATCGGCGAGGGTTCCATGATCGATATGGGCGCCGTGCTGGGCGGTCGCGCCACCGTGGGCAAGAACTGCCACATCGGCGCCGGCACCGTGCTGGCAGGCGTTGTGGAGCCCGCCAGCGCCACGCCCGTCATCATCGAGGACGATGTCATGATCGGCGCAAACGCCGTGGTCCTGGAAGGCGTGCACGTGGGCAAGGGTGCTGTAGTTGCCGCCGGCGCCGTGTGCGTCGAGGACGTCCCCGCCGGCGCCGTCGTGGCCGGTGTCCCCGCCCGCGCCATCAAGATGCGCGACGAGAAGACCGACAGCAAGACCGGCCTCGAAGAAGGTCTGCGCCAGCTGTAGAAGTCACGCGGTTTTACCAAACCGCGTGACGGCTCGACGCTGCAAACGCCCCTAAGCGACAATCTGACGTTCAATCGTCGGTCGCGTACCGAAGTACGCTTCCCTCCTCTTTCACATCACCTTGCTCGCCTAGGGGCGTTTTCGCTCATATGACCCAATCCGCTGTCAAGAGCCACAATGGCCCCGCCGAC
>CAUGGC010000033.1 GCA_959599095.1 uncultured Collinsella sp. | reverse complement strand
CTGCTCCTTCGGAGCCACGGACAAGGCGCCACACTGGTCTGCGGAGTGTTCTGAAAACTAAGCCCGGCCCCTGCCTGCGGTGACTCGGCTGCGAGCGGCCTGCGATGGGGCCGTTGCTGGTTGGGGCCGCTGGGCTGATGTGGGGGCGCGTGGCTGTTGCGGGCCCTGGTCCCGGCGGCGGCCTCGGCGCTGCGCGCCTGTCGCCTTGGGGGACTGCGGGGCGCGGCCGGCAGCTGCGGCGCGTTGCGCCCGCTGCCTTGGGTGACTTTGGGGTCGATTGGGGTTGTCTGCACAATTCGCGGTATTATGTTGCGGAGTTTTGAAAGGAGCCGCTGGTGGTCACGACGACGTTTGCTTCGCCTTTGGGCGAAATCTTGCTTGCCGCTGATGGCCGCGGTCTGACGGGACTTTGGTTTGAGGGGCAGGAGCATTTTGGCTCCACGCTTCTCAAAGAAGATCCCGAACATGTTGAAGGCGCCGATGCAGTTTCTGGTGCTGGCGGCATGTCGTCGGTGAGTCCGGCAAATGGTGCGGCGTCTTCGGTGCTTGAGCGTTCCTGGGCTTGGCTGAATGCTTATTTTGCAGGGCAGGAACCTCGGTTTACGCCGCCGTTGCATATGATCGGCACGGCGTTTCAGCGTGAAGTTTGGTACGAGCTGCTTTCTATTCCGCGTGGCGAGGTCGCTACGTATGGCGAGATCGCCCAGCGTGTTGCGGCTCGACATCGTGTACCGGGAAACGAGGCGCCCGTTGTGTCTCCCCGTGCCGTGGGGACTGCGGTTGCACGCAATCCCATTTCGATTATCGTGCCGTGCCATCGCGTGGTTGCCGCCGATGGTTCGCTCAACGGATATGCCGGCGGGCTTGACCGCAAGGAGTGGCTGCTTCGGCTTGAGGGCGCGTACGAGGAATAGTGCCCGAGCTCTTTGCATGATAAAGGTGCCGCGAAAGGGTGAGTTGCTGTTCTATCGTCTCCGGCGTGCGGACAAGCGTTTGACATCTGCGCCTTAAGTTTGGCTAAGCCATATCCTGCGTATTTAAAAACGCGCAGGTTGAGCGGCTAAGGCTGCGCTAAGGCGGTTGACGGTGCGCTATCATCGGCAGTATCGAAACCTGTATAGCCGTGCGCCAAAGGAACAACTATGAAGCTGATGCTTGCCGAGGACGAACCCGGCCTCTCCCGCGCCCTTACCGCGATTCTTCAACATAGCGACTACGAGGTCGATACCGCGCTCGATGGTCTGACGGCGCTCGAGTATCTGCTCGCCAACGACTATGACGCCGCAATTCTGGACATCATGATGCCCGGCATGGACGGTATCGAGGTACTCAAGCGCACACGCGCCGCCGGTAAGCGACTGCCCATCATCATGCTCACGGCAAAAAGCGAGGTGTCCGATAAGGTCGAGGGCCTGGATGCCGGTGCCAACGACTACCTGACCAAGCCGTTCGCCGCCAAGGAGCTGCTCGCACGCATTCGCGCCATGACGCGTGCCGCGACGGCAATTGACGCCACGACGCTCAGCGTGGGCAACGTGCGCCTCGACACGGCATCGTGCACACTCGTGGGCCCTTTGGGCGAGGAGCACCTGGCCAATCGAGAGTTTCAGCTTATGGAGCTCTTTATGCGCAACGCCGGCACGCGCATGCCCACCGAGCGTTTGATGCTCGAAGTTTGGGGTGAGGACGCGCCCGAAGGCGCTAACGTGGTGTGGGTCTATATCTCGTACCTGCGCAAAAAGCTGACGGCGCTTGGTGCCAACGTGGCCATCCGTGCATCGCGCAACCAGGGCTATTCGCTCGAGGTTGTTGAGGAGGGCGAATAGGCGTGAGCGCGAGTGCGTGGTGGAAGCGCACGACGGCAAAGCTCGGCATGGGCGCGGACTCGGGTAATCCGGGGCGCGCCGATGCTGCCAGTGCAATGGGACGTCGCCTGCGTCGTAAGTTCATCCTGGTTGCCATGGGTGCCGTGACCGCCGTGCTTACGCTTATCATCGCCGGCATCAATATCGTCAACTACTCGCATGTCTGCAAGATGGCCGACGCTCGTCTGGACTATATCTTGGCGGGCAAGGACGGCATCGATTGGACGGATGAGCCCAAGACCGATCTCGGCGAGGATGTGGGCGCCGGTAAGACCGCTGCCGGTGACAGGGTGGTCATGCGCACCGGGCACTTCGAAGGTATGACGGCGGAGTCTCCCTTCGACACGCGCTACTTTACGGTGTCGATTGCCGGTGGGCAGGTGACCGATGTCAACACGGCCCGCATTGCCGCGGTGGGTGCCAAGCGTGCTGCACGCATCGCTGCAGGACTATATTCCAAGGGTTGGACCTCGGGCTTTTCTGGTAACTACCGCTATACGGTTACGGTTCAGGGCGACGAGACCACCTATGTGTTTGTGGACTGCTCGCGCGAGCTTGCAAGCTTTCATTCGTTTTTGAGCGCGAGCGTGGCGATTAGTTGCATTGGCTGGCTGGCGGTGTTGGCAATTGTGGCGGGTGCCTCGGGCGCGGTGATTCGGCCGATGGTCGAGAGCTACAGCAAGCAAAAGCGCTTTATTACCGATGCAAGCCACGAGATCAAGACGCCGCTGGCCGTGATTGATGCCGCCAATGAGGTGCAAGAGATCGAGAGCGGCGAGAGCGAGTGGACGCAGAGCATTCACGAACAGGTTGCACGGTTGACGGCGCTCACGGAGCGTCTGGTGTTTTTGGCTCGCATGGACGAGGGTTCGGCGGGCTTTACCATGATATCGATCGATCTTTCGGAGGCAGTGGACAAGGCGGCGTCGCCGTTTGAGTCGGTGGCGGTTTCGCGTGGCAAGCGTCTGTCGACGTCGATTGCGAGTGGCGTGCGGGCCCATGCCGATGCTGCAGCGGTGGCGCAGGTGGTTGAGCTGCTGCTGGATAACGCCACGCGCTATGCGAGTGAGGGCAGTGTAATTGAGTTGAGTCTGCGTGCCGTCTCACGCGGTGCAGGCAAAGGTTCGGCCGAGCTTGTCGTTTCGAACGCCGTGGACGAGCTGCCCGAAGGCGACCTAGATCGATTGTTCGACCGCTTCTATCGTGCGGACGTGTCGCGCAGCTCCAAGACGGGCGGCTCGGGCGTGGGCCTATCCGTGGTGCGTGCCATCGCCGAAGCCCATGGTGGGAGCGCTTCTGTCTGCGGCCACGGCAACCAGATCACCTTCACCGTCCGCCTCTAAAACCTGCCAAAATGAACCTGTCCCTTTTTGGTCGGTGCGAAATGGGTAATACTAAAGAGTTATCCGACCAGATGGGAATTAATCGATGGCCTATATCGAATTCAAAGACGTCATCAAGGCATACGGCGAGGGCGACGCCCGCATTCACGCACTCGACGGCGCGAGTTTTACGGTCGAGCGCGGCGAGCTCGCCATCATTTTGGGTGCTTCAGGCGCCGGTAAAACGACGGCGCTCAACATCTTGGGCGGCATGGACACGGCAACTTCCGGCACCGTGACGGTGGACGGGCGCGACGTGAGCTCCGCTAACGAGGCGCAGCTCGTGGAATACCGCCGCGCCGACGTCGGCTTTGTCTTCCAGTTCTACAATCTGGTCCCCAACCTGACGGCCCTCGAAAACGTTGAGCTCGCAGCTCAGATTTGCCCCGATTCGCTCGATGCCGAACAAACGCTTCGCCAGGTTGGCCTGGGCGAGCGCCTGGGCAACTTTCCGGCACAGCTTTCGGGCGGCGAGCAGCAGCGCGTGTCCATCGCCCGCGCACTGGCAAAGAACCCCAAGCTGCTTCTGTGCGACGAGCCCACGGGCGCGCTCGACTATAAAACCGGCAAGCAGATCTTGCAGCTGCTGCAGGATACCTGCCGCAAGCAGGGCATTACGGTCATCATCATCACGCACAACTCCGCGCTCGCGCCCATGGCCGATCGCCTGATTCGCTTTAAGAGCGGCCGCGTGGAGAGCGAGACGGTCCAGCAAAATCCCGTGCCTATCGAGACGATCGAGTGGTAGCGCCCATGGATCAGGACCGCCAAAACAGCCAACGCCGCGACGCGCAGAACACGGAGCGCGAGCAGGATTTTACGACCTACCGCACTGCCCAAAGCTCAAACGATATGGTGCCGACGGTGTTTCGCCGCGGTGTCTACCGCACGATTCGCGGCAGCCTCAAACGCTTCTTGTCTATCGTCGTGATCACCGCGCTCGGCGTGAGCGTGATGTGCGGCCTTAAGGCGGGTTGCGAGGACCTGTGCGATTCGGTTGACGCCTACTTCGACCAGCAAAATGTCTATGACATTAACGTGCAGTCGACCTATGGCCTGACTGACGATGATCTCGACGCCATCCAAGAGGTCGATGGCGTCGAAACGGCCGAGGGCATCTACACCGAGACCGCCTACACCGCCGTGGGCACAACGCGCGAGCGCGTGGTCGTGCAAAGTCTCTCCAAGGAGAATATCGATCAGCCAGTGCTCGTGAACGGCGATTTGCCCGAGAGCGCCGATGAGGTCGCGGTGACTTCGAAGTTCCTGAAGGCTTCGGGCAAAAAGCTCGGCGATACGGTGAGCTTTGCTGCCAACGATGCGAGCTCGTCGAACCAAAGCGCCAAGGATCAGTTTGCCGATGGCGATTACACCATCACGGCCGAGGTTCTCGATCCCACTGATGTGAGCTCCGACTCGACGGTCAACGCCTTCCGTGCCGCCTCGGCGGCGGACTATAAGTTCTATGTGAGCGAGGACGCCGCGACATCTTCTTCCTACTCCGCGGTCCACGTGGTCGTCGAGGGAGCCAAGGATCTCAACTCATATTCGGATGCCTACGCGGCAAAGATCAATGAGGTCAAGGGCAATATAGAGAAGATCCGCGAGGAGCGTGAGAAGGCGCGCGCTCAGGAGCTGACGGTCGACACGCCGACAAGCTTGGATGCGGCCGAGCGTCAGGCCGCCATGCTCTTTGGGATCGAGCAGGACAACATCAATCGCATGGCCGAGGGCAGCGACGAGCGTGCGCAGGCGCAAGCCGACCTGGACCAGCGCCGTGCCGCCGCCGACCAACAGTTTGCCGACGCCCGCGCCGAGCTTTCCGACCTGGGCGAATGCACCTGGTACATCCAGGACCGCGGCAATATCGCAAGCTACTCGAGCGTGGAGAGCGATAGCTCGTCAATTGAAGCCATCGCCACGGTGTTCCCGTTCATCTTCTTTATCGTCGCCGTGCTCATCAGCCTTACCACCGCCACGCGTATGGTCGAGGAGGAGCGCACGCTCATCGGCCTGTATAAGGCGCTCGGCTATTCGCGCGGACGCATCCTGTCCAAATACGTGGACTATGCGCTGTGGGCTTGTCTGATCGGCGGCGTGCTCGGCAACATCATCGGATTTGTGGGCCTGCCGCTGTTCCTGTTTACGGTGTTCGACGACATGTACTCGCTGCCCCAGATGTTGCTTTCGTACGACATCGTGTCCTCGATCGTCTCGGTGGCGCTGTTTGCCGTGGGCGTGGTGGGCGCCACGATTATCGCCTGCCGCCACGAGATGGCCGAGACTCCGGCCTCGCTCATGCGCCCCAAGGCCCCGCGCGCCGGCTCGCGTATCTTGCTCGAACGCATCGGCTTTATCTGGCGCCGCATGGGCTTTTTGAACAAGGTGGCAGCACGTAACCTGTTTCGCTACAAAAAGCGCGCCTTTATGACCATCTTCGGTATCGCGGGTTGCACCGCGCTTGTGATCTGCGGTATGGGTATTCGCGACACGTCGGTCGCGCTTTCGCCCAAGCAGTATGGGCATATCACGCGCTATGACTTGCTGGCGGTTGCCAATCCCGACGATTTTTCGCAGACGTGCGCGGCATTGGATGAGCGCAGCGCGGCTAAGGATTCTAACGTGACGGTGTCTTCGACGCTGCCGATTATGACCGACAACGTCACCTTTACATTTGGCGGCAAGAGCGAGACCGTGCAGCTGATCGTGGTGCCCGATGACCGCACGAACGACCTGGACGACTACGCGCGTCTCGAGGATGAGTCCAAAGAGCCACTGTCTTTGCGTGACGGAGACGTGTATCTGAGCAAGAGTTCACAGCTGGTTCTTGGGATTCAGCCGGGCGACACGGCGCAGGTCCAGGATTCGTCGCTCAACGTCGCCAAGGTCAAAGTCAGCGACATCTCGCTCAACTATTTGGGCAACACGCTCTATATGACGCAGGGCACCTATGAGCGCGCGTTCGGCCGAAGCGCGCGTCTTAACGGCATCTTTGTGCTGCTTAAGGGCTCGTCGGCCGACCAGATTGCGTTTAGCAAGAATCTTAAGAGTGACGGTTGGCTCACCATCTCGAGCACGGCCGAACATTGGCAGAACTACGAGGCGAACTTCACTATCATCAATTCCGTCGTGGTGCTCGTGACCTTTATGGCGGCGTGCCTGTCGTTTGTGGTGGTGTTTACGTTGTCCAACACGAATATCTCCGAGCGCGAGCGCGAGCTGGCGACCATCAAGGTGCTGGGCTTCCGCCGTGGCGAGGTACACCATTACGTCAACAAGGAGACGTTGATCCTCACGGCGATTGGCACCGCACTGGGCGTGCCGCTGGGTGGCCTGCTTGCCGAGAGCTTTACGTACATCCTGCAGATGCCGTCGCTGTACTTTGACGTCGAAGTCGAGCCGCTGAGCTACGTGCTTGCCGTGGTGCTTTCCTTCGGCTTTACGTTTATCGTCAACCTCGCCACCAACCGTACCCTCAATAAGATCGACATGGTCGGCGCCCTCAAGAGCGCCGAGTAACCTGTCCTGGGATTCAAGCTGTAGCGAGCTACCGACGCATCCACAACCGCCTTTTTGCATAAACCGCCCCGCCGAATGCATACTTCGACGGAGCGGTTGCTTTTTGCCCGCAGGTACCCCAGGGGGCGGCGTGCAAAATCTGGAGTATTCAGCATCCCGGAGTCCGCAGGTGCGGGAACGGGTGCACAAAACCGCGCTGAATGCCCTGGTCCTGGACCCCCAATGCCTCAAGGACCGATCATTTTTTACAGGATGCGGCCCACAGTGCCTGCCTTTCGCCCAAAATCCAGTATGCAGGCACCCTCGGCTGCTGAATACTCCCAAAAATGCACGCCGCATCCTACCCCAGGCATCCGCAGCAAGAAGACGAATAGCCTCGGCCTCCCCAGTTACCGCAGGAGGCCCCAGGGCCTACCTCCCAAATCTTTCCGCAGGACGGAAGGACCCCGCCGCGCGAAGCGCGCAGCAGGGTCCTGACATGTCCGAGGACGATTTGGGAGGTAAGCCCTAGGGTCTCCGATGGGGGCGGTTCCAGCCGAGGTTATTCGTCGCCGAAGCTGATGCCCAACGCCTTGGCCTCGCGCACCAGATCGCTCTGGGGGTCGACATATTTGAGCTTGCCGGCGACCTCCTCGAGCGGCATGTGGCACATCTTGCCGTCGCGTAGGGCAATCATGTAGCCAAACTCGCCGCGCAGGCAGCCGAGTGCCGCCTCGACGCCGCACTGGGTCGCAAAGATGCGGTCCTGGGCGTCGGGCTGACCGCCGCGCTGCGTGTGACCGGGGATGGCGACGCGGGTCTCGCGACCGGTCTTGGCCTCGATCTCCTTGGCGATGTCGTACACGATTGACGGGCTCGTACGCTCGGCGAGCTTCTTCTTGTACTCCTTCTTGGACAGCGCCGCGTCCTCCTTGGAGATAGCGCCCTCGGCGACGGCTACGATGGTAAAGCGGCTGCCGGTCTCCATGCGATGCTCGATGGTCTTGATGACGTTATCCATGTCGTAGGGGATCTCGGGAATCAGGATGACGTCCGCGCCGCCCGCGACGCCGGCGTACAGCGGGATCCAGCCAACCTTGTGGCCCATGATCTCGATGACGAACACGCGCCCATGGCTCGAAGCGGTGGTGTGGATGTCGTCGATGCACTTGGTGGCGACGTCGATGGCGCTCGTAAAGCCAAACGTCATCTCGGTGCCCCAGGTGTCGTTATCGATGGTCTTGGGCAGGGCGATAACGTTGAGGCCCTCTTCGCGCAGGCGGTTGGCGGTCTTGGTGGAGCCGTTGCCGCCCAGCATAAACAGGCAGTCGAGCTGCAGCTTGTGATAGGTGTGGACCATCGCCGGCACCTTCTCGACGCCATCGGCCTCGGGAATGTCCAGACGCTTGAACGGTGTGCGGCTCGTGCCCAGGATGGTGCCGCCGCGGGTGAGGATGCCGCTAAAATCGGCGGGCGACATGACGCGGAACCTGCTGTAGATAAGGCCCTGATAGCCGTCCTCAAAGCCATAAATCTCGATAGGTTCTTCGCTATTGGTCATAAGCGTTTTGACAATGCCGCGCATGGTGGCGTTGAGCGCCTGGCAGTCGCCGCCACTAGTAAGAAGACCGATCCTAAGCATGGTGAATCCTTCCGGGCAAGTTATAACATGCGCATAAGTTTACCCCCGCACACTGTTGATGCGGGGGTAAAACGTGTTAGCTCAAGCGTATAGAAATGTAAACAACGTCAGGCGGGCGTAAGGACGACAGTGCCAGCTCCTTACAGTGCGAAGGCGTCGACGTCGCTCCAGTGACGGCGCAGCGTGATGGCGGCAGCGGGCTCGGTATTGTCGAAGATGACCGACCATTGCGTATTGCTGGTGATGTCTTTCGGATTGGGTTCTTGCGCTGCAGCGCGTAGGGCCTTCCAAGCGACTGCCTCGTCCTGGGCACCGACATGGGCGTCAAGGACATCGGCGATTGCGATGGCGCGCTCTTTACCATGGCCCAGCTCGCCATTCTTTTGGTTGGGCAGCACTTCGTCACCATAGCAGGCGTAGAAGTTCGTGACCTGGCGCACGGGCGTCGCCTTGCATGCGCGGTCGGGATCGCGCGGATCCCACTCCACCACCCGTGCGTCACCGGCGGCGTCGTTGATAAAGAAGTGGTAATCGCGTCCGGCCATGGCGTGCATGTCGTGGGCGGAAAGTAGGTCGACGGCCTCTTGCGTGGTAGCCGCGCGGTCGAGCACCAGACGGATGGCGAGCGAAGTGTTGATGACGGGGCGTTGCGTGTCCTGGTCACAGGGCTTGGAATCCAGGGTGAGTACGGCAATGGACACGCCGCATTCGTTAACACCGTCGAGCTGGGCAAACGGGCCCATGAGTGCGGCGGCGCGTCCGGCGACGGAGTCAAGTGGAGTGTTGGCGCCCAGGTTGTTAAGGGCGACAAACCCGATGGAGGCATAGCCGCCGCGTGGGTGATTGTGCACCAGCAGCGCCGAGGTGTCGTCTTTAAAGTCGTAATTGCGACCGGTGCGCACGCGGCCTTCGGCATCTACGGCGACAAAAGCGCTGCAGGCAAACTGGGGCGCCTGGACATGTACCGGCACACCGGGCAGCACCTGCGCCACCACGACATCGATGTAGGTCTGGTCGTCGCGCACGCCAGCGGCGATGATGCGATCAAGATCGTAGTCGTAGGCGATGTCGATTGCGTACAGGTCATAGCCATCCGCGTAGCCGGTCAAGCGTTTGAGCGACGCGGCGGACTTGATTTGCTTGTGATAAACGATACCGGTGGCAGCGGCAAGGCCGACGGCGACTCCCGCGACACCGCAGGCGATGGCAATGTTGCGTGGCTTCATGGCGGCTCCTCTCGTCCTGTTAGCGTAATTGTCGCAAAAGGTGCGCGGGCATGATAGCTCAACTTGGTGAGCGGTGCGGGATTAAACACGGAATGAAGAGTGCAGCGCTGGCGCGGCGGGGTATGCTGGAAGGGACCATCAACCCAGCGAAAGGGGAGAGCATGACGGATCAGGAAACGCCCGAGCGCGCGCACGTGACGGCCGACGATATCGAGGCCGCCAACGACCTTATCGACTTTATCGAGGCATGCCCCAGCATGTTTCATACGGCGGCGACCATTATGGCCGAGCTCGACGAGGCGGGCTTTACCTACCTGCCCGAGAATGCGGCGTGGGACATCGAGCCGGGCGGGCGTTATTACACGCAGCGCAACACCTCGAGCGTTGTTGCCTTTAAGGTGGGCGAGGACCTGGCCGCGACGTGGGGCGAGGACGGCGTTGCCGGCGACTACCATTTTCAGCTGACGGCGTCGCACAGCGACTCGCCGACGTTTAAGGTTAAGGCCGTGCCCGAGCTCGACGGCGCGGGCGAGACGCTGCGCCTGAACACCGAGGCCTACGGCGGCATGATCGACTACACCTGGTTCGACCGTCCGCTGGCACTCGCGGGCCGCGTGCTGGTACGCGAGGGCGACCGTATCGAGAGTCGTTTGCTCGCTACCGAGCGCGAAGTCGCCATCATCCCGAGCCTTGCCATCCACATGAACCGTGGCGTTAACGAGATCTTTGCTCCCAACCGAGCTGTTGACCTGTGTCCGCTCATCAGCGCCGGTGACCTTAAGCAGGGCGACTTTGACGCCCTGATCGCCGACGAGCTGGATGTTGAGCCCGAGCAAATTTTGGGCCGCGATCTGTTTCTGGTCAACCGCCAGGATGCGCGCATTTGGGGCTGGGCCGACGAGTTTATCTCGACGCCCAAGCTCGACGACCTGGCCTGCGCCTACACCTCGCTGCAGGCATTTTTGGGTGCCGAGAATGCGCACGACGTCTCGGTCTTCTGCTGCTTTGATAACGAGGAGGTTGGCTCCGAGACCAAGCAGGGCGCCATGTCGACGTTCTTGGCCGACGCGCTGCGCCGCATCAACGGATCGTTGGGCTTTGACGACGAGTCGTACCATCGCGCCCTTGCCGCATCGATGCTCGTGAGCTGCGATAATGCGCATGCCGTGCACCCCAACCACGCCGAGAAGTGCGATGCCCGCAACCAGGTGGTGCTCAACGGCGGCATCGTCATCAAGGAAGCCGCCAACCAGCACTACTGCACCGATGCCTTTAGCCGCGCGGTGTTCCAGGCCATCTGCGATGACGCCGATGTGCCCACGCAGGCCTTCGCCAACAAGAGCGACATGGCCGGCGGCTCCACGCTCGGCAATCTGTCCAACATGCAGGCGAGCATGCACGCCGTGGACGTGGGCCTGCCGCAGCTTGCCATGCACTCGAGCTACGAGACCGGCGGCGTGCGCGACGCGATGTACGCCATCCGCGCCCTCACCGCCTTCTACGAGCGCAACCTAACCATCAACGGAGCCGAAAGCGTGGAGCTCTAAAACCTGCCAAAAAGGGACAGGTTTATTTTGGCAGGTTTTATCTGGGCAAATGCCGCAACGCCAGCGGCAAGACGGAACTGCTAGGGCCTGCAGATAAAGCCGGCGCCAGCGGAACGCCGCAGGTAGAGCAAAAGTCAGCGAGAGCCCGCCAGAGCGAGCAAGGTGACGTGAAAGAGGAGGGCATAGGCCTTTTGGCCATGCCCGACGATTGAACGTCAGATTGCCGCTCTGGCGGGCTCGCAGCGTCGAGGGGTTCCGGCGTTTGGCAAAACGCCGGAACAATTAGTGCTCGATCCAACAACTAAAGTTTCGCCTGCCTGCAGGTGACGCAGATTCTCCGCGGCAATGTCGACCACATTGTTGAGCGTAGCCTCCAAGTGGAACCAACCGGAGACGTGCGGCGTGATGAGCATGTTGGGCGCATCCCACAGCGGGCTTGTCTCAGGCAGCGGCTCGGGGTCGGTGACGTCGACCGCGGCGCCGGCGAGATGCCCCGACTCCAGAGCGGCAACCAAATCGTCGGCAACCACAAGATCGCCGCGGCCGCCGTTGGCAAAGAAGGCGTCCGGTTTCATCGCGGCGAAGAACTCGGCGTTCGCCAGACCGCGGGTCTCGGGCGTGCTGGGCATAAAGGATGCGACGATGTCGGCCTCGGCCAGACGCTCGGGCAGAGCGTCCATGCCGTCCATGTCCTCAAACACAATGGGGTAGACGAGCGGGTGGCGCTTGATGCCGCGGACGTGCGCACCCATGTTGCGGCAGAGCGTGGCAAAGTGGCCGCCAATGTCGCCCGCGCCCAGCACCAGCACATTGGCGTTTTTGAGCGAGGTGACCGGCCCTAAATCCTCCCAGCGATGCTCGCGCTGCAAGTCGTGATAGTCGGGCAGGCGCTTCATCATGGAAAGGACCATGGCAAACATGTGCTCGCTCACGGCCTGGCCATAGGCGCCCACCGAGCAAGACAGCTTGGCGTCGGCTGGCACGGTGCCGGCGGCAAGGTAGTCGTCATAGCCGGCGGTCTGCAGTTGCAGCAGCTGGAGGTGCTCGCATGCGGTCAGCAGGGAAGGGTCGATGTTGCCCAGGATCACGTCGGCATCGGCGACCTGCTTGCGCGTGGCGGCGTCGGCGCTCGTGTAGATAAAGTCCTCGCCCGGAGCGCTCGACTCAAGAATCGCGCGATGGCGGTTGTTGACGGGCAACAAAACCAGAATGTTCACAAGCAGTCCTCTCCGCTCGACCTGCCAAAAAGGGACAGGTTTATTTTGGCAGGTTGTATCAGGCAAAACGTTCAAATAAAAACGCCGGATGCAAGACGAGCGTGCCCGTCAGCATCCGGCGCATCCACGGCTACCAGCTCAGCAGCTCGTAGCCGTCCTCGGTCACGACCAGCTGTACCTCGCACTGGGCCGAATCGCTGCCGTCCTTGGTGCGCACGCACCAACCGTCACCCTTGCTAATCTTGATGTCGGGCGCTCCGGCATTGACCATGGGCTCGATGGTAAAGACCATGCCCGGGGCCATGATGGTGTCCACATCGGGTGCCTCGGTGGTAAAGCCCACAAACGGGTCCTCGTGGAACTCCTTACCGATGCCGTGTCCGCCGTACTCGCGCACCACGCTAAAGCCGGCGCCCTCGACCGTCTTTTGCACGGCCTCGGCCATAACGGACAGCGGCAGCCACGGCTTGACGGCCGCCAGACCCGCCTCCACGCTGGCGCGGGTGACGTCGACCAGGCGCTGGCGCTCGGCAGAGACCTCGCCGATGCAGAACATGCGGCTCGAGTCGCTAAAGTAGCCGTCAAGAATCGTGGAGCAGTCGACGTTGATGATGTCGCCCTCGTGCAGCACGTCCGTATCGCAGGGGATACCGTGACAGACCACGTCGTTGATCGAGGTGCACACACTCTTGGGGTAGCCCTCGTAGTTGAGGTCGGCCGGCGTGCCACCGTGCTCGACGGTGTAGTCGTAGATCATCTGGTCGATCTGGTTGGTGGTCATGCCCGCGGCGATGTGCTCACCTACGTAGTCGAGTACGCCCACGTTGATGGCTGCCGAGCGTTTGATGCCCTCGATATCGGCGGGCGTCTTGTAGAGCGTACGGGGCAGAACCTCCCAGCCCTCCTCCCACAGGCGCTCGAGGCGCTCGTCGAAGGCGCTGTGGCATTTCTTGTACTTCTTGCCGCTGCCGCACCAGCAAGCGTCGTTGCGGCCAGGCACGGGTCCTTTGTCATACATGGCTAACTTCCTTTCATCCGCAGCTAGTATAGCCCACCCACGCGTCCATAAAAGTTGCGGTGATATAGTTCCGATTTAAGCGGTTTAACAGCATAAATAGGAACTATATCACCGCAACTGATGGAGCGGGATGGCTGACACTAGCTGCTGCGTGGTTTTGCTAGTAGCTCACCTGGCAGGGAATGCCGAGGGCGCGCACGCGTGCGGCAATGGCGTCGAGTACCTCAGGCGCTGCTTTGGCAAGGCCAGCGACCGGCGTCTCGCGTGCGACGGTGTAGATGGTCGCCTCCTGCGGGCGAATGCGCTCGAGCGCCGCGAGCCAAGGACCAACGTACTCCTCACCGGTGTTGTCGATGAGCCTGCCCTGATACTCGCCGGTCAAAAAGATCGTCTGGATAATGACATGACCGTTAAAGCTCGCGAACGTCTCAATCTGATGCTCCACGTCGTAGGGTCCAACGGGTTGATCGAGCAGCTGGATAAATGCCGGGTCGACCGTATCGAGCTTGAGGATGTTGTCGTCGACCATCATGAGCGCATCGTGCACCTGGGGACGGTCGGCGCGTGTGCCGTTGGAGAGCACGGCAATCTTGGTGTTTGGGGCCAGCTGGTCGCGAAGCGCGACGGCACCGGCGATGGTCTGCGGAAACTCCGGCGCGGCGGTGGGCTCGCCATTGCCGGCAAACGTGATTACATCGGGCAGCTCACCCTCGATTACCATCTCGTGCAGCTTGGCCTCGAGTGCGTCGAGCACCACGGCAGCCGTGTTATACGGCTCGTGGCAGGGGCGCTCGGCGTTGAGGCCGTTCTCGCAGTAGATGCAGTCGAACGTGCAGATTTTGCCGCTGGCCGGCATCATGTTGACGCCGAGCGAGAGGCCAAGGCGACGGCTGCGAACGGGCCCAAAGATGGGGCTGGCATTCAAAAACGTAGACATAGGCATATGCTCCTCAAGACAATTGTGCCTAAGCATAGCATCGGCTCCAAAGCAGGGTGCGGGCTCTCGCTTTACAAGTTTCGTTTTTTCACGTCGCTCATTATGCCGTGTCATGAAAAGCCTCGGGTCGGGTACAGTTAATCTGTTAACAAGGCGTAAGGCAATACGGGTCCATCCAACCGCACTGACGTGCAACTGGATGGGCGTTGATGATGGGGGCACAACATGGATTTTACGGTCGAGAATGCAGGCACCACGATTGCCTGTCGCGAATATGCCGGCCCGGATGTGTCGCCTGATGCTCCTGCCTTGGTGTGCGTGCACGGCGCTTGTGTCGACGGCACATTTTTTGACGGTATCGCTTGTGAGCTCAGTCGCAACTACCGCGTAATTGCCTACGACCGCCGCGGCTGCGGTGACAGCAGCGATGCGGCAGACGGCAGCTATGATCTTGCCGCTCAGGCCGCCGACCTGCAAGCCGTGATCGAACACGTTGGCGCTCCGACAAATGTGCTTGCGCATAGCGCCGGTACGTTGGTGGCGCTGGAGCTTCTTCGCGCCGAACCCCATCTCGTCGCCCGTGCGATTCTGCATGAGCCGGCTGTGTCGGCCGAAGGCGTCGGCATGGGCGCAGCTCCGGTTTTGCTCGATATGATTGCGGCTGGAAAGGTTTCAAGGGCGCTCCGGCTTTTCTTGGGAGCCCTCGGCGACTTGGACCCCGAAGCTCCCGGGACGACCGAAGCGGAAGCCAAACATGCCCTGCGCAATGGTCGTTGCTTTATGGCTAATGAATACGGAACAAATATGACATATGCTCCCGACTGGGAGCGCGTCCGCGCGTCAAAGGCGGTGCCGGCCGTGTTTTTGGGCGAGCTTTCGGTCGATACACCCCGCGAGGCTGGCACGCGAGCGGCTGCCGAATATCTCGATTGCCCCCTTGTGACGATTCCGGGCGCGCATAACGGTCTGCGCGATCGCCCCGTTACGGCGGCAAACGCCGTTCGTGATGTCTTGGAGCGTTAGCACGCTCGATGACCTGCGGGGAGAGGGGCTGTTAGCGTTTCGTCATTGTTAACGAATGCGCCCATAATCGCGCGCCTGCGGCTCCATTACCGCCGTTTGCCAGGTCATAAAAATGCAACGATAATCGCGCGTTTGCCTTCAGCTGTTAGATGCTACCCTTGTACCAATTGATATGCACCGTTGCCGTGCGTAACGATAGAAAGGGCCCCATATGCTCAATAATCACGAGGTCAATCTAACCGACGAGGAGGCTGCCGCCGAGGTCGCCCGCGTCGCGAAGACCTACCCCGTGGTGCGTTTGCTGTCGGCCGATCAGATTAAGAGCGAGCCTAACTGCCTGCTCGCCGGCAATCGCTGCCCTTGTCTGCGTCAGTCGAGTCTTGAGGCCTTGGCAGATTCGGGTGAGGTATCGGAGCAGCTGCTCAATGATGGTACCGAGTACCGCGCTCGCCTGCGCCCTCTGAAGGTCGAGGGCGAGCCTCACGTCCTGCTGATGGTGCGTCCGATCGATGAGCAAGAGGCTGCAGAAGAGGACCTCGTCTACACCGACGTGCTGACGAGTGTGCGCAATCGCCGATATTACGAGGAAAAGCTCCGTAGCGCCCGCATGAATGCCGGCGTTGCGGTGATCGACCTTGATGATTTTAGGGTCTTCAACGATACGTGTGGCCGTCATGCCGGCGACCTTGCGCTCGGTGCTGTGGCGACAGCCATACGCAGCGGAATTCGTTCGACTGACGAGCTTGTACGCTATGGCTGCGACAAGTTTGTGGTCGTCATGCCCAATATCCCCTCCGATGACTTCACCCGTCGCCTGCATCAGGTGTCCGATGCCGTTCATGCCACGATTGTTCCGGGCCATGAGTACGTGAGCTTGACGGCATGTGTTGGCGGTGTTCGCATTCATGGCGAGACGGTCGATGAAGGAGTTGGCCGCGCTGTCCAGTTATTGAGCCGCGCTAAGGCAAAAGCCGGTACGGTCGTGACCGATGCCGATTCCATCGAAGCCTTCCAAAGCGAAAAGCCTTTGGTGCTTATTGTCGATGACTCCGAGATGAACCGAGCCATTCTCAACGAGATGCTCAAGGACGAGTATTGCATCCTCGAGGCCGACAACGGTCGTACGGCGCTCGACATGGTCGACCGCTATGGCGATGAGTTGTCGCTCGTGCTGCTGGATATTGTCATGCCGGGCATAAGCGGCTTTGAGGTGCTGGCCGATCTGTCGCGCCGATCGGGTATCGACAATCTGCCTTTCATCATGATTTCGAGCGAAGATTCCGATGATATGGTTTTGCGCGCGTACGAGCTGGGCGCCTCGGACTATATCAACCGCCCGTTTGACTCCCGTGTCGTGCGCCGCCGTGTAAGCAACACCATCCGCCTATACGCCAAGCAGCGCCGCCTGACGAGCCTGCTGTCCCAGCAGTACAACGAGCGCGTCAAGAACAGTCGCATGCTCATCGACATCATGGCCGGCGTCATGGAGCTTCGCAATGGCGAGAGCGGCAGGCACGTTACGAACATCGAGAAGCTGACCGAGCTGCTGCTTGGCTGTCTGGTCCAGCGTAGCGGCACGATCTCCCTCGACAATGAGGAACGCTCTACGATTGCCCTGGCTTCGGCGCTGCACGATATCGGCAAGATGTCGATTGACGATGCAATTCTCAACAAACCCGGGCGCCTTACGCCCGAGGAGTTCGAGATTATGAAGACGCATACCACGATCGGCGCCGACATGTTGCTTGAGCTGGGCCGCCATCACGTCGGCAATGCGCTTATGGAATATGCGTACCAGATTGCGCGTTGGCATCACGAGCGCTGGGACGGCAAGGGCTATCCCGATGGCCTTAAGGGCGACGAGATTCCCATTGCCGCGCAGGTGGTCTCGGTGGCCGACGTGTATGATGCGCTGACGAGCGTGCGCGTGTACAAGGACGCTATCCCGCACAAGGAGGCAATTCAGATGATCCTGGACGGTAAGTGCGGCACCTTTAACCCGCTGCTGCTCGATTGTCTGCTCGAGGTGCAAGACCAAATTGCCGAGACGTTGGCACGCCCCGCCGACGTTGTCGCGTTTCCCACGATTTAGTTTGACCAAAGGAGTTTTTAATCCATGATTTCCATGCGTGAGGCGTATGAGAAGATCGGCGCTAATTATGATGACGCGTGCGCTCGGCTGATGGGCGAGGAAATGCTTGCCCGCTTTGCCCTCAAGTTTTTGGATGACGAGAGCATGGACAAGCTGGAGGCCGCCATGGCGGCAGGAGACGCCGAAGGTGCGTTTATGGCAGCGCACACGCTCAAGGGCGTGAGCCAGAACCTGGGATTCGATAATCTGTACGAGCCGGCGGTCGTGGTGACCGAAGCGCTGCGCGGTGCCGATGCCGTTGACGGCGCCCGCGAGGGGATGCATGCGCTGCAGCAGCAATATGCGGCGACGATGTCGGCCCTGCGCGAAGCGGCCGAATAAGAGCTTGCGAGCCTTGATGACTATGAGAGTGGATAATCTCCCGTTTTAGGCCCGGTGGCGGCCCCAAAGTGGGAGATTATCCACTCTCGTTCGATATGTGTCCAAAAATCCACGCTCACCCCTCCGGGTTAGTAAATGGCCTATGCGCACTGGCGGGGCTTTCCGCATGCAATCAATATCGTTGTTCGATAAACTGTTCGAATAACGATAGAGTCGATGAGGGTGAGTGTATGTCTAACAGCGTTCAGCGTATGGCCAAAGCGGGCGAAAATATCAGGAAGCTTGGCTTTTGCATGGCAGCCGTTTTTGCAGGGATGCTCGTCGCTTTTGCCGCGTTGGTTGTTTACGTGATCTGGTATGCGGTTGCAAACGTTGCTTCTGTCGATTCTTTCGGCGTCGTGACGCTTCTCGATGGCGGGTGCATCGTTATCCCAAGCGGACTGTGCCTGGCACTCGTCGTGGGTATTTCGCTTGTCGTTCTGTGTGGGATCAGCCGTAACATCTCGCGAGGCGTCTCGCCCTTTACCAAGACGCATGTGCGGCTTATCCGTGTTCTTGCGCTTGCCTTTGCTGTTAACGCCGCGGTTTCGCTTATTGGTGCCTACGGATCGGTCAATCTTACCATTGGTGGGCTGGAGCTTTACGTCGTGCCTCATTCCTTCGTTATTGAGATTTGCCAAGGCGTTGCCTTTGATGCGGGGTCGCTTATCGGCGCGGCTGTCTGTCTGTGTATCTCGGTGATCTGGAGTTATGCCTCGCTGCTCCAAGAGCAGTCTGACGAGCTTGTGTAGGAGGAAGCATGAGCTATCTCATCATCGAGCTTGAGACGCAGCTGCTTAAGACCGGAAAGACCAGTGCTGATCTGATTCGTGCCACGGGGCATACTCCGGCTAATATTTCTAAGCTAAGAAACGGAAAAATTAAAGCTATTCGCCTTAAGACGCTTCTCGATATTTGCGATGAACTTGACTGTCAACCGGGAGATATTATTCAGCGTGTGAGTGAGAAAGAGCTTGAGGAGCTGATTGTCGAGCGCGCAAAAAATGTCGTGAGACAGATGCGGGACGGCGGAGGCAATGAGGTATCGCTTCCGACATCAGTCTTCGCTGTCGATTTGAGTGACGAGTAGCTTAAGGCAAACAACTAAAACGAAGTATCAGCGTGAAGGGACCCGTGTCTAACACGGGTCCCTTCTTTTAGATTATCTTGACAAATATGAGTTATCGAAAAACAATAACAACCATGGAAAACGATAAAGGAAAGAAGGAACGATATGAGCGGTTTTTCTATCAAGCAGAACGGGGGTCCAATGAACGCATCAGCGATAAAGCTATCAAAAGTTTCAAAACGCTACGGGAAACGGCACGTTTTGCATGACGTTTCCTTCGAGGTGCATCAGTCTGAGCTCTGTGCCCTTGTTGGTGCAAACGGGGCGGGTAAAAGCACGCTTATTAAAATAGTGCTGGGCCTCTGTGAGCCATCGTCGGGGAGCGTGGAGCTCTTTGGGGGCAAGTCGAAAAAAGAGCTGAGCCTGATGCGGACGCGTGTCGGCTATGTGCCAGATTCCTGCGGAGCATACCAATCCCTCAGTGCGGCTGAGAATCTTCGGATCCGATGTGCGGAATGGGGGCTTGATGCGAATCGTGAGATTCCTCGCGTTTTGAGCCTAGTCGGGCTGGACGTCGAAGAGAAAAAGAGCGTGAACAGTTTTTCTCTGGGAATGAAACGGCGGCTGGATATAGCTACGGCTTTGTTGGGCGACACCGACGTACTAATTTTCGATGAGCCGGCAAATGGATTGGACCCGCTGGGCATCGAGAGTATATGGGCCCTTATCGGTCGATTGAATCGAGAACAGGGTAAGACCATGCTCGTCTCTAGCCATGATTTGGATGAGTTGGCATCAGTTGCAACAAGTTGCGTGTTTATTCATGACGGCGAACTGCTGAAAAAGGAATCGATGGACGTCATAAGGGATGAGGCGTCGTCCCTAAAAGAGTATTACAGGCGCTTGATGAAGGCGGTCTCGCTATGAAGCGGGCGATCCATCCCATAAAGGCAGATATGATGCGTTTGCACAGGATGTTTCCGGCGAAGTTTGGTCTTGCGCTTATTCTGGCGTTCGGCCTTCTCTTCGGTGTCTTTCTAAAAAACGGAACAACGTTGCTCGCCTTTGGCAATAGCGTTTTTGGGGAGGATATTGGTTTCTGCTGGAATGTAATCGATCCTTCTGCACCCGATGAGTCCCTTGTGCGCAGTGCTTTTGCCGGCACGTCTCTGTTCGTTCCGCTCATCGTTTGCCTGGCGATTTTACAGGAGCGCGGCTATGAAGAGGGGCACCGAATTTCTTCAGCAAGAGGTCTTGCCCGCTTTAATGGGGTCCTAGCACATGTGCTTTCGTTTGCTTTAATAATTGGCGTAGCATATAGTGCGCTTTGCCTTCTTCTTTTTGCAATAGCGATAACACGTGGAGGGCAAAACTATGCGCATAGCATGCTGGCTGCATTTTTGCCCGCAATGATAATCAACGCCGTATTGGTGACATCGGTTGCGTTGGAGACGGTGACCATCTATCGGATTACAAGCAGCGCCGTATTGAGCGGGGCTGTGGTAATAATCGGATTTGTCATGAGCTTGACGCTCTACGGAACTTACCTTCAGGCGCCCATACCGTCCTTGCGATGGATTTTCCTTCTTCCGGGGCCGTATCTTGGAGTCGGATGTGCCCTTGGGTATAGCGATATGGGGCAGCTGACGCTTCTGGGATATGGCGTGGCAGCCAGCTGTCTATCGGTATTGATTTACGCTCTCGTGAGCTTTCGCGCTGGGGGTGTGTTCAATGGCTCGTCAGATTAAAAGACTTCTCCAGTCAGAATGGAAGCATGTGAGCAAATGGGCGTACGCCTTAATCCTGGTAATTTATGCGTGCATGGTGGTATTGCAGCTTAATTCTTTCCCGATGTGGTTCTGTAGCCTCCGTGAGAACAGTTTCTTGGGCTTTTTCCCAGACCCGACGCTTCGGCTATCGGCAGAGGATGTCCTTCTATTTGGTAATGCAGGGGTTTTTTGCGGTCTGCTTTTCAACGTAGCCCCGTTGGCTCATGCATTGTTCTTTCCGTTCATCGCGGCTTGCATTGTGCCGCGCTTTGTCAGTTCGGGCTTTATTGAGGAACCGTGGGGGTTGTCGGAGGCTCGGGGAGGGAAGCGTGTGTGCGCTATCGTTGCTCGAGTGGTGCTGTCTTCTTTTGCCCTTTTGGACGCGTTTATCCTGTCGAGTGTCGTTTTGTACTGTCTTAACTGCGTAATCGTTCCGGATGCTCAGCAGTATTTCAACCTGCATGTATTTTGCTATCGACTTGTTCTTGCTGCCGCTGCCTGCCTTGCATACGTGATCTCTTGCGTGATCGCTGTTTCCTATTTTGGGTCCGGCTTCGGTCCGATTGGCATGCTGCTGCTTGTCAACGTTGTAGCGATCTACATACAGATCGGGGCCAATTCCATGCTTCCGCTTCCAGCCTCGATGCTCATGTGGATTTGCGGCGTGACCCCGTTGGGGGATGGTCAATGCGTTTCGATTCTAATTGACTGCCTAATATACGTGGCAAGCGTTTTTGCCATTTGCTTTACCGTCGACCGATTGCGGTCGAGATTTCTTTGATTGTTTGTGAGGGATAATCATACCGAGCATACCAAATACAGGGGGGCGGGCACCGTTGCTGGTGTCCGCCCCCCCTGGCATGGAAGGTTTAAGCCTGTGTGATTCGCGAGCTAGCGGGCCTGCTT
>CAUGGC010000032.1 GCA_959599095.1 uncultured Collinsella sp. | reverse complement strand
ATTCAATCTCGAAAACAGCATTGCCCAGTTGACAAAACTATAGGAACACCCCCCTGAACAGAATCGCCGTTATCGGTTGACGGTGCCGCGATTGCCGCCAGCGGCGACATGAGCGGCTGAGCGATGAGGCCCGCCGTCAAAACGGTTGCGACGGCGCGGTTAGCAACGCCCTTGACGTTGACAGTCTTGGCCCGAGGCCCAAAGTGTTGTGGACTGTAGTTTGCCATGGCTTTCTCCCTTTGACACGGATGTATCCATACGCTTCAAAATGTAGGAGCTGATTATTGAATTCTGTTGCGCAACATTGGTCACCGGCGGATTTTTTGAAATTCGCGCTCTCGTGCTTCACAATTTCGTCACATATGTAGGAGCTGGCGCATCATATTCTTGCGGGATCGAATTGAGCCTGTGATTTGCATTTGCTCCCGCGTCATCCGCCCTATCGGATTCCGCATCCAACAGACACCCCGCCCGCCACGGTGTAGAGTAAGGGCGACGGGCGGGATATGCGGCCCGTGCCAGAACGAGGTGGACATGGAACTCGATAGACAACAGCTCAAGCGACTGCGCGAACGCCATCACCGGCGCCACGGCATCCGCCCTGCTCATAGTGAGGCTGCCGAGCAGGCTGGCCGTTTTTTAAAGCGCGCGTTCAACATTCGCGAGGGACGCGCGCCCTATCATGTGATCCGCAAGCGTTTTGTAAACGGGGCGCGTCTGACCGGCTCTCACCTGTGCATCCTCATCATCGCCATGCTCATCGCAAGCATCGGCCTCGATATCGACTCGGACATCGCCATCGTGGGCGCCATGCTCATCTGCCCGCTTATGGGATCGGTCCTTGCCATGGCATATGGCATCGCCACGCTCGACCGCGAGATTACCGTCGAAGCCGTCGCCAGCCTTGCGCTGCAGATGGCCTTTTGCCTGGTCACGTCCACGCTGTACTTTAAGCTCTCGCCCCTTGGCACCACCACGGCCGCCATCATCGACAACTCGACACCCACCGTCTGGGACCTTACCGTCGCACTCGCAGGCGGCTTTGCAGGCGGGCTGGGCAACTCGCGCGACCAGGAACCCGCCACGCTCATCGCCGGCGTGGCCGTGGCGACCGCGCTCATGCCGCCCCTGTGCGCGGCTGGTTACGGCATCGCCATCGCGAGCGGGTCACTGTTTCTCTCGGCGCTTTATGAGTTTGGCATCAACGTGGTCTTTATCGCACTGGCCGCCGAAGCCGTGCTGCTTCTTTTGCGCGTGCCGCTCAAGCGCGACCTGAACGGCGACGGTATTGTGACTGCTGAAGAAAACGCCGAGGTCGACGAGCTATCGCGCAAGGTGCGCCGCCGCATCATCGTGGGCACGGTAATCTTTGCCATCCCCTGCATCGTTATGACGGCGGGGTCTATTGGCTCGGCGCAGGCCGGCGTGCAGGACGGCTACGGCGTCACCGAAACCACGCGCGAGCTTGCGGCGGTGCTGCCAGGCTTTGAGGACTACACCGTCGCCGTCGAGACCTCGGCCACCGAAGACGACGAGGAGGGCCTTGTCGAGCGCCAGACTGTCGCCCACGTGACGACAGGCGAGGCGCTCGGGGCGCACGACCGCCGCGTTGCCCGCAAGCTCATCGACCTCAACGTGCCCGAGCTCGATCGCGTGGAGTTCGATGTGAAGTGATGCCGGCGCGGGATGAATGCTCGCACGGACGCAAGTTACGACGAGGCGCAGACGCGATACGGACACGAGCAAATTGCGGGGTGCAGTTCACACCCGAGCCCCGCTCGCTGTTTTATTGCCGTGAATCAGACGTCCGCATCGACATCGCCAGACTCCACCGTAAACGCCGGATCGGTGCTCACAAGATAAAATCGGGTCACCTTAGTATTTCTAATTAGGTAAATCTGCCCCTGATTGCGCCGGCGCGATATATACGCAACGTGAACCGTGCCGAATTCTTCGCCGTTTTCCTTCTTTAATACCAGGATATTGGGATCATCCGTACGCTTAAACTGCCCGTCTGTGCAGATTCCGTCTTGGTCGACCAGCTGCCATTGACAGTTGTCCTCCTCAAGAAAAGCCAGGGTTTCCCGACTCGTTTTGTCATCCCGATAGAAACCATCAATGGCAAACCCTTCGGAAGCGCATTCCTGCATATAGGACGTTTCTCGGCTTATAGCAAACAGCCCTGTAGCGCCCAGGAGCACAGCCAGGCAGACCACTGCAAGGGCTATCGAAATAGCACGGCGACCCATGTTAGCCCAACCGATAGTTGTTTAACGGAGCGCGAAACATACCTGGAACCTCCGATATCAGGGAGAACGTCGCCAGCAGGCTAGCGACAACTATATGTTTCTGACATCAAACCATATGGCTGCCACTCGCGGAGGGGGCATCGGCGAACGGCGTGTTTTCATACTCCATTGGTCAAACCTAAGCGCGGCCCTACAGCTCGTACTTGTACACGCGGTAGATATACTTTTCGGCTTCCATCTCGTAGGTGGCGATGGGCAGTCCGCAGCGATCATCTCGTCGTTTGGCAGATAGGTCACGCTGTGCTGGCCCGCGTTGAGCGAAAAATCGCCTTGGGCCTGCAGTAACTTGTCCTCAAAGCTCGAACCGGCCCAAAAATCGGGCAAGCCCACGGAAGGCTGTAGCAAGGTCATTTGCGCAACATATGTCCAGCAAAAACGGGTGGTAACCGGCACGGCTACCACCCGTTTGCCTCATATCTAGCCCAAAGCAGGCCAGTTACTTCTTAATGCCGCGTCCCAGACGCTCGGCGACCGATGCAACGGCCTCTTCGCTAGCCGGCCCGCAGCTCACGCAGCCGTCATGGGCACGCATCTGGCCGGTGACCTCGTCCATCGCGAGCGGTGCCACCTTCTCGAGCTTAAAGCCCTTGCCGGCGCGCATGTTCTCCTTGGCCACGCTGATCATGAGCTTGATGCGGTTGAGCTGGTTGACCTCGGACGCACCGGGGTCGTAGTCCACCGCGACGATGTTGCTCTCGGGATGCTGGCGGCGCAGCTCCTTGATCACGGCCTTGCCCACCACGTGGTTGGGCAGGCACGCGAAAGGCTGCGTGCAGATGATGTTGGGCGCACCGTGGTCGATCAGGTCGAGCATCTCGGCCGTGAGCAGCCAGCCCTCGCCCATGTTGTTGCACACCGAAAGCACCGTGCGGGCCTTGTCGGCCATGGTGCCGATGCGCTCGGGAGCCTCAAAGCGGCGGGACTTTTCGAGCATCTCCTCCACCGGCGTGCGCATCCAGTCCACGAGCTTGATGAGCGCTTGCATGCCCGCGCGCGTAGTGGCAGAGCTTCCCAGCTCGTCCTTCTGTAGCTCGGCGTTGCTCATGGAGTACAGGAAGAAGTCGAGCAGACCCGGCACTACGGCCTCGCAGCCCTCGCGCTCGATCACGTCGACCACGTGGTTGTTGGCCGTAGGATGGAACTTGACCAAGATCTCACCGACCACGCCCACGCGCGGCTTGGTACCCTCACCCACGAGCGGCATGGTATCGAACGCGCGGATGGCCTCGCGGCACAGCTTGGTGTAGTTGTGGCGGTTGAACTTGGGCGCCAGCTTGCGGGCGCGCGCCATGTACTCCTCGTAGAGTGCGTTGGCGGCACCGGGCGTGGCCTCGTACGGGCGGCAGCGATAGAGCATCTGCATCATCACGTCGCCAAAGAGTACCGCGTAGACTGCCTGCTTAAGCAGCGCCGGCGTAATCTTAAAGCCGGGGTTGTCCTCGCCCAGCGCCACGGCCGAAAGCGAGATCACCGGGATCTCGGGGTGGCCGCTCTCACGCAGGGCCTTGCGGATGAGTGCGATGTAGTTGGTGGCGCGGCAGCCACCGCCGGTCTGGCTGATGACCACAGCTGTCTTGGACAGGTCGTATCGACCGCTCTCGATGGCCTCCATAATCTGGCCCGTCACCAGGATCGACGGATAGCAGATATCGTTGTTCACGTAGCGCAGGCCGGCCTCGACGGCGTCGTGATCGGTCGAGGGCAGCAGCTCCAAGTTGTAGCCGGCACCGCGGAACACCTCTTTGACCAGGTCAAAGTGGATCGGCGCCATCTGCGGGCACAGGATGGTGTAGCCCTCCTCGCGCATCTGCTCGGTAAAGGGCACCTTGGGCCACGCGGTCGAGGCGCTTCCACGCTGCGCCTCGAACGTGTACTTGCGGCTCGCGAACGCGGGGGCATCCTTGGAGGGAGCCACCGGCGCGGCATCGCCCTGCTCGTAGGCCTCGCCCGCGGCCGTGGCCTCGGCCAAGCGCTCGGCCTCCTGGTCCTTAAGCGCGGCCATGAGCGAGCGGATGCGGATGCGTGCGGCGCCCAGGTTGGACACCTCGTCGATCTTGAGCACGGTGTAGATCTTGCCGCTGGCCTCAAGGATTTCCTGCACCTGATCGGTGGTCAGGGCATCGAGACCGCAGCCGAAGGAATTGAGCTGGATCAGGTCCAGGTCGTTGCGCATCGTCACAAAGCGGGCGACGGCGTACAGGCGGCTGTGGTACATCCACTGGTCGACGACGCGAATCGGACGCTCGGGCTTTACCAGATGCGCGAGCGAATCCTCGGTAAAGACCGCAAAGCCAAAGCTCGAGATAAGCTCGGGCAGGGCATGGTTGATCTCGGGGTCGTTATGGTAGGGACGACCGGCGAGCACGATGCCGTGACCGCCGTGGTCCTCGACCCACTTAAGAGCCTCCTCGCCCATAGTCTGGATGTCCTCGTGGAAACGCGCATCGGCCTCAAAGGCAGCGTTGACGGCGGCATCGACCTCGGAGCGCGTGATTTTGGGTCCACGCACGCGACCGCGACCGGCTTGCGCATCGGCCACACGGTCGACGGCGAGCACCTGGTACAGACGGCGCTTGAGCTCGGTCTTGTCGTGATAGGGCACAAACGGGTACAGGAACTCGATGTTCTGCTCGCGGATCTCGTCGATGTTGAGTGCCAACGCCGTGGGGTAGCTCATGACGATGGGGCAGTTATAACAGTTGCCGGCAGTCGGATCCTCCTTGCGCTCCCAGCGCACGCACGGCATCCAAATGAAGTCGACATCGCGGTCGATAAGGTTCATCACGTGGCCGTGGCTCATCTTGGCCGGATAGCACACGCTCTCGGACGGCATGGACTCGATGCCCGCCTGGTAGGTCTTCTTGCTCGACTGGTCGGACAGCTGCACGCTAAAGCCCAGGCGCGTAAAGAAGGCGTGCCAGAAGGGGTAGTTCTCGTACATGTTGAGCGCGCGCGGGATGCCGACGGTGCCGCGCGGGGCCTCGTCGGGACTCAGGACCTCGCGGTTAAAGAGCAGCTCGTTTTTCTTTTTGAAGAGGTTGGGGGCCTCGGTCTTCTGCTTTTTGTGGCCGGCGCCCTTCTCGCAGCGGTTGCCGGTAATGAAGCGCCTGCCGCCGCCAAAGTCGTTGACGGTGAGTTGGCAGTTGTTGGAGCAGCGACCGCAGCGGACATGCTTTTGCGTCACGGTAAGGTGCGCGATGTCCTCAGCCGAAAGGATGGTCGAGGTGCCATCGGCACCGGCGCGATCGCGGGCGAGCAGGGCCGCACCATAGGCGCCCATGCAGCCGGCGATGTCGGGACGCACGGCATGAACGCCGGTGAGCTGCTCAAACGCGCGCAGCGTGGCATCGGACATAAAGGTGCCGCCCTGAACGATCACCTGGCTGCCGATCTCCTTGGGGTCGCGCAGCTTAATGACCTTGAACAAGGCGTTCTTGATGACGGAATAGGACAGGCCGGCCGCAATGTCGCCCACCGTGGCGCCTTCCTTTTGCGCCTGCTTGACGCGCGAGTTCATAAAGACCGTGCAGCGACTGCCCAGGTCGACCGGGGCCTTGGCATGGATGGCGGCGTCGGCGAACGCGCGCACGTCCATGTTCATAGAGACGGCGAAGCTCTCGATAAAGCTACCGCAACCCGACGAGCAGGCCTCGTTGAGCATGATGTGCTCGATAACGCCGTCCTTGACGCGCAGGCACTTCATGTCCTGGCCGCCGATATCCAGAATGAACTCCACGCCGGGCAGGAATGCCTTGGCGCCACGCAGGTGCGCGACGGTCTCGATCTCGCCGGAGTCGGCCTTGAGGGCCTCGATGAGCAGCGCCTCGCCGTAGCCCGTGGTGGTCACGTGGCCGATGGTGCAGCCTGCAGGGATATGGTTGTAGAAATCGGCCATGATGACCTTGGCCGTGCCCAGGATGTCACCGTTGTTGTTGCCGTACCAGGTGTGCAGCAGCTGACCGTCCTCGCCCACGAGCGCGGCCTTCATGGTGGTGGAACCGGCGTCGATGCCGATGAACACGCGGCCGGTGTAGCCGTCGAGCTTGCCCTTGGGGACGACCTCGGTGTCGTGGCGGGTTTTGAACTCGGCAAAGTCCTCGTCGGTGGCAAAGAGCGGCTCCAGGCGCTCAACCTCGGCGCCCTGCGTGTCGCCCAGGCTGTCGATGGCCTCGATGAGCTGCGGGAACGTGCTGAGCTTGTTGGACTCATGCGCCATGGCGGCGCCGCTCGCCACAAACAGGTGGGCGTTTTGGGGCACGATACGGTGCTCCTCGTCCAGATTGAGCGTGAGGTAGAAGCGGTGGCGCAGCTCGGAGAGATACTGCAGCGGGCCGCCCAGGAAGGCGACGTTGCCGCGGATGGGACGGCCGCACGCCAGGCCCGAGATGGTCTGGGTCACGACAGCCTGGAAGATGGAGGCGGCGACGTCCTCGGGACGGGCGCCTTCGTTGAGCAGCGGCTGCACATCGGTCTTGGCAAAGACGCCGCAGCGACTGGCGATGGGATAGATGGTGGTGGCGTTAGCCGCGAGCTCGTTGAGGCCGCTCGCGTCGGTGTGCAGCAGGGTTGCCATCTGATCGATGAAGGCGCCCGTACCGCCGGCGCAGGTGCCGTTCATGCGCTGCTCGATGCCGTTGTCGAAGTAGATGATCTTGGCGTCCTCGCCGCCCAACTCGATGGCGACATCGGTGGCCGGGATGAGGGTCTCGACGGCGCGCTTGCTGGCGATGACCTCCTGGACAAACTCTAGGTCGAGCCACTGGGACAGCAGCAGGCCGCCCGAACCGGTGATGGCACAGGTCATCTGGGCCGTCGGCAGCACGGTCGCAGCGCCCTCGAACAGGTCGCGGGCGCAGGCGCGAACGTCGGTGTGGTGGCGCTGGTACTTGGCGTAAACAATCTGGTTGTCGTCGTTGAGCACGGCGAGCTTAACGGTGGTGGAGCCCACGTCGATGCCCAGGTGCAGATTGCCACGAGCGTTCTCGGGGTTGAAGATCGCGCCTTCGGGGGCCTGGGCGGCAGTGGCGGCTACGGGCTCAGCGGCGGTGGCGGGCTCGGCGACGACGGACGTCTCCCCTGCCACGTTCTTGGCATCGGCAACTGCCTCAGCAACTTTCTCGGCAGCCGCGGTCGCGGCCTTCTGCGCGGCGTCCACCACGGCGGGCGCAGCCTCGCGTGCGGCAGCGACCACACGGTCTTTAATGCCCTCGACGAGTTTGCTCATTGTCTCTCCTCTTAGTTGTTGGACTCGACGGTTGCGGTGGTGTCGACCGCGTCCTCGAGCTGCAGATTCAATAGCTTCATGCCGTATTCCGGCACGTTGATATCGATGGGTTGGCCATACAGGTCGCCGGGGCGCACAAAGGCGATGACCGTCATAATGCGCGCCATGGTCTCGGGCGATTCAGAAAGGTCACGCTCAAACCAACGTTGGATCATGCCGACCTCAGCACTCACGACATAGGTGACGTAGTAGTCAAAGAAGGTGCCCAGCGCCAAGCCCAAAATGCCCGTCTGTGCACGCGGCACCACAGCCTCACGCGCGGTGTCGATAATCTTTTTAATAAAGGCGGGGTCGCCGCCCGGGCCCAGCAGGGCCCCGATAAGGTCGCGATTAGCCGCAAGATAGCGAAGCAGCTCAACCGAACCGGGTGCCGGCTCGAGCTCGTCGATATTGCGATAAAGATCGGGTAATTGAGCTGCGGTGATAAGCTCCACCCGCTCGCGAATCTCGGCAAGCAGGCCGTCCTCGATCTGGCTGATAAAGTCGGGGATATCGCGGTAGTGCGAATAGAACGTGCGGCGTGTAAGACCGGCGCGCTCGGTGAGCGACGCGACGTTAATGCGCGAAAGGTCGCCGCTTTCGGCAAGCTCGCTGGCAAGCGCCTGGCGAAGGGCACGCTGCGAGCGAAGGGACCGGCGATCGCATTTCTCGAGCTGGGACAAGCGTCCTCCTTGTTACTCAGTCCGTGCGCTATTGCACAGTGCGAGTATTATTGCACACCGTGTGCATCAACACGTAAAGGCAATATTTAGATTGTGGCAAAGGGACTGTCCCTTTGTCCCTTATTCGATGATGGTGCGGGAGTTTTGCTTGTGCATGGTGGCGAGCATGTGTTTGGGGACGGCGTGGACCATGCAGCTGCCGATGGTCGCGCTCGCGGCGGCCTTGGCTGCATCGCTTGCGTTTTTGGTCGCGTAGCTGTGGCGGAAACGCTTGAGCATGGCGATGTCGTTGCCGCCGTCGCCGTAGACCGCGACCTCGTCCTCGGCAATGCCGTAGTAACCCGCCAGCCAGGCCACGCTCTCGCCCTTGTTGCATGCCACGTCCGTGATCTCGAACATCACCGGATCGAACGGCGCGTTGACCACACGGTCCGAGCGCTCGGCAAGATAGGCCTTAAGGTCACGCTCCAGCTCGGGCGAGGTCACGCGACAATTGATCTTGCATACATCGTGGCGCAGGATGTCACCGATCGACTGGTCGAAATACTGCTCCTCGTGATACCCGCCGCGCGCACGCATGCCGCGCATCACGATGCGCTTGATGGGACTGTCCTTTTTAAAGCCCGCCTGATGCATCTCGAACGAACCGCTCGAGTACATGCCATCGGGCGTGGAACAATCAAAGCAAATGTCCGGGAACGCCTTGAGCAGTTCCTCAGTGACCTGCGGATCGATGGTCCAAGTCTTGAGCACCTCGCCATGGCTGTCGCGCACGATGGATCCATTGGAGCAGCAGGCGTCAAGCGCCAAGCCCGTAAAGCCATGCTCGCCGATCGGCAACGTCGAGCGTCCAGTCGCGGGAACCACGTGCAGGCCAGCCTCAGTCAGCTCGCGAATGGCGCGGCGGATGGTCCCATCCGCCTCGTGCAGGGCGTTCAGCAGCGTTCCGTCTAAGTCACTCGCGAACATCTTGATCATGGACATGCCTCTCCTTCGTCTGCCCGATATTGTAGACGAAGGAGAGGCATGTCCAAACAATGCCGTCCCGGCGCGGCGTACCACCGCCTTCACAAATTCACGGTGCCCCAGCGCGTTAAGACAATCGCCGCAATCGATTTTTCAGCCGATAAAACAGAGCCGTCGTCAACGTCAGCACCGCCAACATGGCTGCGAATACAATCGCCGGTGTCCATCGATCATATGCAACCCCGTACGTCAATTGGCCGATAGGCGTTGCGCAGGAAAGGACCATGTAAACGACCGAAAGCACTTTTCCGCAGAGCTCAGTCGGCGCTACCCGCTGAACAAACGCGATGATTTCAACCGACGTAATGCTCGCCCACACCATGACCCATGCCGAACCAACCGCAAACACGGTGAACACGCATACATCTACGCCGAACAACAGCGTAACAATAATCGGCGCGACTCCAAAACAGATCATCGCAACATATCGGCATATGCCATTGAAAGAAAAACGATGCGGCCAAATGCCGACCAAGCCACTGCCGGTAAGACCACCCAGGCCCAGAGCAACCTCAACTATCCCAACGCAGGACGATTGCATGCCGAGATGCTTTGTAACAATAATGGGAGCGCCAATCGTTAGCCCAACCAACGCAAGGTTCAAAACTGCCGCAAGCAAAATCACAGCGACCAATGATGCATTTTGAGACAGGTACCGAATCAACTCCCGAAAATCCTTTCGGCGTGTCGTACGAGTCGCGCCGTCTCCCATCGTTTCAGATGAGGCATTTTGCTTGAGTGCGCCCCCGAACAGCAGGGCTGAAATCGTAAACGTCAACGCCGCGGTTTCGCATAGAGTATCAATACCAAAGCACCCATAGACTGCCGTCCCGACTACAGGCCCCAAGATATTGCTCATCATGATTATCTGCGAGACCAACGCAGTGGCACGCTCAACCTTTTCTTGGCCCGTCATGCGCACCGCCTCAATTTGAAGCATCGGTTTCAGCAGCGATTGGATGCCATATTGGACGCAAAGCATTGCTGCCACGACAACCGCCAGAGGCAGCGAACGCTTCATGGGGATAAACAGCAGTGATGCAACCATCAGAACAATGCCGAGTACCACAAGAACCCCGCAATGTCTTCCCCGATCCGCCAAAATCCCGCCAACCGGAGTCGCGAGCACGCCCGGTATGAACGCTATCGCCGCGACGGCGCCATATAACGTTGAGGAGCCGCTGCAATCGAACAAGTAAAGCGGACATGCAAAGCACAGTGCCGACAGCATCGAATACGCACACAGCTGTGCAACAAGAAGACCAAATAGCCTGATAGATCGCACTGTTTTTGGCGCCAATGAAACGCTAATTCTTCGCATCCCAGCCATAAGCCTGCCCCCAAATACATACTGTTAGTATGTATTTAATGACTTGAAAAGGGCAGCCGTGGCTACCCTCACAAATCAATTACATACCGTTGGTATCTATATTACCACCCGGCACGGTTCCATACGTCCCAAATCTGGGCCGTTGTCTGGAGCACTTCATTACCCAAATCAAGCCCCACCGCGGCCGCCATCTGCGCCAAACATTGTGCGCGAGCAAGCATTCGCTCCTTGGGCTCGAGCGGACGGAACAATGGCAGCAGCCAAAGATTCGCTAACAACGATACGGCCTCCGCTGCTTCGCGCGGGCATTCGCACGCAATGGAGCCGTCGGCGATGCCCTCCTCGATTACTGGCAAGAGATTGCCATCGGCCGACTCGTCAAACGAACCTTGGTACTGCATCGCCAGCAGCCGCGAGCTTTTTACCGGATCTGCCGCAGGATGCATGCGAGCCCATAGCTCGATTTGCGGAACGACGGACTCGGGCGCATAAAGTCGTTTGAGCTTTTGAGCTCCCGTCATATTGCCAGCACCGAGTGTCGCGCGACGGTGCTCAGCAATCGGAGCCGTTGCCCGATCAAATGCGGCGTTGAAAATCTCCTCTTTGCTCTTAAAGTGATGATAGACAGCACCCTTGGTCATGCCATCGAGGCGGTCAACGATGTCTTGAATGCTCGTCCCCTCATAACCCTGTACGCAGAATAGCTCCAGCGCCGCGTCGAGAATCTTCGCGACAGTCTCCTCGGGATATTTATTACGACCCATAATCCGTCCATCCACAACGCAAGTCTTGTGCCTCATTGCAGCATTTTAACGTTGCGGATGGTAGACGGTCGATTCTACACCGCGGCGGGGCCGTGTTCGCCGGTACGGATGCGGATGACTTCCTCGACCGGCTCGACCCAAATCTTGCCGTCTCCAACGGCACCGGTGCGAGCGGCGTTGCAGATAATCTCGACAATGCCGTCGACATGTTCATCGGCGCAGATGAGGGTGAACTGCACCTTAGGGATCGTGTTGACGAGCAACTCGTTGCCGCGCACGTATTCCTTCCAGCCATGCTGTGCGCCGCAGCCCTGCACCTGGTTGATAGTCATACCGCGAACATCAGCAGCAAACAGCGCGTCTTTAAGAACCTCAAGCTTTTCCTGGCGCACGATAGCCGTGATCTTTTTCATAATGAATTCCTCTCAATAATCAACGTATCCCTTTACATGAGACGCGGGTTTCCCAGGTGCCGCAGATTGGGTTGAAAGAGGAGCGCCGCGTACTTTTGTACGCAAGCGACGGTTTGAAACCCAAGGTGCGGTGCCTGGGGAAGCCGCTAGTCAAGTCCCGAGAAGGAGGGATATGCGCTCTCGCCGTGTTGACTCGCATCCAAGCCCAGCGCCTCGTCGGCCTCGTCCACGCGCAGGCTGCCGTGGAATAGCGCCTTGACCACCGCGGCGATCACCAAATCGAGCACCAGCACAATAGCGACCGTCACCACAATGCCCAGGATCTGCGAGACCAGCAGCGACACGTCGCCCGTGTAGAACAGTCCACCCTTACCGGTCCACGAAAGCTCCGGCACACAGAACAGGCCCGTGAGCACGCCGCCCAAGATGCCGCCGATGCCATGGCAACCGAACGCATCGAGCGCATCGTCGTAGCCGAACTTGGTCTTAAGATGGCTGATAGCCAGGTAGCAGACGGGCGAGACAATCAGGCCCATAACCAGCGCTGCCCACGGTTCGACAAAGCCCGCGCCGGGCGTGACCACCACAAGGCCCGCAACCAGACCGGTGCTGGCACCCACCAGCGTGGGTCGACCGGTGTGCACGCGCTCGACGGCGAGCCACGAGACCATACCCGCCGCGCTGGCCGTCACAGTGTTGAGGATGGCAAGCGCGGCCACGGCATCGGCCTTGAACTCACTGCCGCCGTTAAAGCCAAACCAACCAAACCAAAGCAGACCGGCACCCAGCGCCACAAACGGCACGTTATGCGGACGGTAGCTCATCATGCCAAAGCCGCGGCGACGGCCGAGCATCAGGCAGAGAATCAGGCCCGTAAGGCCGGACGAGATGTGCACCACGTCGCCACCGGCAAAGTCGAGCGCGCCGATGATGTCGCCGATAAAGGAGCCCTCGCCGCCCCAGACCATGTGGGCGAGCGGCGCATAGACCACGAGCAACCAAATGCCCAGGAAAGCCGTCATGGCGCCAAACTTAACGCGGCCGGCCAGGCTGCCCGTAACGATAGCGTCCGTGATCATGGCAAACGCCATCTGAAAGGCAATGTTAATGATCTGAGGGTAGACGGCACCGTCCGCGGCACTGCCCTCGGCCGCCTGCAGCACCTGGTTGAGCACCGGCAGGCACAGCAGCTGGTCAAGGCCTCCAATAAATGGACTCGAGCCGTCACCGCCATAGGCCAGCGACCAGCCGGCAACAATCCACAGCACACCAACCAGGCCAATGGCGCCAAAGCACATGAGCATGGTGTTGATGACATTTTTGCGCCTAGACAGGCCACCATAGAAAAACGCCAGACCCGGTGTCATTAAAAACACGAGCATGGTGCAGATGAGCATAAACGTTGTCGATCCCGTATCGTACATTCGCTCTCCCTTGGTCGCATGAACGTTGTCGGCGCCCATAATGCGGCCGAGGGGCAACTGGTGTAGACCAGATACGACGTTGTTAAACGCGGCGTTGTCGAATGGAAACGGCGCCGCAATCTTGGAAACGGCGCGGCAACGGACGCGAAACCAATGGGAAACGCAAGAACGGCAGGCGCCGGCCCCACCCCGTCCCGGCTAGCGCCGGAACAGCTCACGGGCGCGGTCGCGCAGGTCGGTAGCTCGGATGACGCCCTCGTAGCGGTTGATGCGCAAGCGCGGGAAGGCATTGAAGAAGCGCAGGTCGCGTCGGCTGAGCGACACGCTTGGCACCGGACGGCTCATGCGCTTGCCGGCAAGGCGACGACCGAGCGACGGACGCGGCATGCTCGGCGCGGCATCGGCCACGCGGCGGGCGGCAAGTGCCAGGCCGCGAGCACCATCCGAGATAAATGTCGGCATCGAAGCCTTCTCACGAAGGGCATCGAGTGTCGCGTCGCCCAGCTCGGCCAGCCACGCGTTAACGGCACGGCTGCGGATATGCGTCTGTGCCACCGAGTCGATTGCCGAATCGGGAATACGTTCGAGCATAGAGTCGGACGCATCGGCAAGCGATTCGTTGATGCGGTCGGCAAGGTCGGCCCGAACGCGCTCCAGCTGATCGGACAGGCGGCGCCAGCTGGCCAAAGAGCACACTGCGTCGACCATCATCGCGACCGCGACGATAAAGGCGGACAGCCGCACAATCAGCACCGGCAGATGGCCAAGCAGCCCCAGCAATGCCGGCTCCACTAAACGGCAAATGCACAACGCACCCAGGCCAAACGCGCAGGCCCAGTACAGGCAGATGCGTCCGTGCAGGTTAAACGGCAGGTGCGAATAGTCCCAAAAGCGAGCGCCCGTTGTTTTTTCCAACAGCACGCCTACGCTGTACTCAATCACGCTGCATACGAGTGCTGCAGCGACAAACTGGCTCGAGGCATCCGGAATCCCGCGCAACAGCAGCCAGCAGGCAATGCCGCCCGCGCCATAGATTGGGCAGCACGGCCCCAGCAAAAAGCCGCTGTTGGCAAATCGTCCGTGATTAAGCATGGCGCATACTGTCGACTCCCAAGCCCAGCCGCAAAACCCGTAAAATGCAAACGAGAGCACCAGTGCCGAGAGTGGGCAGGCGGCAAGCGTCGCGCCGCCAAATGCCATGTCGATCGCGGTCCCCACCGTCTACCCTCTCCTCTTTTCGCTCGATTCGCCACTCACGCCATCGTCCGCCTCGTCCTTGCGCCGCAGACGACCGGCGACCGTCTCGCGCAGAGCGCACCATTTATCTGCCAGGCATACAATCCAAGCCTCACGACACGTCGGCGGCACTGGCACCAGCGGAAACATATGCCGCACGATAATATTCCGTTCGCGCGGCGTCAGCTCAAAATCTTCCTCCGCACGTGCCAGGGCAAAAAACGGGTGGCGAAAGCCATGCAGCCGATGGCTTGGGTCGGGATCGTGCCAGTCATAGAGAAAGTAATCGTGCAGCAGGGCCCCGCGCAACAACGAAGCACGGTCGACCGAAATGCCGGCACGGCCCAAGCGCTCGGCAAAGGACAGGCTCGCCCGCGCTACCGAAGTCACATGTGCATAGACCGTCACGTCGCCATGCTGGATAAACTCGTGCGTCAGGTCCAAGCGGCCCGCCTGGGCCAGCTGGCGGGCGGCATAGTCGACCTCGTGCGCGATTTTTTCGGCACGAACGGCATCGGACATGCTGCCTCCTTCCAGCGACTCACGGCGACAAGCCACGGCCTGTGCACAATCGATAAAAACATCATGGAACATATCAGTATGGCATCGGACAAAACGTTTTGCCCCACCAGTTGGCGAATTACCGCGCCGCCGTCACATATCAAACGCCAAAATGTGCGAGACTGTCTTGTGCAATTGTGCCGGCCGAGGGAGTGCCGGCGCACGATTCGCATGGAGTAACCCACAACGATGCTGCTTACGCAAACGACAACGCCCGAGGACGTCAAGGCTCTTAATCGCGCCGAGCTCCCGCAGCTCTGCGGCGAGATCCGCCAGGCAATCCTCGAAAGCTCCGCCGCCGTCGGCGGGCACGTTGCCCCCAACTTGGGCGTCGTTGAGCTTACGGTTGCGCTTCATCGCGTGTTTAACTCCCCCATCGACAAGATTGTCTTTGACGTTTCGCACCAGACCTACGCCCACAAGGCGCTGACCGGGCGCGCGTACACCTATATCGATCCGGAGCGTTATGGTGAGGCTTCTGGCTTTGCCAATCCCGACGAGTCCGAGCACGACCTGTTCGCCATGGGTCACACCTCGACCTCGGTGAGCTTGGGCTGCGGCCTTGCCCACGCGCGCGACCTGGCGGGCGATGCGTACAACGTCATCACCATCATTGGCGACGGCTCGCTTTCGGGCGGCCTGGCGTTTGAGGGCTTTAACAATGCCGCCGAACTCGATAGCAACCTGATCATCATCGTCAACGATAACGACCAGTCCATTGCCGAGAACCATGGCGGCCTGTATCGCAATCTGGCCGAGCTGCGTGCCAGCAACGGCACCTGTGAGCGCAACGTTTTCCGCGCGATGGGGCTCGACTACCGCTATCTGGACGCCGGCAACGATGTGTTGGCCCTCGTCGACGCGTTGCAGGAACTGCGCGATATCGATCACCCCATCGTGCTGCACGTCTCCACCGCCAAGGGCAAGGGCTTTGAGCCAGCCCAGAACGACCCCGAACGCTGGCATCACGTGGGTCCGTTTGACATGGCAACTGGACGTAAGCTCTGCCCGGGCCATCCGAGCGAGCCTGCGCCGCGCACCTACGCCGACATTACGGGCGAGGCGCTCAGCGCCGCCATCGAGCGCGATCCGCAGGTCGTGGGCATCACGGCCGCCACGCCCTACATCATGGGCTTTACACCCGAGCTTCGCGCTGCCGCCGGTAAACAGTTCGTCGATGTGGGCATTGCCGAGGAGCACGCCGTGACCTTTGCCACCGCGCTTGCGTGCTCGGGCGCCAAGCCAGTCTTTGGTGTGTACGGCACGTTTTTGCAGCGCGCCTACGACGAGCTATGGCACGATCTGTGTCTCAACGACGCCCCGGCAACCATTTTGGTGTTTGGTGCGTCAATCTTTGGCACCACGTCCGAGACGCACCTCTCGTTCTTTGATATTTCCATGCTGGGCGGTCTTCCCAACATGCACTACTTGGCGCCGGCCTGCATGGAGGAATATCTGTCCATGCTGAGCTGGTCGCTCGACCACCGCGAGCATCCCGTAGCGATCCGCGTACCGGGCATCGGCCTGGTGAGCCGTCCCGACCTTGCGCCCGCCGAAGACACCGACTACAGCGCCGTTCGCTACAACGTGGTGCGCCGGGGTCGCGACGTTGCCGTGCTCGCACTTGGCGATTTCTTTGAGTTGGGCGAGCGCGTGACAAACCGCTTGGCTGCCGAGTACGGCATCGGGGCCACGCTCGTCAACCCACGCTATGCAACCGAGCTTGACCGTGAGTTCCTCGACAGCCTTGCCGCCGAGCATCGCGTTGTCGTCACCCTCGAGGACGGCATCTTGGACGGCGGCTGGGGCGAGCGCGTGGCGTGCTACCTGGCCTGCACGCCCGTGCGCACGCGCACCTTCGGCATCGCCAAGGGCTTCCCCGACCGCTACGACCCCAACGAACTGCTCGCTCAGAACGGCATGACGGTCGAGAACATGGCCGCCGAAGCCGCGAGACTACTCAACGAGTAAGAAAACCTCCGCAAGGGAAGCGCCCCTGCGGAGGTTTTGTTTTCACGACGCGATTATCTCAATCTGTAACATCTAGGGCCCGAATTCCCGTCTAACTGTTACAGATTGAGACAAAACAGCAAGTCATGGTCGGCGCGAAAAACGAATAACCGTTCATACGCGATCTCCTTACTTATATATGTGTCGCGTTGCCGCCATTATAGCGACCGCCGCGAGCGATTATGCCGTCTGCAAAGCGCTATCTCAGCTGTAATAATCGGCGTTTGCCCAGATAAAACCAGCCAAAATAAACCTGTCCCTTTTTGGTAGGTAGAATAACCCATAAGGTAAGTATGTTTCTGAGTTATTTCGTGTTGACCCGTCTGAACGCAATGGGGTATAACTCTACTCAACCGCTAGGGATTTTATTGAGAAAGGTGTTCTCCCATGAGCAAAAACCTCTCCCAGCAGGTCGTTCTCGACCGCCGCGGCTTCGTCGCCGCCACCTTCGCAACCGTCGCCGGCCTTGGTCTTGCCGGCTGCTCCGACACCAGCGCCGAGGCCGACAAGGGTTCCGCCGCCGGCTCCTCCAAGAGCTCCGAGGATACCGAGGCTTCCACCACGCTCGACGCTAAGGCATTCGACAAGCTCGTCGACAACGGCCCCAAGGCCGATGACGATGCCATCGCCGCCAGCACCTGGGCTACGGCCGTCAAGGACGCCGGCGTCTTTAAGATCGGTGGCGTTCAGACTTCCACGCTCTTCTCCCTCCTCAACGAGAAGGACGGTCAGACCCGCGGCTTCGACGCCGGCATCGCACAGCTCCTGTCCAACTACATTCTGGGCGAGAACAAGGTCGAGATCACCCAGGTGACCTCGGACACGCGCGAGTCCGTCCTGCAGAACGGCCAGGTCGACGCTGTCTTTGCCACCTACACCATCACTGACGAGCGCAAGAAGCTCGTCTCCTTTGCCGGTCCCTACTACTACACCCAGCAGGCCATCCTGGTGCTCGCCGATAACGACGACATCAAGAGCGTCGACGACCTGGCCGACAAGAACGTCGCCGTCCAGTCCGGCTCCAACGGTCCCGCCATCCTGGAGGAGTTCGCTCCCAAGGCCAGCCAGCAGGAGTTCAAGACCGACGAGGAGGCCCGTCAGGCACTCCAGCAGGGCCGCGTTGACGCCTACGTCATCGATAACAACATGCAGCAGAGCGCCCTGGTCCGCGAGCCCGGTAAGTACAAGATCGCCGGCAAGCCCTTCGGCAGCAAGGAGCCCTATGGCATCGGCCTGCCGCTCGATTCCGACGGCGTCGCCTTTGTCAACGACTTCCTTAAGAAGATCGAGGACGACGGCACCTGGACCGAGCTGTGGCAGATCTGCATCGGCGACCGCACGGGCGACACCAATGTTCCCGAGCTGCCCGAGATCGGCGCCTAGGCAGCGAGCCTGGTAACGGCCGCAACGAAACCATATGGAAACGCACGATGCGCTTTATTGCGGTAAACTGTTTCCTCACAGAGTTGTCGGGGCTTCCGTACACACGGGAGCCCCTTTCCTTATCGGCGGGAGGTCCGCATGAGTCTCTCCGAGCTCTGGTCGCTCTATGGCCAGAACTATATCGACGCGCTGCTAGCAACCTGGGGCATGACGCTTGAGTCGTTTGCCATCGCCATGGTGCTGGCCGTCGCCGTCACCGTGATGCGTGTGTCGCCGCTCAAGCCGCTGCGCGTCTTTGGCGACCTGTATGTTCAGGTCTTCCGTAACATCCCCGGCATCGCGCTGCTCATCATCGTCGTCTATGCACTGCCGCCGCTCAAGGTTGTTCTGCCCTACCGTACCTGCGTTATCGTCGCCACGGTCCTTTTGGGCTCGGCCTTTGGCTCCGAGAACTTTATGAGCGGCATCAACACCGTCGGCGTCGGCCAGGTGGAAGCCGCCCGCTCGCTGGGCATGAGCTTCAGCCGTATCCTCGCCAAGATCGTGATTCCGCAGGCGCTGCGCTCGAGCGTGCTGCCCATGACCAACCTCTTTATCGCCGTCATGCTCACCACCGCGCTCGGCAGTCAGGTGCCGCTTAAACCGCAGGAGCTCACCGGCGTGGTGAGCTATATCAACACACGCTCGCTCGGCGGCGTCGCCGCGTTCTTTATCTCGGCGCTCGGCTACCTGGGCACGGCCTTTGTGGTGAGCCACATTGGCAACTACATCGATAAGAAGGTGAGGATCCTCCGATGAGCAAGCACTCCACCTCCGCGCTCACCATGCGCGATGCGCTCTACGAGGCTCCCGGCCCCAAGATGCGCGCCAAGATTCGCATCGGCACCGCCATCTCGCTTGTTGCGGTCGCCGTGCTCGTCGCCCTCGTGTTGCAGCGCTTTTATGTGACCGGCCAGCTTTCGGTTCACTATTGGTTTTTCTTTACGCACCTCACCACCTGGAAGTTCCTGCTTGCAGGCTTTGAGGGCACCGTTAAAGTCGCACTCACCGCTGGCGCCATCGCGCTGGTGCTGGGCTTAGCCCTTATGCTCGGCCGTACCAGCGACATTAAGCCGCTGCAGCTGGTCTGCCGCGTGCTCACCGATTTCTTCCGCGGCGTACCGAGCCTGCTGTTCATCTACTTCTTCTTTTTGGTGCTGCCCCAGTACAAGATCGCGCTGCCGTCGTTTTGGATGCTCACGCTTCCCGTCGCGCTCGCTGCCGCCGGCGTACTCGCCGAGATCTTCCGTGCCGGCGTCAACGCCGTGCCTCGCGGCCAGGTCGAGGCGGCCCAGGCGCTCGGTCTCTCCAAGGCTAAAATCACCTTTAAAATCGTGTTGCCGCAGGCTATCCGGTTTATCATTCCGTCATTGATTTCGCAGCTTGTAGTCGTAGTCAAAGACACCACCGTCGCCTACGTGGTGAGCTACCCCGACCTCATGCAAAACGCCCGCGTGCTCATTACCAACTACGACGCCCTCGTGTCGGTCTACCTGGTTATCGCGGTCATCTACATCCTCATCAACGTCGCGATTAACAAGGCCGCTGTCTACGTTTCGCACAAGACCGGCGCGACCATCATCCGCTAACGCTTTACCATTTCGAGTCATAAGGAGCCGAGCACCATGGCACAGAGCACCTCTTCCACCGGCAATCAGCCGCTGATCGAGCTCAGGCACGTCGATAAGCACTACGGCGATCTGCACGTCCTCAACGACATCAATCTGTCGGTCGACCGCGGCGAGGTCGTCGTTGTGATCGGACCCTCGGGCTCGGGCAAGTCGACCATGTGCCGAACCATCAATCGCCTGGAAACCATCGACTCAGGCGAGATCCTCATCGAGGGCGAGCCCCTGCCACAGGAAGGCAAGGATCTTGCCCGCATGCGTGCCGAGTTGGGCATGGTATTTCAGCAGTTCAACCTGTTTGCACATATGACCGTACTGCAGAACGTCATGCTGGGACCGGTCGATGTGCTGGGCGTCTCCAAGGAGGAAGCTCGTGAGCGCGCCATGGACCTGCTGGGCCGCGTGGGCGTTGCCGAGCAGGCCGATAAGGTGCCCGCACAGCTCTCGGGCGGCCAGCAGCAGCGCGTAGCCATCGCCCGCTCGCTTGCCATGCAACCCAAGGCCATGCTTTTTGACGAGCCCACGAGCGCCCTTGACCCCGAAATGATCAACGAGGTGCTCGAGGTCATGGTCCGTCTGGCTCAGCAGGGCATGACGATGATCGTCATCACGCACGAGATGAACTTCGCCCGCCGCGTGGCCGACCGCGTCGTGTTTATGGCCGACGGCCAGATCGTGGAAACCGGCACACCCGACGAGTTCTTCGACCACCCCCAGACCAAGCGCGCCCAGGACTTCCTCAACTCCATTAAGGGCCACTAACCCAATTGCCACGCGGGCAAATTCATCAGTAACGTTTGTCCCGCGCCACCCCTGTGCCATGTCCACCCGGATTCGAAAGCCGCACCCATGATCGGAACCCGCACCTCATCGTCCTACACTCCGCACGTCGACGTCGATCCCGCTGACCGCCCGCTTATCCTGGTAGCACCACGCTGGGAAGAAGCGAAGCCCTATTTGAGCGAGACGCTCTCCCCCAACGAGGAGATTGCGAGCGTATTTGTCGACGCCATTCTTGCCGCCGGCGGTCTGCCGCTGCAGATGTCCATTACCGAAGACGTCGACGTTATCCGTCATTACGTGGAAATCGCTGACGGCATCGCCATTCCCGGCGGCCCGGACGTCAACCCCAAACGCTGGGGCGACGAGCGTCCTTACGACCCCACGCTGTGCTGCGAGATTCGCGACCGTTTTGAGTTTAAGCTGGTTAACGAGGTACTTCGCGCCAAGAAGCCGCTCTTTACCACCTGCCGAGGCACGCAGCTGCTCAATGTCGCCACCGGCGGCACCCTGTGCATGGACGTGCCGAGCCTAGGCGCGCGCGAGGGCCGCACGCAGTGGCGCCATACCCACGTGCTCAACGACCCTGTGCATCCTGTCGAGGTCGTGCCGGGCTCGCTGCTGGAGCGCGCGGTTGGCGGGCACAGGCTGATCCAGACCAACTCCGCACATCACTGCTGCGTCGATCGTCTGGGTAAGAGCACGCGCTTGGTCGCCAAGGCAACCGACGGCGTTCCCGAGTGCATCGAAGTCGAAGGCCAGCCGTTCTGCCTGGGCGTGCAATGGCACCCTGAGTATACGTGGAAGACGCTCGAGACCGACTTTAACCTGTGGAAGTCGTTTGTCGAGGCGGCGGCCAAGGTAAAGCAGGCCCGCTAGCTCGCGAATCACACAGGCTTAAACCTTCCATGCCAGGGGG
>CAUGGC010000031.1 GCA_959599095.1 uncultured Collinsella sp. | reverse complement strand
CGAGCGGGGGCTCCTGTCTTTTTAGTGCCCTCGGATTGGGTCATAGTGTCTGTCCCCTTTATGGTGGTTTTGGTCGCGAGTGAGAGACCAAAACAGAAAAGCCGCCGCATAGGTGAAGGAGATCTCCCATGCGACGGTTTGGGCACGCAAAACATTGCATACCCCAAAGTACGATTACGGCTACAAAACGCCTTCGATGCTGTCTAGGATGCCCTCGGCATTCTGTGTTGCGTAATCATCGACAGTAATGACACGAACGTTTTTGGCGCCCGCCTCTTCAAAAGCCTCTTTTGCATAGCCGACCTGCGGTCCCAGCAAAACAATATCGGCTTCAGCAATATGGTCCGCAGCGGTAGCCATCGGCGAAGCCTCAATCTCAATCTCGAGATTGCGCGCCTCAGCGACACTTTTAATCTTTGCAACCAGCAAGCTGGTCGTCACACCGGTATTGCAACAGACGAGTACTTTCTTCATTAGGAGGCCCTGCCTTCCTCTTCAATCTAGCCTTTCGGCAAGACGCCTTTCAATTGGAGATAGAGCATAGCGAACAGAATGTCTGTATGCTGTTTTCTCCAAACAACTTCCAATTGTCTTCAAGTTCAAAGGAGGGGAGCCGGAGGATGGCAGCCGGCTCCCCTCTTAGAAGAATGGGAAACAAAAACGTAGCGCTATTTCTTCTGGACGTACTTGAGGCAGTCGAGCGTAACGGCGACGAGAATGATCAGGCCGGAGAACACAAACTGCAGGTTGGTATCAATACCCAGAATGGTCAGTGCATAGGTAAGAGCGGTGAAGATCAGCACACCGACGGTGACGCCGGAAATCTTGCCGATACCGCCGGTGAAGGAAACGCCACCGACAACGCACGCGGCGATAGCGTCCATCTCCCAGCCCTGGCCGTAAGCAGCGGAGCCAGAACCGACCATGCGGATGCACTCGAGCCAAGAACCAAAGCCGTACAAGATACCGGCGAGGATGAAGGCGCCGATGGAAACAGCAAAGACGTTGATACCAGAGACGGAAGCAGCCTCGGGGTTGCCGCCGACGGCGAACATGTTCTTACCGAAGGTGGTCTTGTTCCAAATGAACCACACGACCACGATAGCAGCGATGGCCCACAGGATAATCGACGGGAAGCCGCCAATACGCGGAGTGACCATGGCAGGAATCAGAGGATTAATCGAACCGAAGGACACGCCCTTGGTGGCATAGGTGACAAGACCAAAGATGATGAGCATGTTGGCCATCGTCGAGATGAACCAGTGCATCTTAAACTTAGCGGTAAAGAAGCCAGCAATGGCAGAGAATGCGGTGCACAGGACAACGCAGACAACAAGTGCCAGGATAATCTGGCCCACGACGGGCATGGTGGAGAAGTCGAAAGCGATGCCAAACACGGTACCGGTGTTTGGACCGGCGTGCATGATGATGGTAGACGCCACCATACTCATACCGACCATACGGCCAATCGACAGGTCGGTACCAGTCTGGAGGATCAGGCCGGCGACGCCAAGTGCCAAGAACATACGGGGCGAAGCCTGCTGGAAAATGTTCAGCACGTTCTGAGTCGTGAGCAGCTGCGTGCCCTTAACAACCGGCGTAATAGCGCACAGGGCGATGAAAACCAGCGCAATGGCGATATACAGACCGTTGTTGAGCAAAAACGTACGCGTATTGAACGTGTACTTGTAGTTCTCCCAGCGCTGAGCCATATTCTCGGCAAAGGTGAACTTGCCGATGCGCAGCAAATCGATCAGGTGGTAACGATAGGCGAAGGCCTCGTGCTCGCGATCCTTAATCTGCTGCAGCTCCTGCTGATAGGTCACCTTAGCGTCGAACTGCTTATTCTTATAGACGTACTTCTCTTCTTTAATCTCGGCCTGGTCGGTGATACCGGCAATGCCCTCCTGGTGCTCCTTCTCGAGCTGGGCGAGCTGCTTCTGGTAGGCAGCCTTGGCGGCCTCGCGCTCGGCAGCGCAGCTGACCTTGACAGGAGCAAGGTACTCAGTCTCATAGTGGGCCTTCAGGTAGTTCTCGGCGTCGGCAACAAGCTTGTCAATCTGACCCTTGTTCTGGACCTCGACCTTCTTAGCCTGCTCCATCTGAGCCTTAAAGCCATTGATGGCCTCATCGCGCTCTGCTTTGGTAAGCACGCGATCGCTCTTAGCGGCATCAATGCTGCTCTGCAGCTCGACGACACGCGTGGTACCGTCGGCGCGCAGGGCGTCGACCTTCTTCTGAATCTCGTTTACATAGCTGTCGATCGGCTGGAGGAGCTTCGTCTCCTCATCGACCGACAGAATCTTACCGGATACGGTAGGCATGTGTTCCATCCCCTTCGTCTACAGATACTTGGCGCTCAGACGGAGCAGCTCTTCCTGGTTCGTCTCCTTGGTGTTGACGATGCCCGAAAGGTGTCCGTTCGACATGACGCCGATGCGGTTGGTGATGCCGAGAATCTCGGGCATCTCGGAGGAAACCACGATCACCGTAGTGCCCTTCTTTGCCATGTCAATGATGAGTTGGTAAATCTCGTACTTAGCGCCGACATCGATACCACGGGTGGGCTCGTCCATCAGGAACACCTGCGGATAGCGCTCAAGCCACTTACCAAAAATGACCTTTTGCTGGTTGCCGCCAGAGAGGCTCGAAATCAGATCATCGGGGCCCATGCACTTGGTATGCATGGTCTTGATCTCTTTGTTCGTCGCGCGAAGCATCTTGTCGTTGGACAACGCGGGGCCACTCTTGTACTGATCAAGGTTGGCGATGGTGGTGTTAAACGTCAGGTCGCCCTTCAGGAACAGGCCGTTTGCCTTGCGCTCCTCGGTAATCAGAGCAAAACCGTGCTCCATGGCGTCGCGCGCCGAGGAGAAGTTCATCAGGCGGTCGCGGAAGTACACACGGCCTGCAGCACGGGTACGAATACCAAAGATCGTCTCGAGCAGCTCAGTACGGCCTGCGCCGACCAGTCCATACAGACCAAAAATCTCGCCCTTACGCACGTCAAAGGTAATGTCCACCAGGTGCGGATCAAACTTCGTAGACAGATGCTGAACCGAAAGAACGTTGTCGCCGGGAACGTTATCAACGGGCGGGAAACGGTTGTCCAGCGAACGACCGACCATGGCGCTCACGAGCTCGTTCATGTTGGTGTCACTCGTACGCTTGGTCATAACCAGATTACCGTCGCGCAGGACCGACACGTCGTCGCAGATCTCGAAGATCTCGTCCATCTTGTGCGAGATGTAGATCAGAGAGATTCCCTGCTCCTTGAGCTTACGCATCATCTCGAACAGTTTGTCGACCTCTTGCGCCATCAGCGAACTCGTAGGCTCGTCCAAGACGATAACCTTGGCGTTATAGGACATAGCCTTGGCGATCTCGACCATCTGACGCTGAGAGACGCTCATGTTTTTCATGGGCTGGGTCAGGTTGACGGTCATGCCCAAGCGACGGAACAGATCCGAAGCTTCTTTGCGCATGCGCGCCTCGTCGATCACGCCGCCCTTAACCGGATAGCGGCCCAAGAACAAGTTATCGACCACATTGCGCTCGAGGCACTGGTTGAGCTCCTGGTGGACCATGGCGATACCGTTTTCAAGAGCATCCTTAGGACCGGAGAAACTCACCTCCTTGCCATCGAGGAAAATCGAACCCTCGTCCTTTTGATAAGTGCCGAACAGGCATTTCATCATCGTGGACTTGCCTGCGCCGTTCTCACCCATCAGGCCCATGACGGTGCCGCGGCGGACGTCGAGGTCGATGTGGTCGAGCACTCGGTTACGCCCGAACGTCTTGCTCATCCCTCGAATCGACAGGACGATGTCGTCTTGCTTGTCTGACATGTATTCACCCCTCGTTTCCCTCGATGTCCTCCCTGTGCAACCTTATTTGCGCAGCTACGATAGGGAGAACGTCCTGATATGAGACCATTGCGAAATGTTTACGTACTCATGGTCTCTGAAAAGCAAGGGGGAGCAGTCTCCTGATCCCCCTTGCCAACATGCCTACATGCTCTCGCGAGCAATCACGACCTACTGGCCAAGAATCGACGTGTAGGAAGCACCGTTGTCGGTCTTCACCATGTTGATGGCAAAGGCATCAAAGTCAGCCGGGTTGCCAAGCTTGTTGGTAATAGAGGACTCGTTCTGGCCGTCGCCCTGGACAACTTCGAGATCGAGGTTGAGCAGCGGAGCATACTTCTCGAGCAGCGGCTTGTAGGTGGAGCCCAGGAAGTTGTCGGCAGAGTTGTAAATGCTCAGCCAGACCTTCTTCTTGGGGCTGTCCTTCTCGTCGAGCTGGGCCTGAGCCGTCTCGTACAGGGTGTTCGCCGGGTCGGTGAAGTCCTTGTAGTTGTCGGCCGTGACCTCGAGGTTCATAGCGTAGAAGGAGCGATCGTCCTTGCTGAACTTGAAGTCGTCCTCGGCGATGACGTTACCGGCATCGTCAGCCTCGCCCACACCGGTGTTGACGTCGACGCCGTCAAGGGAGTTACGGAGCAGACGCAAGGTGAGGTAAGCCTGGACAGCAGGGTTCTGGGAAATGGTGCCACCATAGGGGAAGTCGGTGTCGCCCAGGGCGGCAACGGCGTCGGAGTTGGCGTCGTAACCAAAGACGGGGACCTTGTTCTCCTTGGCCCAGTTGGAGTACATGGACATGCCCATGCCGTCGTTGTTGGAGACAACGATATCGATCTGCTCACCGAAGGCGGAAGCCCAGGTGCCGGACAGAGCGTTACCGGCGGTCGGAGCGTCCCAAGTGGCGCCGGCGGAGGTCTTCATCTCCTGGCTGGCGAGCTCACGGACGATGAACTTCTTGCCGTCGACCTCGATCTCGCCGTCCTTGACCTTGTCGGACTTGCCGTCCGTGTTGGTGCCGACGGGGTCGGAAACGATCTGGCCGTCCTTCTCGACAGCGGTGCCCAGGGCCTTGCGGCAGCCACGGGTACGGGCGATGGAGTCGTTGTGTCCCACGTCACCGATGGCGAGGACGTAGCCAATGACGCCGTCACCGTTGCGGTCGATGTCGGCAGCATGAGCCTTGATGTACTCGACGACCATCTGGCCCTCGAGCTCGCCGCCCTGCTTGGCGTCAAAGCCGACGTAATAGGTGTCATCGTTCCACTTGAGCGTGGTCATATCCAGCTCACCGGTGGAAGAGTTAGAAGGCTGACGGTTGTAGAAAACGACCGGCTTCTGAGCGTTGGCGGTACCGCCGGCAGCTGCAGCAGAGCCGCCATCGCTACCGGAGCCACCGCAGCCCACGAGGGAGCCGGCAGTAGCGACGCTCATCACGCCGAGGCCGCAAGCCTGAAGGAATTGACGACGAGAAAGTGCCATGAGGAATTCCCCTTTCTTAGCGCATCCCTTAATGCGCTTTGACTACCAAAATGAGCACCGGGGGATGTTAGATGTTTGCGCTAACATCCTTCGCCCCTCGGCAGGCTCTTACTCCCTGCCATAGCGCAACAGCAAGGAAGAGTCGTTAATGAGTACGTTAACAGCCTGAGGAATAAAGACTGTCCAGAGTTTTATCGAAGACGCCGAACGGTCGATTCGGGCGCGCGAACGGTATGTGAGAAATTGAAAAAATCAAGGTAAAGCAGGGTGTTTTACAAATAAATAGCGTTCCGTCACCGCAGGTAACGACACGGTCAAGCGTTTTATCATCGGCATCTGCCCTTAAACAAAAACCGCCACAAAGGTGTCTGTCCCCTTTGTGGCGGTTGTGGTGGTTGAGCGTCAAAAGTGAAAGTGTCACTACTTGGAAAGCTCGTCGGCGAGAACCTCGATTTGAGCACGCGAGGCGTCGTTGAGCGAGCCCAGCACGGTCACTTTGTTCTGCGTCAGGGTGATGTCCTTCATACCCTCGAGCTCTTTGGTCATAACCTTGGCAGCGGCGGGCGCCCAGGAACCGGCCTCGACAAGCGCCACCGTGCGATTCTGGTAGGCATGCTCGGCGAGCGTATGGATGAAGGTACTCATGAACGGGAAGATCTCGCCCTGATAGGTGATGGAGGCGAGCACCAGGCGGTCGTAGCGGAACGCATCCTCAACGGCCTCGGCCATATCATCGCGAGCCAAGTCAAAGACGGAGACCTTCTGGCCGCGGGCCTCGAGCGCAGATGCGAGCTCCTCAACGGCAGTTTTCAGATGGCCGTAGACGCTCGCGTAGGCAATGGTAATGCCCTCATCCTCGGGCTGATAGCTCGACCAGGTGTTGTAGGTGTCGAGGTAGTAGCCCAGGTTCTCGCTAAGAACAGGACCGTGGAGCGGGCAGATAATCTGAATGTCCAGATCGGCGGCCTTCTTAAGCACGGCCTGCACAAATTTGCCGAACTTGCCGACGATGCCAAAGTAGTAACGGCGCGCTTCGCAAGCCCAGCCCTCGGGATCCTTGATGTCGTTGGCGCCAAACTTGCCAAAGCCGTCGGCGCTAAAGAGCACCTTATCGGTGGACTCGTAGGAGAAGAGTACCTCGGGCCAGTGCACGTTGGGAGCACCGACAAACGTCAGGCTATGGCCGCCCAGGTCGAGCACGTCGCCATCTTTGACGACCATCTTGCGCTCGGGGAAGTCGGTGCCGAAGTAGTTGACCATCATGCGGAAAGCGCCCATGCTAGCCACAATCTGCGCCTGGGGATAGCGCTCCATAAAGGCGGCGATACCGGCTGAGTGATCGGGCTCCATGTGATGAACGACCAAGTAGTCGGGCGTACGGCCATCGAGCACGGCCTCGAGGTTGCCGAGCCACTCGTCGACAAAGCCAGCGTCGACCGAATCGGCGACAGCGATTTTATCGCCCAAGATAACGTAGCTGTTGTATGCCATACCATTCTCGGACACGTCGTACTGGCCCTCGAACAGATCGATGTCGTGATCGTCGACGCCGATGTAGCGGATATCCTTGGTGATCTCCATCAGGCAAAGCCTCCTTGATAGACAAAAGAACCCGTCTATCATAACACTCGCCCTCGCAGCCACGGCTATCTGCCAGCATCCTTACCGATTGTTATTGATGCGGAATATACCGCTTTTGAACTGCAAAAACTATACGCGAGGCTCTGCCGTGGTGTGCCGAACGATGAGCTTGCCCGGAATACGAATGGCAACAGTCTTGCCCGTTGCCCCCGCCTTGGGAACCGCATGCTCGAATACCTCGCGTCCGCGCTGATGTAGATCGAATCGCACGGTCGTGAGCTCGTTATGCGCGACAAAGTCGTCGAGCGAGTCATCGACGCCCACCACGCTCACGTCCTCGGGCACACGCAATCCGCTGTCGCGCAACGCAGCGATCGCACCGTTTGCCATCTGGTCATTTGCCGCGTAAATCGCCGTCATGGTGCGGTCGTGCTCGGCCAGATATCTGCCGGCCTCGTAACCGCTGTTGGCAGACCAGTCGCCCTCGAGCGGTTCAGCCATTTTGATATGCCTGCGTTCGAGAGAATCTCTCCAACCAGCCCGGCGGAACTGTTCGTCGACCGAGAAGGACGGACCGCCGATGAAGCGAATTTGCTCGTGGCCCAGCTCAAACAGATGATCCATAAGCAGTAGAGAGCAGCCATAGTGGTCAGAATCGACCGTGGTTACCCGCGGGTGAGCATACATGGTGACGATGACCGTGCCGATGCCCGGCAGAGGCGCAAACGTCTCAAAGTCGGGCGCCAGTCGGCTCATGCCGATGATGATGCCATCCACTGGCAGCGCCGCCATGCGACGAGTAGCCTCGGCAAGCGAAAACTCCTCGGTCTTGGACATCTCGACCAGTGTGATAGCACAACCGCGTTCGCGGGCCGCACTGGCAATGCCGTCGATCATCGTCAGGTTACCGAACTTGGTGACGTCGTTAACGCACAGCCCGACCGAATGGTAGCGGCCATCGCGCAGCGAGCGACCGGCATAGCTCGGACGGAAACCGAGCTCCTGCATGGCTGCCTGCACACGCTGACGCGTCTGCTCATTCACGTTGGGCAATCCGTTGGCAACGCGCGAAACCGTCTGCTGCGAAACACCGGCAGCGCGGGCAACGTCGACCATGGAAACCGGACGCGAACCCGTGTCGTTGGAAGGGCGCCTTGCCACAAAATCACCTTCGCTCCTGTAGGAAGCCTAAATACCCCATGCGAAATTGCTGGTCACACGGGAGGCTATGTTGTCTATCGATATTGTTAACGTACTCTACTATACCTATCAGCAGTTATGCAGCGCCCTCAACACCACCCGAATACCGTTCACGGCTCATTTTCGACCGATTGCAGGAAAGCGAAGAAGTCTGTGGTTCCAGGTTATGAGTACGTTAACATAAAGCATGAACACACCGATACCAAGATGGCCTGCGCTCCGGGCGCGCAGGCCATGGCGTCGTATTCGAAAGGACGCTCATGATTACCACAACTCCGTTCGGCACCGCCCCCAGCGGCTCGCCGGTTACGGTCTATAACCTTGTTTGCGCAGGTGCCCGCGTGCGCGTCATGGACTATGGCGCGACCATCCTTAGCATCGAGGTTCCCGATGCCTCAGGCGATGTTGCCGACATCGTGCTCGGCTTCGATGCCCTCGATGGCTACTTCGACAATCCGGCGTGCTACGGCGGAACTATTGGCCCTTCGGCCAACCGAACGGATAAGGGCCAAATCGAGATTGCCGGCACGGTCTATCAGATGGCATGCAACGATGGTCCTGACAAAGCCAATAATCTGCACACCGACCTTGTGCGTGGCCTTCATAAGCGCGTGTGGAACGCCACAGTCGACGAGATTACCAACACGGTGAGCTTTACCTGCGAGCTGAAAGACGGCGAACTGGGCCTCCCGGGCAACCGCACCTTTACCGTTGCCTATGTCCTGCAGGCAGGGCCAACGGGTGCCGCAGAGCTCACCTGCACGCAAAGCTGCGTTACCGATGCTGACACCTTCGTCAACATGACCAACCACACGTACTTCAACCTTGCGGGGCACGATGCCGGCACGGTTCTGGACCAGATCGCGACTATCGACGCCGAGGCTTTCCTCCCCCAGCGCCAGGACAACGTCTCTTCTGGCGAGGTTCGCCCCGTGGCCGGTACGCCATTCGATTTCCGCGCACCCAAGGCGCTCGGCCGCGACATCGAGGCGAACGACGAGCAGCTCAAGATTGCACGGGGCTTTGACCATTGTTTCTGCCTGGATGGCTTTACCCCCGATGCCGACCCGCGCCACGCACTGCGCTTGCAAGATCCAAACTCGCGCCGCACGCTCGACATCTTCGTAACCGCACCGGGCGCGCATCTGTATACCGGCAACTGGCTCAGCGATATCGACGCCAAAGACGGCTGCAGTTACGGTCCTCGCGACGGCGTCGCATTTGAGCCCGAGTTTTGGCCTGACAACAACCATCACACAGATTGGGCGCATCCCGTCTGCACGCCTGACCACCCATTTAGCTCGACGATCGTCTACCGATTCTCGACGATTTGTTAACCCACCCTCGTCGAGGTGCGAGGGAGCAGCGTTATGACTCCCGGCTACTCCCTCGCACCTTGATATGTTTACGTACTCATAAGCAAAGCCCGGTAACTCGGGATAGCCAAGAAAGGAAGACACCATGACCGCCCCCGACGAAAAGACACTCGCCACGCTCACCAAGCTGTTTGAGGAGGAGTTTGGCCCCATCGGCGATCGCCAGGTGCTCTACGTGCACGCGCCCGGGCGTTCCGAGATCAGCGGCAATCACACCGATCACGAGGGCGGTCATGTTATCGCCGGCTCGCTCGATGTCGCCGTCGACGGCATCGCCGTGGCAACCGACTCCAACAAGGTCCGCGTTGCCGACGAGGGCTATCCCACGTTTGAGATCGCGCTCGACACGCTGGATGTTCAGGAGTCCGAGAAGGGCGCGTCCGCAAGCCTCGTGCGTGGTATGGCCCACGAAATTGCAGCCCTTGGCGTTGAGCCCCACGGCTTCGACTTCGCCTTCACCTGCTCCGTCCCCTCGGGTGGCGGCCTTTCCAGCTCTGCCGCCGTCGAGGCCGCGTACGGTCGTGCCATGGAGACGCTCTGGGGCGCGCCCGCCATTGAGCCCGTCACGCTCGCTCAGATGAGCCAGCGCACCGAGAACAACTACTACGGCAAGCCCTGCGGTCTGATGGACCAGGCCGCTGTGTGCCTGGGCGGCCTTGCTTACATGGACTTTGAGGATCAGGCTCAGCCTAAGACCCAGAAGCTCGAGCTCAACTTTGAGGATCACGGCTATGCGCTCGTGCTCGTTAAGGTCGGCGCCGACCACGTGGCCGCCACCGATGACTACGCCGCCGTTCCGCGCGAAATGCAAGACGTCGCCGCAGAGTTTGGCAAGGCACGCCTGTGCGAGGTAAACGTTGCCGATTTTGACGCCAAGCTCCCCGAGCTGCGCGCCAAGCTGGGCGACCGTGCCTGCCTGCGCGCCGTTCACTACTGGTACGAGAACGGCCTGGTCGATAAGCGCTGGGCGGCCCTGAACGCCGGCGACATTGACCAGTTCCTGGTCCTGACGCGCGAGTCCGGCGCCAGCTCCGCCATGTACCTGCAGAATGTTGTTGCCAAACTGGGTGCCGAGCAGCCTTCCATGTACGCGCTTGCTCTTGCCGAGCATGTGCTCGACGGCCGTGGCGCCGTTCGTATTCACGGCGGCGGCTTTGGCGGTACCATCCAGGCCTTCGTACCGCTCGATCTGGTCGACACCTTCATCACCAAGATGAACAGCTGGCTGGGCGAGGGCTCTGCCCGTCACTACGCCATCTCTGACAAGGGGGCTTACGCGGCATGGCTGTAATGACTGACGTGCGCGAGGCCGCGCAGAACCTGATCGAGTACGCTATCCACCGATCGATGATCGGCCAGGACGATCGCATCTGGGCATACAACACCATTTTGGAGTGCATCGGCGCCACGGGTCCCGCACTCGACATGGCTTGGGCGCTCAAGACCGAGAAGATTTCGCTCTTGCACCCCGATACACTCCCCAACTTTGACCTGGAGGGCACACTTGCCGTGCTTTCCGAGGCCGCCGTTGCCAACGGTGCTGCCGAGGACACGGCGTCGGGCCGCGACCGCATCGCCATGCGCATCATGGGCGCGCTCATGCCGAGGCCTTCGGTTGTAAACGAGGAGTTCAACGGACGTATGGGCGTCAACGAGCCTCGCGCCGCGACCGACTGGTTCTACGGCCTGTGCTGTGACGCCGGTTACGTGCGCCGCGCCGCCATCGCGCGCAACATCAAGTGGAGCACTTCCACCAACTGGGGCGACCTGGAGATCACCATCAACCTGTCCAAACCTGAGAAGGACCCGCGCGATATCGCCGCGGCAGGTGCAGCCAAGAACACGGGCGAGAAGTATCCCGCCTGCCAGCTCTGCATCGAAAACGAGGGCTATCCCGGACGCTCCGCCGCAGCCGACGGCGGCGCTCACCCCGCCCGACAGAATCTGCGCGTTATCCCCATCCAGCTCGACGGCGAGCGCTGGGGCTTCCAGTACAGCCCGTACGCGTACTTTAACGAGCACTGCATTGCCATGAGCTCCGAGCATCGTCCGATGCACGTCGACCGCAAGGGCCTGACCTGTCTGCTCGATTTTGTGGACCTGTTCCCGCACTACTTCATTGGCTCCAACGCCGACCTGCCCATTGTGGGCGGCTCGATTCTGTCGCACGACCACTTCCAGGGTGGCGCGCATGAGTTCCCCATGATGCACGCCGCCGAGGTCTCGCAGTTCAGCGTGCCCGGCTTTGACCAGGTCAGCGGCACCGTGCTGCAGTGGCCGCTCTCGGTGCTGCGTCTGCGCTCGCATGACCGCGCTCAGCTGCTCGATGCTGCCGAGAAGATTATCCTCGCCTGGCGCGAGTGGACCGATGAGTCTGTGGGCGTTATCGCGCACACGGACGACGGCGTAGCGCACAACACCGTGACGCCCGTCATCCGCCGCGTCGACTCCCGCGGCAACGCCGGCGGCGAGATTTACGAGGCCTACCTGGCGCTTCGCTGCAATATCACGACCGACGAGCATCCGCTGGGCGTTTTCCACCCGCATGCCGAGTATCACCACATTAAGAAGGAGAACATCGGCCTGATCGAGGTTATGGGTCTGGCCATTTTGCCGCCGCGCTTGGTCCCCGAACTCGGCGCTGTCCGCGAGCATCTGCTGGCGGCCAAAGCCGATGCCAGCTACGACCTTGCCGGCGCGCTCGAGGGCGATGATCTTTGCCGTAGCCATGCCGCGTGGGCCGAGGATGTCTATGCCCGCCGCGTCGACGAGCTTACGGCGGACAACGCCATCGATATCCTGCACGAGGAGGTCGGCGTGGTGTTTGGCCACGTGCTCGACAACGCCGGCGTCTTTAAGTGGGACGAAGCCGGCCGCGCCGCCCAACAGCGCTTCATCGACTCGCTGTAATGATCCCTTGGGGACGGAGGAAAACGGATCATTTCCGCCCACACGACAACGGCGCCCGCCGGCAACATCGCCGGCGGGCGCCGTTTTATTGGTTAGTCATTGGGGACGCTCTTAAACGACTAGTCAAACAAGAACGTCCCCGACGACTAATGACTCGAGCGTGGAAAATCTCCCACTTTGAGCTCGTATGGGCACCAAAAGCGGGAGATTATCCACGCTCATTCTATTAGGAGTCGCAACCGCTACAACTCTACGACCTCAACGCTGTTGTAGATCTCGTCCCAGCGATCCATGACCAGGTGGCCGGTCTTGGGATCCATGGCGTTGAGCTTGCCGCAGGTATTGGCGGTCTTGAGCACCGTGACGTCGTCGGCACCAGCAGCAATGGCATGCGCAAAGCCGGCGATGGTCGAGTCGCCGGAACCCGTCGCGTTCACAGCCGCAATCGCGGGCGTCTTGGCGCGGAACGCGCGACCCTCATGGAAGCCCACCGAACCGGCAGCACCCATCGAAACGACAACCCAGGGAATACCGGCAAAGCGGTCATCGGCGGCAAGCGCCTCGCGCAGGGCATCGACATCATCGGTCGTAAAGGACGTACCCAGCAGGCCGTTAATCTCGGTCAGGTTGGGCTTTACGAGCTCAGGCTTAGCGTCGGACTCCAGCGCGGCCTCCAGCGATGCACCCGAGGTGTCGAGCAGCACCTTGGCGCCCGCCTCCTCGGCGATCTTGACAAGCTCGGCATAGTAGCCGGCATCGACGCCACGCGGCAGCGAGCCCGAAAGCGTCACGACGTCAGCCTTCGCTACAAGCTCGGCGAACTTGGCCGTAAAGGCCTCGAGCTCGGCCGGGGCAATCTGCGGGCCGCTCTCCAGCAGCTCGGTCTGATTACCCTCGTGCAGAATATTCAGGCAAATGCGCGTCTCGCCGGCGATGGGCACAAAGTCGTTCTTGACGCCGTCGGCATCCATAAGCTCGGCCATATAGGCACCCATGTGGCCGCCGAGCAGACCGGTCGCGAGCACATCGTCGCCCAACTGCAGCAGCACACGGCTCACGTTGAGACCCTTGCCGCCGGCAGTCTTTTCGGGCGTCACGCGGTTAACGTCGTCGATAATCAGCTTGTCGAGCTGATAGCGCGTATCAATCGACGGGTTCATGGTAACGGTCAGAATCATGTTGAACTCCTGTTTCCGGGGCACGACACGCGCGACCCCAAACATACGATAGCTCGTTAAAGGATCTCGATCTCAAAGCCGCGGGTGACGGTCTCCCCCGGCTTGGCAACCAGGCAGCCGCGCTTGTGCTCCAGAATATCGTCCTCATCGGAGCAGGTGGACAGGCCGCCCCACGGTTCCACGGCAACAAAGTCACCCTCGGGCTTGCTCCACACAATCAGGTATGGCATATCGGGGAACGTCAGGCGCACGCCCTTGTCCTCGGTTTTCTTGGTCAGCGTAACCACGCGGCTCCCGAGCACGTCAAAGATGGTCTCCGCAAAGTCGAAGAGTTCGTGGGTAAGCGGCAGGTTCTGGCCGATCATGGGGTTCTTGCTGCGACGCTCAACATCAATCAGGCCCGTCGAGGGAACGGCAGTACAGAGCTCGGTGGACTCGCGCTGCTCAAAACGGAGCTCGTAATCGTCATAGGACTCGCCCTCGTCGAGCGGACACTTAAAGCCGGGGTGACCGCCCACAAAGAACGGCATGTCCTCGGTGCCCTCATTGGTCACCTCGTACGACACGGCCACCTTTTCCGAATCGATCGTGTAACGAGCAACGATCTTAAACGGATACGGGTACTGCTCGAGCAACTCGGCATGGTCGGCAGAGCTTAGGCTCAGCGCAACCATGTTGTCGCTCTGTTCCTCGAGCTTCCACTCCTGTTTGCGCGCAAAGCCGTGGCGGGCGAGCTTGACCTCGCGGCCGCCCATGGTCATTGCGCGACCGTCACGAAGGCCACCGCAGATCGGGAAGCAAATGGGTGCCTGGCCCGACCAGACCGCCGGGTCGCCCTGCCACAGGTACTCACGGCCGTTGGCCGCAATAGAAGTGAACGACCCGCCCGCCGTGCTCAGTGCCACGCGAACAAAACCGTTATCAAGAACAAACTCCATAGGAGCCTTCCCTTTCTTACGACAGCCCGCCAAGTCAATAGGGCTGATAGAAAACCGGCCCGCGCCCCCTCACAGAAACGCGAGCCGTCAACGGACTAGTAAATTTCGCCGGATACCCGCTAGTCGTGATACTCGCCGCGGTCCCACTTCTCGAGGAACTCGTCAAAGAAGTGCGGGTCGGCCTGAGCCTCGGCGTCGGCCTTGTTGCAGGCGTCGATCTTGGCAATCAGGGCATCATGCTCGGGAGTCTTGTCGTAGGGCTCTTCCAGGAAGGCAAGCATAATGTCGGCCATCAGGAACTCGCCGGTGATCTTGCCGCCAAAGCCCACGATGTTGGCGTTGAGCTCGCGACGGGCATACAGGGCAGAGGTCATGTCGCGGACCAGGGCGCAGCGGGCGCCGGGAACCTTATTGACGGCGTTCGTGATGCCGATGCCGGTGCCGCACAGGGCCACGCCAAAGTCGGCCTTGCCGCTGGCAACAGCCTCGCCCACGGCCTTACCGTAGATGGGATAGTGCGTACGGGTGTGGCTGTAAGTGCCGCAGTCGAGCACCTTGTAGCCAGCCTGCTCCAGGCGGTCGGCCAGATAGATCTTCTCGTCCGTAACGATATGGTCGCAACCGATTGCGATGGTCTTCTTCATCAGAACGTCCTTTCGTCTGAATTCACAAGTTGAGGTAGAAGTTCGAGTTCTCGGTGGCTCTCGTTAGGCCATCTTATTGAGCATGTCGACACGGATCTGGTGACGACCGCCGGCGTACTGGGCGCGCAGGAACTCGCGGGCGATCTTCTTGGCGACCTCGGTGCCCACAACGCCCGGGCCCATGGTGACCATGCGCGAGCCGTTGTGCTCGCGGGTCATGTAGGCGGAACGCTCGTCGGAAATGTTGGCGACGACCATGCCCTTGATCTTGACGGCGGCCATATAGGAGCCGACGCCGTACTTATCGAATGCGAAGCCCTGGGAATCCTTGTGCTCCAGCAGGTCCTTGGCAACGGCGGTCGCGGAATCGACAAAGTCCGCAGCAGGGGTCTCGGAATAGTCGACGACCTCGTGACCGTCGGCGATGAGCATCTCCTTGATGGACTCCTTCATCGACATACCGTCGACATCGGAAGCGATTACAACCCTCATGACATCCTCCTTGAGAGATACGCAGGTGCGTAGTTTCTGTTTGGAAGTGTTGAATCGCGTTCAGGTCCGGGCATCTGAATGTGCGGTTCTTCACTGTTCATGTTTATTTGAACACATTCGAACATCGACTGCAACAACTATTTGTTTATCTTTGTTCTTTTTTGAACATGTACCGTTCGCGGATGATTGCCGACCGTTTGGGCCCGGCGCGGACGTAGTGACCATGTGTTCAACAAACAAAAGGGCGGCCGAGAACGTGTCTCGGCCGCCCTTCTTGCGGTTGATCTTCCAAAAATCGCTTTGCCGCCTACTCAGCCTGCCCGCTCTTCTTGGCATGTTTGGACGGAGCACTCAAGAAACGACCCATCAGATAGTTCGCGGGGCCGGAAATATCAATCCCCAGCAGCACATGCCCCAGCCACAAAAACGCCGCGAGCACCAGCAACGGAATCACGCACGAGGTCACGATCATCACGATGACGCCTTCGATGAGATCGGTCACCTGCTGCACAATTTCATCGGTCATCTGCTTGGCGCCGCTAGTCACCGATGTGACAAGACCCGAGGCGCCGTCGGCAAGCTGCTCAAGCACATTCTTGGACTCTGTGGACTCGGCCTTTTTCTTGCTTGCTTTGGAGCTGTCGCTATCTGCCGCGCTCGCAGCGTTAGTCGCCTTTTGCTCGGCTGCTTCGATGCTCACTCGATACGTTTCGTCGACCTTTTGCGACACCCATACGCTTGCAGGCACCAACACCATGCCGATCATGGCGACCACCAGCACGCGAGTTGCCACGCGGCGCAGGACGGCGCTCGTGCTCCAGCGCCCGTGAATGCCGAGCGACACCGCAAAGAGCACCAACGCAAATGGGATTAAGATGCCCAGGCCAACCGACCACAAAATCGTGAGCAAATATTTCTCGAGGTATAGCACGGCAAGCACGATACCAAGGTTGCCTGAAAGCTGCGCGAGCTGCTCGGCAACCGGCGTTCCCGTATCGCCCGGCAGCGCGGTAATACCCGCAGACAGCGCCACGCACGAGGTCGTGAGCGCCAAAACATTGCCCTTCTTTTGGTCGATAACCTCGATGGTGGAGTCCCAAGTCTTGGAATCGGCAAAATGCGGACGAGCTACAAAGCCCGACAGCAGCGCCAGCACCACGAGCGCAACGATAAAGCCAATCTGCAGCTTTTTGTTTGCGCACACGACATCGGACAGGCTGGGCTGCAGCTCTGTTACCGTCGTGTGCTCGGTTATCTGGACAGGACGCCCATGAGCCATCTCGTTCGCGTCTCTCTTTTGAATCGATCCGTTGTCCGGCATTTGGATACCTCCTCATTCCGGCGTTTAATGCGAAAGGAAGTATACCCACCGAGCAAAAATCGAACGGGAGGACGAACGGAGCGCACCAAGACTGTCCCCAACGACTAGTTGTTTAAGAACGTCCCCAATGACTATTTTGGGATGAATTGCGGTGGAATAGGGATTGTTTTGCGCCCGCCGGCCCCTATTCAGTCCCTATTTCACCGCAACTTGGAGGAGAACAGAAAAAGCCCTGCCGCGGATAGCGGCAGGGCTTTTGGAAGGGGACTTGGTTGTGAGAACTCGTTAGGCGAGCTTGGCCTCGAGCTCGGCGATGCGCTTGTAGGCATCGATGGTAAAGCGGGTCTGCTTCTCCAGGATCATAGTGGTCATGAGAGTGTCCTGAGCGTGAGCCATGATGAAGGTCATCTCCATCTCGCTGCCGCCGGCCTCCTGCGAAAGCAGCTTGGTCTGCGTGTCGTGGGCGCCGATAAGTGCATCGCTGGCATCCTTGTGCAGCTGCTCGGCCTTCTCAAAATCACCCTCGCGAGCAGCATCGAGCGCTGCAAGCAGATCGGTCTGGGCGTCACCCGCGTATGCGACGATCTCGAATCCAACCATCGAGATTTCTTCTTTGGTTGCCATGTTGCGTTCCTTTCACATATGAACCAATGGAGAGCATCGCGTCCGGGCATACGCGCTGCGCTGTGTATGACAGAAACATTAACATTCAAACAAAACAGAACAATGCAAAACGCAATTTCGAGCTATGAACGGTCGATTTTCTCCCGTGAACGGTTTTTAAACTGTTATGAACAATACCGAACATATCGGTTGACAAGCCAAACAGGACCGCGCCCTAACGCAAATCGCGCACCGTATCGCCCTCTACGAGCACACCGGGGATCAGCATGTGCTCCACGCCAGACGCGCCTCCCTCGGCGCCGGCAATCTTGTCGACCGCCCACATACCGACGCGTTTGTTGTCAAAGCGTACCGTGGTCAGGCGACGGTCAGGCACGATATCGCCCAGGCTGTCATCAACACCCACCACGCTCACGTCCTCGGGCACGCGCTTCCCGCGCGACTCGAGCCCACGGATGCAGCCATAGGCCATGGCATCGTTGGAAGCATAAATGGCAGTACAGGTCGGATCGTCCGCCAGAGCCTGACCGGCAGCATATCCACTCTGAGCCGTCCAATCGCCACGGATGAGTCTCGGCGGCTCAATACCATGCGCGCGCAATGTCTCGCGCCAGCCTTCCTCGCGCTGCATGCCCGAAAGCGAGCGCTCGGGACACGAGATAAAGTGCACGGTCTTGTGCCCCTGCCCCAGCAAGTACTCGACAACCTGGCGCGAGCAATCGAACTGGTCGTTATCGACCGTCGAGCACAGCGGGTGCTCCAACATCGTAACGAGCACTGTCTGCATGCCAGGCAGCGGCTCAAAGGTGCCAAAGTCCGCTGGCATGCGATTCATGATCACAACCATGCCATCCACCGGCAGTGCGCTCATGCGCGACGATGCACTCTCGAGGGTATAGGGGTGTCCATCTACTTTAGTAAGGGTGATGGCATAGCCATGTTTGTCGGCCGCGGCGGCAAAGCCCTCCATACGGTCAAGGTTGCCGGTGCCGGTAATGTTGAACATGGCGACGCCGACGGTCTTAAACTTGCCGCGACGCAGCGAACGGCCGGCAAAGTTTGGACGATACCCAAGCTCGCGCATGGCGGCACGCACGCGCTCCTTGGTCTCGGGGCGCACGCTGGGCGAATCGTGGACGGTGCGCGAGACCGTCTGTTCCGAGACGCCCGCGAGGCGCGCCACATCCTTAACGGAAACCGATTTTTTAACAGCGGCCATAGGTTGATCTTTCTATGTCAACGATGCCATTAGTGGCACCCTACGCAGTCAAATGAAACGTCTTCAAGTATATCTAACGCCTCCCCCACCATACGCTCACCACCCAAAACCTACCGTTCACCGACAATCCCGCTTCCACGAACGGCTTTTGTTGTCCAAATGTTAACGTTGCCATTGTGCAAACACAGAGCCACCGGGCGGCTCAAACGTTTACGCGCAAGGAATCGACGGTCCACAGGCACAGGGGCCACCGGTTCGCGTCTTTTTTTGTGTCGCAAAATGGCAACGTCAACATTTTGGCAACCAAACGTCAAAAGCTACCATCGTTGCTAACCCACCGACTCTTAGGAGCTTTGCATGGAGCAACTCATCGCCACCATCGAAAAGGGCCAGCCCTTTTTCAACGCGATCGCCCGCAACAAGTACCTCAAGGCGATCCGCGACGGTTTTATCTCCGTCATCCCCATCATCATCTTCTCGTCCATCTTCTGCCTCGTAGCCTCGGTCCCCAACATCTGGGGTTTCTACTGGCCCGATGACATCAACAACGCCCTGTGGAAGTGCTACAACTACTCCATGGGCATCCTGGCCATCGCCTGCGCCGCCACCACGGCCAAGCACTTCGCCGACGCTCAGAACCGCGATCTGCCCAAGAACAACCAGATCAACTTTATCTCGTGCATGTGCGCGGCCATCATCGGCTTCTTGCTCCTTTCGAGCGACACGATCGCCACGGACGCTGCCAGCGGCTTCAACACCACCTACCTTGGTTCCAAAGGCCTGCTGACCGCTTTCATCGCTGCGTTTGTGACCGGCATCATCTACAAGTTCTTCATTAAGCGCAACATCACCGTCAAGATGCCCGAGCAGGTTCCGCCCAACATCTCGCAGACCTTTAAGGACATCATCCCCTTCTCCGTCTGCATCACCGTCTTTTGGGTCTTTGACATCGTCTTCCGCGCTGCTTTTGGCTTCTGCTTTGCCCAGGGCGTCATCCAGGTGTTCCAGCCCCTGTTCACCGCTGCCGACGGCTACATCGGCCTCGCTGTGATCTACGGCGCCATGAGCCTCTTCTGGTTCGTGGGCGTCCACGGCCCCTCGATCGTCGAGCCCGCCATCGCCGCCGCTCTCGTTGCCAACATGACCGACAACCTGGCTGCGTTCCAGGCCGGCCAGCACGCTTCCGCTGTCCTGACCCAGGGTGCCCAGTACTTCGTCGTCTGCATGGGCGGCACCGGCGCCACGCTCGTCCTGGTCTTTATGTTCTGCTTCCTGGCCAAGTCTCAGGAGATGCGCGCTGTCGGTAAGGCAGCTATCGTCCCGGTCTGCTTCGCTGTCAACGAGCCGCTGCTGTTCGCCGCGCCCATCGTGCTCAACCCCGTCTTCTTTGTCCCGTTTGTCTTTGCCCCGATCGCCAACATCTGGATCCTCAAGATCTTTATCGACTTCTTGGGCATGAACGGCTTTATGTACACCCTGCCTTGGACTGTCCCCGGTCCCATCGGCACCATCATGGGCTTGGGCTTCCAGCCGCTCGCCTTTGTGATGCTCGCCATCATCCTGGTCGTCGACTTTGCCCTGTACTACCCGTTCTTCCGTGCCTATGACGCCCAGAAGTGCGCCGAGGAAGCCGAGATCTCCCAGGAGGAGCTCGCCGCCAAGAACGCCGAGAAAGCCGCCAAGCTCAACGATGCCTTCCAGGGCAAGGCTGACGCCAAGAGCGTTGCCGCCGGCGCCGCTGCCGATGCCGTGAAGGCCGACGCCCCCGCCGCTTCCGCAGCACCCGCTGCCGAGGCAACGACCGCCAGCGACCTCAACGGCAAGCGTGTGCTCGTGCTCTGCCAGGGTGGCGGCACCTCGGGCCTGCTCGCCAACGCGCTGGCCAAGGCCGCCAAGGAGCGCGGCATTAACCTCGAAACCGCCGCCGAGGCCTATGGCAACCACGTGGACATGCTCCCCGACTTTGACCTGGTCGTCCTGGCCCCGCAGGCCGCAAGCTACCTGGCTGACCTTCAGAAAGACTGCGAACGCGTGGGCAACAAGTGCGTCGCCTGCCGTGGCAAGCAGTACATCGAGCTCTCCCAGAACGGTGACAAGTCTCTCGCCTTCGTCTCCGAGCAACTATCGAAGTAAGTAACGCCCAGGGCCAGCCGACCATCAACAGCCGGCTGGCCTTCGATTTAGACGATTGGATCATCATGTCCGTTAACCCTGCTAGCGTCACCAATCCGCCTGCACAGTTTCCCGAGAACTTTGTCTTTGGCGGCGCCACTGCTGCCTACCAGGTAGAGGGCGAGACCCGCACTCACGGTAAGGGCAAGGTTGCCTGGGACGACTTCCTGGAGGCCCAGGGGCGCTTTTCCCCCGATCCCGCTTCGGACTTCTACAACCAGTACCCCGTCGACCTGGAGCTGTGCGAGGAATTCGGCATCAACGGCATCCGCCTCTCCATCGCTTGGAGCCGCATCTTCCCCAACGGCACCGGCGAGATCAACCCCGAGGGCGTCCAGTTCTACCACGACCTTTTCGCCGAGTGCCACAAGCACCACGTCGAGCCGTTTGTCACGCTGCATCACTTCGATACGCCGCTGCCCCTCTTTGAGAAGGGCGACTTCCTCAACCGCGAGACCATCGACGCCTTTGTGGACTTTGCCACCTTCTGCTTTAAGGAGTACGCCGACCAGGTGACCTACTGGTTCACCTTTAACGAGATCTGGGCCGACGCCTCCAACACCTACATCGAGGGCACCTTCCCCGGTGGCGTCAAGGCGCATCTGGCCGAGGCCTTCCAGTGCGAGCACAACATGATGCTCGCCCACGCCAAGGCAGTACTGGCCTTCCACAACGGCGGTTTTAAGGGCAAAATCGGCGTCATCCAGTCGCTGGAGTTCAAGTATCCGCTCAACGAGAACGACCCCGCCGACATCAAAGCCGCCAATAACGAGCACGTGCTGCAGAACCAGTTTTTGCTCGACGCCACCTTCCGCGGCGACTACGCGCCCGACACCCTCGAGTGCGCCAACCGTTTGGCTGCCGTCTCGGGCGGCACCATCCAGATCCCAGACGAGGATCTCGAGATTATGCGCGAGGCAGCGCTTTACAACGACTACCTGGGCGTTAACAACTACCAGTGCCGTTTTTTGAAGGCTTACGATGGCGAGAACGACCTGCACCACAACGGTACGGGCGAGAAGGGCACCGGCCGCTGGCGCGTTAGGGGTATTGGCGAGCATGTGAACAAGCCCGGCATCCCCACCACCGACTGGGACTGGATCATCTATCCCGAGGGTCTGTTCGATCTGCTCGTCTACATTAAGCAGCGCTACCCCAACTACAAGCAGATCTTCATCACCGAGAACGGCATGGGCTACAAGGACCCCTACAAAGACGGCTTTGTAGACGACCAGCCACGCATCGACTACATCGAGCAGCACCTGCGCTGGTTGCTCAAGGCCATGGAGGTGGGCGTCAACGTGGGCGGCTACTTCCTGTGGAGCTTGCAGGATCAGTTCTCCTGGACCAATGGTTACAACAAGCGTTACGGCTTCTTCTACGTTGACTTTGAAACCCAGAAGCGCACGCCCAAGGCAAGCGCCTACTGGTACAAGCACGTGGCGCAGACCCGTCGTCTGGACTAAAGACTAGCGGGGTTGCCTGCCCACATAACCTGTCCCCATTTCTCAGCCGGGGGCGGCACGTCACACGGCGCGCCGCCCCCGGTCTTTTTGTTTTTGGGCGGTTCGAGGGCCGTTTGTCTCGATCTGTAACATCTAGCAGGGATTTTTGGTCCTACCTGTTACAGATCGAGATGAACGAGCCGAGCACGTCTATGCCCGCAGGTCCTTTACGCTGGAACGCTCGACCAACACGCCCGAGACGAGCGTGCGGCTTCTGGAACTCGGGGCTTCCAGACCTGCGACGACCTCGTTAAGCGCACGGATACCCAGCTCGCGGTGGCGAAACTTCACCGACGTCAGAATCGAGTTGGGTATCGTCTTGTAGAGCTCATCGTCGAAGCCGATCACGGACACGTCGTCGGGCACACTGAGCCCTTTGTCACGTAGAGCCATCATCACGCCGTTTGCCATGCAGTCGTTAGCAGCGAGGACCGCCGTGCAATCGGGCTTATCGGCAAGCACAAGGCCCGCGGCATAGCCACTATCCGCATTCCAATCGCCTTGCAGAGGCTCGGGCGGCTCAATGCCACGTGCCTCGAGTGCCGCACGCCAACCGTTCATACGACACTGGCTCGACAGCGACTCTTTCTTACCAGAGACGAAGTACACGTTCTTGTGCCCGTGATTCAAGAAGTACTCACACGCCATGCGCGCGCCGCCCTCTTGATCGTCACTGACGGTGGAGCAGGTAGGATGCTCCATCGGTGTGATAATCACCGTCTTGAGGTCTTTCGGCGCCTCAAAGGTATCAAAGTCATCAACCATCTGGCGCAGATTGAAGATCATGCCATCGACGGGAAGCTGCGACATCCTACGCGCCGCTTCGGCAAGGGTCATCTTCTCCCCCGCCCGCTTTTTGATCATCGTGAGCGCAAAGCCGCGTTCTTCGGCGGCATCGGCGATACCGTCAATCATGTCCACGGCACCGCCCGACAAGTGAAACAGCACGACGCCAATGCACCCGTAACGGCCCAACTTGAGCGAACGCGCGGCAAAGTTGGTTCGAAACCCGAGCGCCTCCATTGCGGAATGGACCTTATCGCGTGTCGACTCTCGCACGCTATCGGGCTCGTTGATCGCGCGCGACACCGTCTTGAGAGAAACACCCGCGGCAATCGCCACATCGTTCATTGAGACATTTTTCTTGTCCATCGTTGTCACTGCTTCTCCACTCGGTTCTCTATCGCTTGTTTTTTTGCGTTCTAGCATACACCACCTGCCTGACTGATAAATCAACCGTTTACCGAACAATATCGACCACTCACCCGTATATCCTTGTTGCTCTTCCAAAAATGTCTTACGTTGTCATTAACGAAATGACAACGTTATCATTTCGCAATGCCTTCCTTAAGCAGGAAGGTTTCCGGGCAGTCCTGACCATCCATCGACGACCAGTTCCATCCACATGCATCGCGCATCAAGTAGTAAAGGAGCTCTATGGACGCCATCGTAAAGATGCTCGAAAAGCATCAACCGTTCTTTGAGAAGATCTCGAGGAACATCTATCTCCAGGCCATCAAGGACGGATTCCTTGGGTGCATGCCCATCGTCCTCACCTCTTCGATCTTCCTGTTGATCGCCACCCTTCCTGGCGTAGTTGGCATCACGCTGCCCCAGCCGCTCATCGACTGGTGCAACAAGCTGTACAACTTCACCATGGGCGTCATGGGCATCATGGTTGCCGGCACCACCGCCAAGAACTTCACGGCTTCCATGAACCGTCGCATGCCCGCCGGCAAGGTGCTCAACGACGGCTCCACCATGGTGGCCGCCCAGTGCAGCATGCTGCTGCTCGCTCATATGACCCAATCCGCTGTCAAGAGCCACAATGGCCCCGCCGACCGC
>CAUGGC010000030.1 GCA_959599095.1 uncultured Collinsella sp. | reverse complement strand
TCCGGCGGCATGGCTGTCGGCGGCGGCATGGTCGCTTCCGTCGGTTACGCCATGGTCATCAACATGATGGCCACCAAGGAGACCTGGCCGTTCTTCATCCTCGGCTTTGTCCTTGCTGCCATCCCTCAGCTCACGCTGATCGCCCTTGGCCTCATCGGCATCTCCCTTGCCCTCATCTACCTTGGCCTTAAGGATCTGGCCAAGCAGGGTGGCGGCATGGGCGGTGGCTCCGGCGACCCGCTCGGCGACATTCTGAACGATTACGAGTAGGAGGGGAGTGATACATATGGCAGAGAACAAGATTCAGCTCACCAAGGCTGACCGCAAGAAGGTTTGCTTCCGTCATCAGTTCCTTCAGGGCTCGTGGAACTACGAGCGTATGCAGAACGGCGGCTGGTGCTTCGCAATGATCCCTGCGATCAAGAAGCTCTACACCAGCAAGGATGACCAGATTGCCGCTCTTAAGCGCCACCTGGAGTTCTATAACACCCACCCTTATGTTTCCGCCCCCGTCATTGGCGTTACCCTCGCTCTCGAGGAGGAGCGCGCCAACGGTGCTCCGATTGACGACGTCGCCATTCAGGGCGTCAAGGTCGGTATGATGGGCCCGCTCGCCGGCGTCGGCGACCCCGCCTTCTGGTTCACCCTTCGCCCGATTCTGGGCGCTCTGGGCGCTTCCCTGGCCCTGTCCGGCAGCATCGCCGGTCCGCTGCTGTTCTTCTTCGCGTGGAACATCATCCGTTACGCCTTCCTGTGGTACACGCAGGAGTTTGGCTACAAGGTCGGCTCCTCCATCGCCAAGGACCTCTCCGGCGGTCTGATGGGCAAGGTCACCGAGGGCGCTTCCATCCTGGGTATGTTCATCATCGGCGCCCTGGTCGAGCGCTGGGTGTCCATCTCCTTCACCCCGGTCGTCTCCAAGGTCACGCAGTCTGCTGGCGCCTTTATCGACTGGGCTAACCTGCCCTCCGGTTCTGAGGGTGTCAAGGAAGCACTGACGATGTATAACTCCATCGGTGCTAACGCCCTTGATCAGGTGAAGGTCACCACGCTTCAGGCCAACCTCGATCAGCTCATCCCCGGCCTTGCCGCCGTGTGCCTGACCCTGCTGGTCTGCAAGCTCCTCAAGAAGAAGGTCAGCCCGATCGTCATCATCCTGGCTCTCTTCGCCATCGGCATCATCGGTCGCGTCTGCGGCTTCATGTAAGCACGTTTCGGCTTAAGACCGAGAATTGCTAGGCAAGGGCTTTTGAGCCATTGAAACGGACCGCACCCGGTGGGTACACTGGATGCGGTCCGATTGTTTTATTTGGAGGGCGAGGCGCGCATGGCGCAATCTCAGAACAGCACGGTCGATCTGGCAACGCCGGCAACCTGCCTGATGGGGCTTACCAGTCACGGTAACGTAATGGTGGGCAATAAGGCGTTTGAGTACTATAACGAGCGCAATCCCGAGGATTATATTCAAATCCCGTGGGATGAGGTCGACTATATTGCCGCTGAGGTTTTGCGCGGCACCAAGAAGATTACGCGTTTTGCCATCTTCACCAAGGACAATGGTCACTTTACGTTTTCGACGCGCGACGACAAAGAGACGCTTCGTGCGGTCCGCAAGTACGTTGACGAGGATAAGCTCGTGCGTTCCCCTGACTTTATCGATGTGACGGCCAAGGGCGCCAAGAGCATCCCCTCCGTTATCAAAAACCTCCTCCACAAAGGCAACTAGTCGTTGGGTAGTCATCTGCGACGTTCTTAAACAACTAGTCATTGAAAGAACGTCGCAGATGACTATCTCGAAGAGCGGCTATGCGCTGCATGGTGGTGGCGCAAATCTGCTACACTAATACAACATGCCTCCGTAGCTCAGGGGATAGAGCACCGCTCTCCTAAAGCGGGTGTCGACGGTTCGAATCCGCCCGGGGGCACCAGAGGAATATCGAGCCCGGTACCGCTACGGTGCCGGGCTCTTCTGGTTTAAAGGTATGCCGTGGTTTTCGCTACTTCAGATGAAGAAAGCGCCCGTTTGCAGGGGGAGCAAACGGGCGCAATTGAGCGAATGTATTTGCATCATCAGCCGCTGTGGGCAACGTCTTGATGACTAGTTGGTCGTACCGGAATCGTCGCCTGAATCAGTACCAGAGCCAGAAATCGAAACCGTCAACGTGATCGTGTTGTCGGTGGACTGCTTACCGGTGGGGGAGACGCCCGTAACGGTGGCGTTTTCGTTGCCGCTCACGGGGTTGCCGTTCTGATCGCAGAATGCGATGTTGTAGAACCCGGCGTTGTTGAGCGCGGTAACGGCGGCGGAAATGCTCTTGCCGTACAGGTTGCCCGGAACGCTGGCCTTGCCGGACTTCTTGGCGATGACGACGGTAATCGTGGCGCCGGGCTTCTGCTTGCCGCTGGGGTTCCAGCTGATCACGGTGCCCTCGGTAACCGAGTCGTTCTCCTGGTAGCTCACGTCGACGCCAAAGCCTGCCATATCGAGGGCGTTGCGCGCCTGGGCCTCGGTCATGTCGGTCAGGTCGGGGACGGACGTGGTATCCGGGCCGCTCGAGACCTTGTACGAGATGGTCGTGCCCTTCTCGACTTCCTTACCGGCTTCGGTGCCCTGCTCAAAGACCTGGCCCTCATCGGCCTCGTTGGCCTCCTCGGAGGCGTTGCCCTTCAGGCCAACGCTTGCCAGCGCGGCTTCTGCCTGGTCCTTGGTCAGGCCGACAAGCCGGGGAACCTCAACCTTCTCGGAGGGCTTGGGGCCCTTGGAGATTACCAGGTTCACCTTAGTGCCCTTGGCCTTCTTGGTGTTGCCGTTGGGCGTCTGCTCGGCGACCTTGCCCTCGTCGACATCGTCGTTGTAGCTTTGGTCGATGGTGCCGACCTCGAGGCCGGCTTCCTTGATCAGCTCGACGGCAGTCTGCTGGTCCTTGCCCAGCACATCGGGCACGGTGACCTGCTCGCCGCCAAAGAGTCCTGTGGCAAAGGCCACCACGATGCCGATGACGGCAACGGCTGCCACTACGGCGGCGATGATCTTGTTCTTGTTGGATTTGGGCTTTTCGACCTCGTAGGAGCCGGTGGAGCCCGAAACCGAGCTACGGGTGGTATTTTGGCCGCTCACGCCCGAGACGGGACGCACCATGGCGCGCGTTGAGTCGGAAAGCTCGCGAGTCTTGGTGGCGCCCAGCTCACCGGGGGCACCGATGATGCGTGTGGGCTCCGAGATGTTGACAGCACGGCCCGACAGGTAGCTGTTGAGCACCTGACGCAGCTCGTCGGCGGTCTGGAAGCGGTTTGCCGGGTCCTTCTCCATGCACTTGAGGATGATGCGCTCAAGGTCGGCGTCGACACCGGAGTTGATCTGGCTCGGCGGAATAGGCAGCTCGTTGACCTGCTTGAGTGCGACCGAGATGGCGTCGTCACCGTCAAAGGGAACGCGGCCGGTGGCGCACTCATACATCACGATGCCCAGCGAGTAGATATCTGAGGTGGGGCCGAGGTCCTGACCACGGGTCTGCTCGGGGCTGACGTAGTGGGCGGTTCCCAGCACGTTGTTGTCTTGCGTGAGGTGGCTGTTCTTGGCGCGCGCGATGCCAAAGTCCATCACCTTGATGTTGCCGTCGGGCAGCACCATGATATTCTGCGGCTTAATGTCGCGGTGGATGATCTCGTGCTTGTGGGCGACCGAGAGTGCAGAGCTGATCTGCGAGCCGATCTGGGCGACCTTCTTGGGGTCGAGGGCGCCGTGGCTCTTAATGCCGCTCTTAAGGTCGGTACCGCGCAGGTACTCCATGACGATGTAATAGGTGTCGCCGTCCTTGCCCCAATCGTAGACGCCCACGATATAGGGGGAGGAGAGACCGGCTGCTGCCTGGGCCTCCTGCTTAAAGCGTGCGGCGAAGGTTGCGTCGCCAGCATACTGCGGCAGCATGATCTTGACAGCAACCGTGCGGTCGAGGACCTGGTCCTGTGCACGGTAGACGGTCGCCATGCCGCCTGTCCCCACCTTATCCTTGAGGAGGTATCTTCCCCCGAGGACCCTCTGTTCCATTCCTGCTCCTAACATAACTATTCGCTCAACGATGTGTGTAGTACCTACGATGTGGCCGCTGGGGCCGTGTGGCGCGTTGCCGCTAACTCTTCGGCCGCGGCGCGCCTCGGGTGTCCGATTCGATCACGGGCATCACGCTCCCTGTGCGGCGAGCGCCGCGGTCAGGACGATGCCGGCAATCTTGGCCGCCTTGACGTCGTGTTTGTCGTAATCCTCCAAGGCCACCGAGATAGCGACCGTGGGTGAATCGTAAGGTGCAAAGCCAACGAACATCGAGTTGACGTTGGTGCCGCCGGTCTCGGCCGAGCCGGTCTTGCCGGCGACCTTGACGCCGGGGACCTGGGCATCGGTGCCGGTACCGGACTGGACGACGGCAAGCATGGCCTGCTTGACCTGGTCGGCCGTGGCGGAGCTGACGGCCTGACCCAGCGAGCGGGACTGCGTGGTCTTGACCACGGTTCCGTCCGGGGCGAGTACCTGGGCTACAAAGTACGGGTCCATGACCACGCCACTGTTAGCGATGGCGGCGGCAATCACGGCGTTTTGCATGACGGTGGTCTGCGGGCCGGGCGTGTGGTCCATGCCGACAGGCTGGCCGGCGCCGGCCCAGGCGGTTTCCCACTCGGTCATGAGCGACGGGTCGGCCATGATGGAGGCCGTGGAGGTCAGGTCCTGGCCGAGCTTTTGGCCGTAGCCAAAGGCGTTGGCAAACTGCACGAGCGTGTTTGCGCCAACTTCGGTTGCCACCTGGCCAAAGACGACGTTGGAGGACACGGCAAAGGCCTGCTGCAGGCTGATGGTGCCGTAGCTCTCGTTGGCATAGTTGGTGACCGGTGCGTTGCCGATGTCCATGGAGCCGGGCGCCTGGTAGGTGCTGGTAAGGCTGGCGGTACCGGTCTCGAGTGCCGCGGAAAGCGTAACGACCTTAAACGTGGAGCCCGGCGTGTACAGCGCGTCCATGGCGCGATTGTACATAGAGCCGTCCTCGCCGCCGCCCGCCTGCAGCAGGGCGTCGATGTTGGTGTTGTCGTAAGTGGGCGAGCTGGCACATGCGAGCACCGCGCCGGTACGCGGATCGATGACCACTACAGCGCCCTTAAAGCCCTTGAGCGCCTGCTCGGCCGCCGTCTGGATACGCGAGTCGATGGTGAGCTTGGCGGTGTTGCCCGGCTGGGTCTGGCCCGCGAGCGACGCGATGGCGTTGTTCCAGCTGGAGTAATCCTTAGAGCCGGTGAGCGTGTCGTTCATGACGCTCTCGATGGCGGTGGTGCCATACTGCTGGCTCACGTAGCCAACCACGTGCGCTGCCAGGTTGCCGTTGGGGTAGGAGCGTACGTAGGTGCCGTCCTCCTGCTGCAGCGACTCGGCCAGCGTCACGCCGTCGGACGTGATGATGGAACCGCGCTGGATGTACTTGGAGCGGGCGATAGTGTGGTTGTTGGTCGGCATATCCTGATAGTCCTTGGCCTTGATGACCTGGACATAGGTGAGGTTGCCGATAAGGATGGCGAACAGCGCCGTAAAGGCGAGCACCGCACGGGTTAGACGGTTGGCGAGCGCAACGCGGCCGAGCACACCGGATTCAGGCGTGTCGAGCAGGCGACGGCGCATGCGCGAGCCGACGGAATGGCTGCCGCTGCCGTAGGAAGACGAGGTGGCAAAGCGCGTGCCCGTCGGGGCGGCGGCGGATGCGACCTGATCATCGGTGATGGCGGTCATGGTGCCGGTGCCGGTAAGCTCGGCCTCGCGTCCGGTCGCTTCGTCACCGGCGCGCAGCAGGAGCGCGACGATGATAAAGCTTGCCAGCAGTGAGGAACCGCCCTGGCTCATAAAGGGCAGGGTGACGCCGGTCAGCGGGATCAGGCGGGTAACGCCGCCCACGATCAAGAAGGCCTGGAAGCTGATGGCGGCCGTAAGGCCCGTGGCGCTAAAGGCGGCGAGGTCGGATTTAGCGCGGGCAGCCGTGGTGAGGCCACGCACGGCAAAGAGCATAAACAGGATGAGCACGGCGCCGCCGCCCAAAAGGCCCATCTCCTCGCCGATGGCAGAGAAGATAAAGTCGGACTCGACGACAGGGATGTTGTTGGCCATGCCGTTGCCGATGCCAACACCGACCAGACCGCCATCGGCAAGCGAGAAGAGCGACTGGACGATCTGGTAGCCCTGGCCCTGGGCGTCCTTAAACGGATCGACCCAAACCTGGAAACGCACCTGAACGTGCGACAGGAACTTGTAGGCGCCCACGGCTCCAACGGCTAAGAGCGCAAGGCCGATAACGACATACGAAAAGCGCCCCGTGGCAACGTAGAGCATCAGCAAGAAGATGGTGTAGAACAGTACGGCCGAACCCAGGTCGCGTTCGAAGACGACGACGAGCAGGCACACACCCCACACGGCAAACAGCGGCAGCAGCAGTCGCAGGCGAGGGATCTTAAAGCCCAAGATCTTGCGGTTGGAGATGGAGAGCAGCTCGCGGTTTTCGGCCAGGTACCCGGCCAGGAACAGCACGATAAAGACCTTGGCGAACTCGCCAGGCTGGATGGTAAAGCCCGCGATGCGAATCCACAGCTTGGAGCCCGAGATCGTGGTGCCGATAAAGATGGGCAGCATCAGCAGGATGATGCCGATGATGCCAAAGGTGTACTTGTAGCGCATGACCACGTCGAGGTTTTTGACCAGTGCAAGCGTTCCCACCATGAGCGCCACCGAGACAAACAGGATGATGAGCTGTGAGATGGCGAGAGCGGGGGCGAGACGTGTCACGAACGTGATGCCGATGCCCGAAAGCACAAAGACAATGGGCAGGATGGCGGGGTCGGCGCCGGGCGCCAAGATGCGCACGGCAATGTGGGCCGCGGCAAAGGCGGCAAAGAGGCCGATCGGTACGGCGAGCGTCTCAAAGGAGATGGCAGCGCCCGCGGTGAGGACGTACATCGCATACAGCAGGATGACGGGGAACGCCGAGGCGATGAGCAAGAGCAGCTCGGTGTTGCGGCGACTCATAAGCGGCACTCCCTTTCTAATTCTTATCGGAGGCTTCGGCCTCGGCGGACTGTTCGGCGGTTTTCTCAGAATCTGATTCGGAGGTCGATCCCTGATTGGTGTTGTCGCGAATCGTTTGCGCGTCGATCACCTGGCGGGTCTGTTCCTCGTCGATCTGGTGGCGGTACTTGGATATCGTGTCTTGCGCATCGTCGACACTTGTTTGCGGAATGCCCGCCTTGAGGCGGTTTTGCGTGTCTTCGGGCAGGTCGGACAGCTTAATGCTGGTTTCGCTTTCGAGCCAGTGGAGCTTGAGTCCGAGCGGCTTGCCGGGCAGGCCGCGCCAGACGGCGACATTGCCCTGGTAGGTACCCAGGTAGTACGAGCCGGTAACGCCTGCGTATGCCCAGATGGAAGCCGCCAACACCAAGACGAGACCCAAGACGACGCCGATGGTGACGTTGCGGCGACGCACGCGTTGCGCTTCGCGCATAACGCCATCGTCAACCAGGTCAACGACTACTACGGTCACGTTGTCGTGGCCGCCGGCGGCAAGCGCCGCGTCCACTAGGTTGTCGACGCAGATTTGCGCGGTTGAGGACTGCGTGGCGATGTTCTCGATATCGCTATCGGGAATCATGCTCGAAAGGCCGTCAGAGCACAGGATCAGGCGGTCGCCTTCCTCGATATGCAGAGTGAAGTGGTCGGCATACATGGCGGGGTCCGAGCCCAGCGCACGGGTGATGACCGAACGGTTGGGGTGGACGCGAGCCTCGTCTGCCGTAATCTCGCCGGCGTCCACGAGCTCCTCCACGTAGGAGTGGTCGCGGGTCACGCGGATGAGCGTGCCCTCGTGGAGCAGGTAGGCGCGAGAGTCACCCACGTGGGCGATGGCGAGCGTGTCGTTTTCGATATAGGCGCAAGTGGCTGTGCAGCCCATGCCGGGCTTGCCCAGGCCGTTCAGGGCCGCCTCGATTACGGCGGCGTTGGCTGCCTCGACGGCTGCGGCCAGGCGTGCTGCGTCGGCGGACTGCGGGGCCGTCTTGGCAATAGTCTCGACGGCGATGGAAGAGGCTACCTCGCCGGCGGCGTGACCGCCCATGCCGTCGCATACGCAAAAGAGCGGCGACTGCACCAGGTAGGAATCCTCATTGTGCGGGCGTACGCAGCCAACGTCGGAGCGGGCGCCCCACATGAGTTGCGTGGTGGTGCCGGCATCATAGGTCGAGTCGGTCTCGATGCGCTCCTCGGTCAGGGGCTCAAAGCTCATGGTCGAGCCGGGGTCTTTGAGCTTGGCCTCAACGGCGGCAACGTCGATCTCGGCTGTGTCACCGGGAGAGACGGTGTCGGTCTCGGCGTTTGATTCGGAATCGCCGGTGTCCGGGGAGCCGGGCTCCTCGGACACGCGGGCGGTCGACTCGTCGTCTTGCGGGCTGACGTCTATAGGCTCGGGCGTCGCAAAGTGCGACGGCGCGGGCATGCTTTGCGACTGGGCGGCGGGCTCGGTCACGGCATCGGACTCGCTTGCGGGCGCAGGCTGCGGGGTCTTGGGTGCGGGGCCGTCCTCGGGGGATGGCCCCGCTTCGGGCGCCGGCGTAGACACGGGCGCAACTTCGGATGCCGGAGCTATGGGAAACGCCGGCGCGGCGGGCTCGGGTGCCGCAAACACCGCAGCGCTCTCGTTGATTGCTGCGGCGACGGGCTCTGCAAAGTGAGCTGGCGCCGAGGTTGCTTCGGGCGCTGTGGGCTGTTCCGCAGCATGTGCGCCGATGGGCGCCGCTACGGCATCCTCTTCGTCCTCGTTATCGGCGAGATCCGAAATATCATGCGTTACATGCGAAAGAGGCAGGGAGAACACGGTGTCCTCGGGTTCCACGGGTGCGGAGCCCGCCGGAGCGGCGTGGGCCGGCGCAGCTGTGGCGGCAGCCGGTGCCTCGGTCATAGTCGCGGACTTGTTCTCCTCGTCGATCATCGACGGTTCACCTTCATGACCACATCGCCGATCTGGACTTCGTCGCCCTCGCGCAGCGTTGCGGGCTCCACAAGCTGGCGGCCGTTGACGAGCGTGCCGTTAAGCGAGTTGAGGTCCTCGATGATGAGCGCCGGGCCCTGCAGCGAAAAGCGCGCATGCGAGGCCGAGACGAATGGTTCGTTGATGCAGATGTCCGAAGATGGCGAGCGACCGACGATGACGGGGCCGAGCATATCTACGTGGATGCCGCGGATACCGCGCGGACCCTTGTCCACATCGATCGTCCAGATAGCCGAGTCGCGGCGCTGTCCGCGCACAAGCCCCACGCCGGTCTTCATGACGGCGAACAGGAAGATATAGAGCAGGGCGACCAGGACGATGCGGCCTGCAAAAAGGACGATATCGATGTTCATAAGCGACTATCCCCTAAATTCAAAGGTGCTCAGGCCAAACGTCAGCAGATCGCCGTTGCGCAGCGGGCAGCGCGTAATGCGGCGGTTGTTGACGAGTGTGCCGTTGGTGGAATTGAGGTCCTCGATCGACCAATCCGAGCCCGTAAAGGTGAGCTGGGCGTGGCGGCGCGACACGTTGGGGTCGCGCAGGGCAATGTCGGAAACTGAGCGCTCGCGACCGATGGTCACCTGTGCGGAGGTGATGCTATGGCTCTCGCCGCTCACGACGTCGACGAGCTGGGCGAGCGGGCGCTGCGGGGCGCGAGTGCTCGCCATGTTGGAGGCGATGCCGGTTGCGGCGCCTAGGCCCACGGCGGCACCGGTCGCGGCGGCTCCGCCCATGCCGGCAAGCGCGTCGCGCGAGATGGTCTGCGGCACCGGGATGGGTGCGGCGGCGGGGTCGGGGACGCTAGGCGCGAAGGGGTCTGCCGTGGCAAGCGGGTCAGGAGTGGCGGCGCGAGGCGTCGGCTGCTGCTGGGGCATGGCGGCGGGGCGCTGCTGCTGCGGGGCAGCAAACTGCTGCTGGCCGGCGCGCGGGGCGCTGGCGGCACGGCTTGCCGCGGAGTTGTTCTGGCCCAGGCCGTTTTGATAGGCGCGCTCTTCTTCGTACAGGCGGCCGAGCGTGGGGGCATCGACGTTCTCGGCAAAGACCGAGAACTTGCCGGCGCGCAGCTGCGGATCGATCATAAAGCGCACGAGGGGCTCGCCGACAAAGACATAGCGGCGCTTTTCGGCCTGCGCCTTCACAAACTCGCGGACCTCGCGCGAAAGCTCGGGGTAGAACGGGGCGAGCATGGGATCGTCGTCGGCGGCGATCAGGATGGTATAGAGTGCCGGCGCCGTGTTGACGCCGTTAATCACCAGAGTCTGATCCTCCATGTCGCGAGCGGCCTGCTTGGCAAGCTTCTTAAAGGAGAACGGGGCACGGGTGGCACCGAAGATGCCGGCCACGTGGTCCTCGAAGATGTTCAGGAAGTTCACGAAAGATCACTCTCCGTATAGGTTCTTTGGTATCCGAGCAAATATAGGCATATCCCAACGATTATAGAGGATAGGGTTCCCGCAACTGCCGCCTTGGCGGCGACCGCGGCTGCAAGGCTGGCAATTTCCATATGGTGTGCAAGACAGGATGCCGCTGCGCAGCCGATGCCGGTGACAGCGATGGCGGCGATTGCGGCAAGGTTTGAGCCCTGGTCGGCACGCTTGGCATGGGCATTGAGCAGCGCAGATGACGCCGCGGCAGTTGTCGCGACCAGCACAAAGGCAGCCCAAAGGAGCGGGTCTTCCAGCGCTGCGGCAACGTTACCGAGCCCCAGCACGCCTCCGGCTGAAAGCGCGACCGTGGCCAGACGGGCAAAAAGCACGCCCATGCCCGTTGCCGCGGCGGCGCTTGCCGGGCCAAGCCAAAATGACGCGACGCCGGCGGCGACCCCAGCTGCCAGGAAGGTATTGCCAGTCAGACAGCCAAGCGCGAGTGCACAGGTGAGCGCGGCGCTCGCGGCAGCCTCGGTGCGACCCCAGGCGATCCACCAACCGGACATGGTAGCGGCAAAGATCACCGCGACGGGCAACATCGACAGGATGCCCTGCGCCTGCATGGTGGCGTTTGCCATGAGCACCAAAAAGCCCACGGCCGAGATGGCCGAGCCAATCTGCGGTGCCAAGCCGGCTGCCGCGCCAATAGCGATAGCCGCGACGACCAACCCGGGAAGCGCCGCGACCCCGGCCGTTTGCATCAGCAAAAAGCTAAAGGTGCCGCACGTTAGCGCCGAGATAGCGCGCATGGTGTAGTCGCGCGCATGGCTCCAGCGCGTGCCCGCCCAGCCGAGTGCGGGGTCGACCTCGATGGCGTCGTCCTCGTAGTGCGACGGCTCGATATCGTTGAGCTCCTGCTCGTCATCCGAAAGCTCGCTAACCATTTGCTCCAGACTGCGACGGCCCTCGCGCACGCTGCCCAGACCGGCAAGGAGCTGGTCGCAAAATGCCTCGATGCTGTTGGGGCGGTCCTGCGGCATGGGGGAGAGCGCGCTCATGAGCGCGGCCTCGGCTCCCGGGGGAAAGTGTGGTATCAGCTCGCTGGGATAGGTGGCGCCGCCGATGATGCGGTCGAGCGAGTCAGCGGGCGTGGCCGCTATAAAGGGGGCGCTGCCGCACAAGCCCTCATAGATAACGCAGGCAAGGGCAAAGACATCGACGCGTTCGTCGACCGTGCCGGTCTCGATATCGAGCTGCTCGGGCGGCATGTAGCCGATGGTGCCGCCGCGCGAGCCGCCAAAGCCACCGGCGGACGACAGTCGCGCCATGCCAAAGTCGGTGAGCTTTACATTGCCCGAGTGGTCGATGAGCACGTTGGCGGGCTTAATGTCCAGGTGGAGTACGCCATTGCTATGGGCGAAGGTGAGCGCCTGGCCCAGGGCATCGGCAATGGCCGCGGCCTCGTCAAAGGTGAGCGAGTGGCCGTTCACGCGATGCAAAAACTCGGCCAACGACATACCGTCGACATACTCCATGACCAAGTAGGCATAGGCGGTGTCGTGCGTAAAGTCGATGACCTGCACGATATTGGGATGTTGAAGCATGGCGGCAGTGTGCGCCTCGCGCAGGACATCCATGATGTCGCTGGCGGGCATGCCGGCACCGTTGATAAGGGGGATGCGCTTGATGGCGACGCGGCGGCGCAGGTGCGTGTCGCGGCAGATCTCGATGGAGCCAAAACCGCCGGTCGCAAGTGTCTCGAGCGGCTGGTACCGCTTGAGCAGCTCGCGAGAGCTGGTGCCCTCCAAAGGAACGTCCGGCGAGAACCGGGCGGTATGTTGCGAGAAAAGCGGCATGGCCAACCCTCGTGCGTTTAAAGTTCGTTTGCGAGTGGCGGGCGCGGAGCCGAGCCGTTCGCGGTGGCATAGATGCTGCTAGTGTAGCACGCTCGGGTGCATGGGGAGGATAGCGGGATGCGAGGCTGCCTGTCTGGTTTGGCCTTAGCGCTTCTTCTTGTTCTTCTTCTGCTTGCGCTGCTTGCCTTTGGTCTCCTGGGGCTTGTCGCCCTGCTTGGCCTTGGCGGCGGCCTTCTCGGCCTTCATCTTCTTGCGTTTGGTCTCAATGCGGAGTTTTTTGTTGATGCGCGCCTTGAGGAAGGAGCCAAACTGCTCGGCATCGCCACGGACGAAGGTGTCCTTGGGGATCGTCACGCCCTGGTCGGCGAACATGGCCACAAAGATGCGCTCGCCGTCGAGCACGTGGTCGAGCTTCTCAAACGGGAAGAACTGCGACTTGCCGCTCTTGCCCCAGACCATCAGGCCGTCTTCGTTGGCGGCGACGCGGCGATAGCGGCCGCCCATGGACTCGTCGGCCTCGACGGCATCGATAAAGTCGCGGGCGAGCGTGTGGTGCAGGTTTTTGCTCCACCAGGCCAAAAAGGCGCCGAACACGATCAGCACGACGCCGAACTTGATCCAGCTGCCGCCGGCCACCAGCATGCCGATGCCGATGAGCGCGGCAATCGCGGCGGCGACGTACAGGGAGCCACGGCGCCTGGGCGAGGCGACCAGGCGCGCAAAGTCGGTGACGAGGTCGTTTTCGTACTGATACTCGTTGAGGTACAGAATGCCGTCATCGGCCGCGGCCTGCTTCTCGAGCGCGACCTCGACCTGGTCGGCTGCTTCGGAGGGAACGAGGTTGCTCTCTGCGTCTGCCATGCTCTTTGGACTCCTATCGCGGCGGGCTCGCCGTACGGGTTATTATGAATGCAGTATGCCGTGCGACCGCATGGCCGTCGCGGCAACAAGACTCAGTATACCCGGGGGAGCACCCATGGAATCGTTGTACCGAAAGTATCGCCCGCTCACCTTCGACTCCGTGGTGGGCCAGCAGCATATCGTCTCGACGCTCGAGCACGCCATCACCGAGGGACGCCTGTCCCACGCCTATCTGTTCTGCGGTCCGCGCGGCACGGGCAAGACCACCATGGCGCGCATTCTTGCCAAGGCACTACTCTGCCGCAATGCCGAGGCGGCGCGCGCCGAGGGTGCAAGCGGCTGCATGCCCGACGGTACTTGCGAGGAGTGCGAGCTCATTGCCGAGGGCAACCACCCCGATGTCTACGAGCTCGATGCCGCAAGCCGTACCGGCGTGGACAACGTGCGCGAGGAGATCATCAACTCCGTCAACTTTGCCCCGGTGCGCGGCAAGTACAAGATCTATATCATCGACGAGGTCCACATGCTCACGACGGCGGCGTTCAACGCGCTGCTCAAGACGCTCGAGGAGCCGCCGGCACACGTGATCTTTGTGCTGTGCACCACCGACCCGCAAAAGATTCTGGAGACCATCCTCTCGCGCTGCCAGCGTTTCGATTTCCATCGCATCGGCAACGAGGATATTGAGCATCGCCTGGCATACGTGTGCGAGCAGGAGGGCTTCGATTACGACGACGAGGCGCTGGCTATCGTGGCGCGCCATGCCAAGGGTGGCATGCGCGACGCATTGTCCACGCTGGAGCAGCTGAGCGTCTTTGGCAACGGTTCTGTGCATGCGGACGACGCCCGCTCGCTTTTGGGCGAGGTTTCGGACCAGATTCTGGGCGAGTTTTCCCGCGCCATTGCCGATCGCGATGTTGCCGAGCTCTATGGACTGATTCGTGCACAGGTCGAGGAAGGAAACGACCTGCTGGAGCTGACGCGCGACCTGGTGGCGCATGTGCGTGACGTGTACGTTGCCTGCGTTGCCGGTGCCCGCGCCGAGCTGTTTGAGGGCGGCTCCGAGCAGGCCGAGGCGCTTGCTGCCGAGGCCGCTGCCTTTGGCGAGCATCCTGCCGACCGCCTGGCCCGTGTGCTGACGGTGCTCGACGATGCCGCACTGGAGATGAGGGGCGCGAGCGATGTGCGCCTGGTGCTCGAGATCGCCTGCACGCGCCTGGCACGTCCCGAGGCTGATATAACGATTGAGGCATTGGCCGAGCGCGTGGCACGCCTGGAGGCCATGGTTGCCAATGCCGCGGTGCCGGCGAGCGTGGCTGCTGCTCAGGCCGCCGCGCCTGCAGCATCCGTACCCGCTGCCGCCCAGCAGCCGACGCTTATCTCGGGTGCCCGAGCTGCCGCTCCGGCGGCATCCACTGCCCCCGCTGCTACGTCCGCGCATCAGGGCGGAATGCCTTGGGACCGTGGTGCTGCCGCTCCGGCGGCTCAGCCGGCGTCTCGTGCTGCGTCCGCACCGGCGTCCAAGCCTGCGGCGTCCGCGCCCCAGCCCGCCGCTGCCCCGGCTCCCGCGCCTGCCACCGCTCCGGCACCTAAGCCCCAGTCCAACAATGCTGCCCAGGTTGCCGCCGCCGGTGCTGCCGAGACGCCCGCGGTCGAGGATGCCGGAGAGCTGCAGCGCAAATGGGCCGAGGTTGTCGAGCGTGTCAAGGCGCGTCAGGCCTCCTACGCAGGGCTTTTGCTCAACGCTCGCGCCACGGCCGACGACGGCTCCAAGCTCACGGTCTCGTTCCCCGCGGGTTCGACCTTTGCCATCAAGATGCTCGGTCGCGCCGATACACAGTCGGTGGTCCTGCCGACGGTCTGCGCGGTCTTCGGTCGTCGCACCGTCGACTACGTCCTGGACGGAGGTGGCACGCCGGCTCCTCAACATGAGGAGCATTCTCCATCTGCACGGGCTGCGGCATCTGCGGACCCGCAACCCGTGTCCTCGGCGGCCCCTGTATCCTCGAGCGCCAGCGCGCCGCAGCAGCAAGCGGCACCGGTAGCGGCATCGACCCCGTCGGCGCCTAAGCCAGCCGCGGCCAAATCGGCTGCTTCGGTCCCCGCGCTCAAGTCTGCCGCTGCGCCTGCGCCCAAGTCATCCGACCTGGGCAAGGCCCCCTGGCTGCGCTCGGACAACCCTGCCGGCGCTCCCGCCACGGGCAAGCTCCCGACTGAGCCTGCGCCCCGCGCGCCCGAGCGCGCGTCCGCTCCCAAGGCTCAGCCGCCCGCGCAGTCTGCACCGTGGGAATCCGAGCAGGTGCCCTACGACGATGCCATGGTCGCCGGTTTTGCCGCCGATGCAGGCGGGGACGATCTGCCCCCGTTCGACGTGCCGGCCACGGCGTCCGCGCCCAAGCCCGCTGCAACTGCCCCCAAAGAGGAGGACGCTCCTGCAGCTCCCTGGGAGTCCAACCCCGGCGCGGGCAGCCCCTTCGGCCATCAGGGCGCAGCCCCAAGCATCCCGCAGACCGAGGACGAGGCTAAAGCCCTCATCCGCAGCGTCTTCGGTCAGGCCACCATCTTCAAACCGGTGGAGTAGCTGCGCAGGCGGGTATACTGCTCAAGAAGAGAACCCTTTGAACGGAGCGAGCTTATGATGTGGGAATATGTCCGCCTTGAGGACGATACGCAGGTTTCGTATTCCGAAGTCCGGGAGGACAACACGGTGAAGGTTGTTGTGGAGCGCCCGCGCGATTGGGGTTTTGACACGGCGGAGTGTATCTTGCCGGCATTCAATTGGGTGTCACACGAGGGCTTTAGCGAAGCGGACCTCAAAGAACTCGATGATTTCGTGCGTAACAATGCCCCGCTCATCCTGCGTTTTGCCTACGAAGGCGGACGAGTCTATGCCTAGCCTGTTTCGACTCGGGCCGTACATCATCTTCTTCTGGACGGGGGAGAACGGCGGACCTGTCCATGTTCACGTTGCGGTCAAGCGCCCCACTGCCGAGGCAACCAAGATATGGCTTACCCGCTCCGGCGGATGCAAGCTGGTCCATAACAAGGGCGATATTCCTGCTCGGGATTTACGCGATATCATGCAGTTTGTTTCATCTAACCATGCGCTGATTTGCAAACGTTGGAAAGAAACAACTGGCGGGCTATCGTTCTACTGTTGAGAGTCGCTCGCCGGGCTTAGGATCCCCAGCTCTTCAGGGGTTTTGTCCGGGCGCATCTGTATTTCGGACATGTGCAACGTGGTGCCGCGTATATCGCATTCGAGCAGACAGGTGCGTGACGGTCGGCCTAGGATGCTGAGGTCGATACGATACGCCGCATGGCTGTCCGTGTATTCGACTTGCTCGGCGTTGACGGTTGCTCCGATTGTCAATAAAGAGCCCGGTTCGGCATCGACAATCTTGAAGTCCTTTATCTTGACCTTGAACTCTTGGTAGAGGGACGGGCTGTTGTAGTAAACGGTTCGGGTTCCGTCGGTGCACTTATCGGTCGTCTCCCATTTGACGATGGGCTGGTCCGAGCTGGCTATCAGCAGTTCTGCTCCAAAGGCTATAGCATGGGTGATGACAACCAGTAATGCCCAGCCGACAAAGAGATAGAGAACCAAATATGCAACGGGGTGTTTTGAGCGGATGTTTTGGAGCGCGTCGGGGGCGTTCATGGGGCACCTCCAAATTGCTATCTATGGCAATCAAATTATACCCCGCCGTCATGCGTGCCGCCTCGAGTAGTGGCTCGGCATTTAGCCATTTAGTGGTACGCATTAAATGTCGGATTCCGGCTCTACGAGATTTAGCTTTCAATATTATGCAGATGCGGATTATTCAACTTTGCATAATCCTGGGGGCGTATCACGCTCCAAGACATGTATATCGACTGAGGTAACACGTCCGCCCCGCTCTCTCGCCGCGCGCCGTGGTACGATTTTTGAGTTTGAAAGTCCCGCCGTGCTCCGGCTGCCCTTGCAGCTCGGCGTGCGGCCGCACGTAAAGGAGCCATCATGGCCGGTATGAACATGCAGCAGATGATGAAGCAGGCTCGCAAGATGCAGGAGCAGCTTGCCGCCGCGCAGGAGAACCTCAAGTCCCAGACCGTCGACGCCTCTGCCGGCGGCGGCATGGTCAAGGTGACCGTTAACGGCGAGATGGAGCTCGTCAACCTCACCATCGATCCCGATGCGCTCGATCCCGAGGACGTCGACATGCTGCAGGACATGATTATGGCTGCCGTCAACGAGGCCGTTCGCGGCGTCAACGAGCTCGCCAACAAGCAGATGGGCGCCATCACCGGCGGCCTCAACATCCCGGGCATGCCGTTCTAAGACGCGCATATATATGAGTGCTAACCATAGCCTGCAAAAATTGCTCGATGAGCTGGGCCGTCTGCCGGGCATTGGTCCTAAGTCGGCCCAGCGCATCGCCTATTACCTGTTGGAGGCTGACGCCGAGGAGGCGCGCCGCCTGGCCGAGGCCATCCTGGAGGTTAAGCAGGAGGTTCACTTTTGCAGCCGCTGCTTTAACTACGCCACGGCCGACGAGTGCTCCATCTGCCAGGATTCGATGCGCGACACCACTCGCATTTGCGTGGTGGGCGAGCCGCGCGACGTCCAGGCAATCGAGCGCACGGGCAGCTACCATGGCCTGTACCATGTGCTAGGCGGCGTGATCAGCCCCATGGACAAGATTGGTCCCGAGCAGTTGCACATCCGCGAGCTGCTGGCGCGTTTGGGCCACGAGGATATCCATGAGGTCATCATCGCCACCAACCCCAACATCGAGGGCGAGACCACGGCGAGCTACCTGGCCCGCACTATCAAGCCACTGGGCGTTGAGGTGTCGCGTCTGGCGAGCGGCCTGCCCGTGGGCGGCGACCTGGAGTATGCCGACGAGCTTACGCTCGGGCGCGCCATCGAGGCCCGTCGCACGATTTAGGTGGCGAGCCTGCTTCTGCCGTATGTTTTCCTCGCGACGCACGGGGTAGTCATAATTTTCCCGTGCGACTGTAAGTTTGTTGTGCAACAAAGATGCTTTGTATCCGCTTATCGCATGGATGCTTCCACTCGCATCCTTAATTTGCCCATTCGTTGCGCAACCTTTTGGGTTCGCTGATACACTCAAATATGGATTCGAATGAATGCGCCGCTCCCGAGCGGCGTGTTTTTGTTGGAGGAGAACGCATGCGGCCCGGTGGCACTCAGACAAAGCGCGGCGCCGCGGTGCGCATGCGACGCCGACTGGGCTTGGCGCCTCGGGCGTACGCGCTGCTGTCGTGCTCGCTGGTGCTGGTCATAGCTGGCGTTTCTGCCTATGGTATGACCGTGCCGTCCATGATACAGGCACATGCCGCACGCGAACCGCGCGTAGGGCATGAGGTCAAAAGTGACCTGGGCACCACGACTGGATATGCTTGGGCAAGTGTGGTCGCGCATATTGTGTTTGGCACTGACGACGCGGACGGCGCCGAGGCCCCGGACAACGAAGTCACGCTTGCCAATGGCAAAACCATCGTGCTCACCAACACCAAGATCATCGATCGGTTGTCCAACAATAGCGTGGCGGCAACGGTGAATAAGGTCGAGCGGCAGAAGGAGCAGGACGCCCAGCAGTCCGGAAAGCCCGGTAGCTCGGATACTTCTGGCTCCGGCTCGGATTCGTCGAGTTCGGGCGGCGGCTCTGGGTCGGGTTCCTCTGCCGGAGGGTCTGGAAACGGCGGCTCGACGGGCGGCAACGCTGACAACGATGCAAACTCCGGTGGCCTTTCCGCTGCTGAGGAAGAGAGCATTCACAGTTGGCTTGTGACCAAGTACAACATGCTCGACGGCTATGTTTCTCGTGCCAATGACGTGGTCTCGACCTATAACTCTACGGGAGATCCCAGGCCGTGCGACAGCCTGGTCGGGGAGATGTTTGTCATTCGAGCCGAGTTTGGTCGTCAGACATTCTCGCCCCGGTCAAAGTGGTATCAGCAGTATGCCAATCTGTGGGGCTGTTACACCAACCTATGTCAATGGGTCGGCCATTACGGCGATGATGACGTCGCGCTCGGTAACTTCAACAATAACGTGGCGGCGCTTGCCCTATGATGACCGATCTTGCATCCACCACACCACAATCGCTCGGTCGCGATCCCATGGTCGGCTTGCGCCTGGCGCGTGTCGACGGGTTTGAGCCGGCCATTGCGCTCGGTAAGGACGAACTGCCTGCCTATCTGCGTCGTTTTACGATGCTGTTTGCCGACGATGCCACCATGCGCCGTGGCGGTATCGGCCGCGTGACGCGTGCCGTCAACGCCCAAGGCGAGGCCGTGGCACTCAAACAGCTCATCTTGCCGACGCGCGATGAGTTCGACGACGATGCCGTCCATGAGGCGCTGGTCGCCAAGTTCAAAGCGGCATTTCGCGAGGAATATGAATGCCATCGCGCCCTTTCGGGCCTTAAGGGCTTTCCCCGCCTCTATGGCTGGGGCGAGGTCGACGGTGTGCCTGCAATTGTCATGGAATGGGTCGAGGGCGAGACGCTCGCCCGCTTGCGCTCGCGCTTTGCCGTGGACGATGCCGGCCGCCTGTCGCCGCTTGTGGCGGCGCGCTTGGGGTGCGACCTGTTCGACCTGCTCTGCCGCATGAGCCTGGTGGGGGAGGGCTTTGTCCATCGCGATATCTCGCCCGCTAATATTATGGTGCGTACGGCGCGTCTACCGCTTGACCGGCAGCTTGCCGAGGGCACCTTTGACCTGTGCCTGATCGACTTTGGCTCGTCGCTGGCGCTTGAGCCTGCGTCGGCCGTGGCCGGTACCGGCGGCAAGGCGTCGTTTACGGAGCGCTATGCCACGCTGCGTCGCGCGACGGTTGCCTACGCCCCGCCCGAGATGCTCACCGACGATATTCCCGACCTGCGCGCTTTGCGTATGTCGCCGGCGATCGACGTCTATGCCGCGGCAAGCACGGTTTACGAGCTCATTGCCGGCGTCGCGCCATACGAAGCCGCGCCGAGCGCTTCGGGCACCTCGGGTTCGCGCAAAAAGACGCGCGACATCGCCAGCCCCTACCGTCTCAAGATGGACACGCGGCCCGACTATCCCATTGGTGCCCATGCGCCCGGTTGCGATTTGACTCAGCTGCTTCGTCGTGAGCCCGATGTGGCGCTCGCCGCGGTCGAGCAGGCCCAGCAGCTGGGGCTTGAGCCGGATTCCGAGGAGCTACGCGATGCGCTGGCGTTTGTCGATGCCCAGCTGTTCGACGTGGTGATGGCCTGTCTGTCCAGCCATCAAAAAGATCGTCCCGAGCCGGCGGCGGTCGAGGCGGCGCTCTCGGCGTTTTGTGACCACTATGCGCAAAATGTCGGTCGTTCGCTCCGCGGCGAGCCGCTCACGCCGTGCCCCATGGATGCGTCTGGCCGCGCGGTTCGTCGCGCGCTGATGGTCGGCGCGGCGGTCGTCTGTGGCGTGGTTTGGGCTGTGGTCGTGGTTTCGGCCGCGCTGCTGGCGTCGGGCGCTCGCGTGACGGCGACTTTGGGATCGCTCGTGTGGTCTGGGTCGATACCGGGTATTATTGCCGCACTGGCGTTGGCGCTGCCAGGCATAGCCGGCGTTGTCGCGGGGGCACTTGCGCGCAATCGGCGCTCGGGCTTCCTGCAGGGTGTGCTTGCGCTTTCTGCCTGCGAGGTTCCGGTGCTGGTTGTGGCTGCATGTAGCGTATTTTCCCAACGCGCCGTGATGGGCGGCCTTGTTGCCGCTCTGGTTGCAACCTATACGCTTACGTGGTTTTTGCTTGCGATGGGCTTTGCCTTTGAACTTCCCGTTTCGGCACCGCGACGCACAAAAGCCCAGATGGCGACTCCGCTTGCCGGTGGAGCCGCAGCTGCCCGTACTTTTGGCGGACCTGTCGAAGTATCGTCCGATTCTATTTCTACGACCAAGGAGGCCTAGGTCATGGCATCTCAAGTTGAGCTCACCCCATGCGGGGCCATGTTTGACATCTTTAAGCGCGCGGCGCATCTGAGCCATATCGAGCTGTGCGGCTTGGTGCTTTCGTCCCGTCCGCTCGCCGACGGCCGCAGCCCGCAGAGCCGAGCCGCCGATCGCTCTTGGGTTTCCCGCTTTATCGTTCGCGCGCCGGTCGGCACGCTTCAGCAGCGCTACTTTGCCGAATACGGTACCTCGGCTGCGCGTATTATGTCGCAACTGGCCCTGCGCCAGCGAAATCCCATGGACTCCACGGCTGTGATCAATATGGTGTGCGGTCCTGCAGGTGAACTGATGGTACGCGCGCTCGAAGAGTGCCACCAGGACACGAATCTCTATCGCAACGCGCTCGATCGCCTGTCCCAGGCGGCGGAACTCATGCCCGCCGAGCGCGCCGAGGCCGTGCTGGTGCTGTTTGTCGCCGTCGGTTGTTCGGCGGATGTGCGGTCCTCGGTGAACTATGCCATCGACTACGCGCACGCGACCTGTGGCGGAGGCACCTCCACGCCGCGTTCGCTTGGCATGTCGATGACCGCAGGCGAGCGCGAACCCGCCCCGGCGCACCCCTTGGGCTTGCTGCGCGTGCAAAACAGTTTTGTCGTGAGCGCCCCGCGCTGGATTCAGCCGAGTGAGCAGGGTGTTGAGATTGGCGCGCTGGCCACTGGTGAGGGCGATATTACCGACGTCGGCGACGATGTCTCGGCCCGCCATGCCCATATCTGGTGCGATGCTCAAAATATCTGGCACGTCGAGGACTTGTCGTCCACCAACGGAACCGTGGTGGTAAACGGGGCCACGCGCGTCTGCATTCAGGTCGAGCCCGGCCGTTCCGCCCAACTCAATCCCGGCGACGAGCTCAAGCTCGGCGAATCCACTACCTACGCCATCCTCTTCGGTGCTCTCTAGCCAGTCCCGCCAAATGGTCCCTTGGGGACGGAGGAAAACGGATCACCGAGGTCGAACACCTCTTCGGTGATCCGTTTTCCTCCGTCACCAAGGGATCATTTTGCTCCCGGCAGTCACCCGAGGTAAACCTTTACCGCCCGCCTATATTTGCCGAAATTACACTTGACGGCGGGGTACAATAAACCCGCATGCGGATTTCCGTTGCGGGCGCTTCCCATCGCCGGGGCGTGCCCGGGAGCATCCGGCATGCGGCCTTTGCGGCGCTCGGTCATGTGCAAGACGGGCGGTCGGGTCTGTGGGGCGCATCAGCTGTCCCTCGCCTCGGCATGTCTTCTCTCCACGCCACGTACCTGCTGCTGAGCCTGCCTGCCAGATGATTGGAAGCAACAGCGTAAATCCCATCACGCCAACATCCCGGCGATCGCCGGGGCCTGTATACCTATATGAGAGGAGAGGGGTATATGGCGCGTAAGTTTAAGTCTATGGACGGCAACGAGGCGGCCGCATATGTTTCGTATGCGTACACCGAGGTAGCGGGAATCTATCCCATTACGCCGTCCAGCCCGATGGCCGACCATGTCGACCAGTGGGCGGCCCAGGGTCGCAAGAACATCTTCGGCACCCCGGTCAAGGTCGTCGAGATGGAGTCCGAGGCAGGTGCAGCCGGTACCGTTCACGGTTCGCTGGGCGCCGGTGCTCTGACCACCACCTACACGGCTTCTCAGGGTCTGCTCCTGATGATCCCGAACATGTACAAGATCGCGGGCGAGCAGCTCCCGGGCGTCTTCCACGTCTCCGCGCGTTGCGTCGCTTCTCACGCCCTGAACATTTTTGGCGATCACTCCGACGTCATGGCCTGTCGTCAGACCGGCTTCGCCATGCTCGCCGAGGGCAACGTCCAGGAGGTCATGGACCTCTCGCCGGTGGCTCACCTTGCCGCCATCGAGGGTAAGACCCCGTTCCTTAACTTCTTCGACGGCTTCCGCACCAGCCACGAGATCCAGAAGGTCGCCATGTGGGACTACAAGGATCTGGCCGAGATGTGCGACATGGACGCCGTCCAGGCTTTCCGCGATCACGCGCTCAACCCTGAGCACCCGCACACCCGCGGTAGCCACGAGAACGGCGATATCTTCTTCCAGAACCGTGAGGCCTGCAACAAGGTCTACGACGAGCTTCCCGCCGTCGTCGAGGGCTACATGAAGAAGATCAACGAGAAGCTCGGCACCGATTACGGCCTGTTCAACTACTACGGCGCTCCCGATGCCGATCGCGTCGTCGTGTGTATGGGCTCCTTCTGCGACGTGCTCGAGGAAGTCATCGACTACCTCAACGCTCACGGCGAGAAGGTCGGCCTGGTCAAGGTTCGTCTGTTCCGTCCGTTCTCCATCAAGCACTTCGTCGACGTTCTCCCCGAGACCGTCAAAAAGATCGCCGTCATGGACCGTACCAAGGAGCCGGGTTCCATCGGCGAGCCGCTCTACCAGGACGTCGTCTCCGCTCTCTACGAGGCCGGCAAGACGGGCATCAAGGTCGTCGGCGGCCGTTATGGCCTGGGCAGCAAGGACACGCCTCCCGCGTCCGCGTTCGCTGTCTTCGAGGAGCTCAAGAAGGACGAGCCCAAGCGCGAGTTCACCATCGGCATTGTCGATGACGTGACCAACCTGAGCCTGCCCGAGGCCGAGGATGCGCCCAACACCGCAGCCCCCGGCACCATCGAGTGCAAGTTCTGGGGTCTGGGTGGTGACGGTACCGTCGGCGCCAACAAGAACTCGATCAAGATCATCGGCGACCACACCGACAAGTACGTCCAGGCCTACTTCCAGTACGACTCCAAGAAGACCGGCGGCGTCACCGTCTCGCACCTGCGCTTTGGTGATTCTCCGATCCGTTCGCCGTACTACGTGACCAAGGCCGACTTTGTCGCTTGCCACAACCCCAGCTACATCGTTAAGGGCTTCAAGATGGTCCGCGACGTCAAGCCGGGCGGCACCTTCCTGGTCAACTGCCAGTGGAGCGACGAGGAGTTCGCCGAGCACATGCCCGCCGTGGCCAAGCGCTACATCGCGAACAACAACGTCAACGTCTACCTGATCGACGCTATCGACTTGGCCGCTAAGGTCGGCATGGGCAAGCGCACCAACACGGTGCTCCAGTCCGCCTTCTTCGCGCTGGCCAAGGTCCTGCCCGCCGAGGACGCCCTGCAGTACATGAAGGACGCGGCTACCAAGTCCTACATGAAGAAGGGCCAGGCTATCGTCGACGCCAACCACAAGGCCATCGATGCCGGCGCTACCGCCTTCCGTAAGTTCGAGGTTCCGGCCGACTGGGCTACCGCCGAGGATGCCGCTCCCGTCGAGCTCTCCGAGGAGACCAAGTCCGCTATCGCCCAGCAGGTCAAGAACCTGCTCGAGCCCATCGATCGCATGGACGGCGACAGCCTGCCCGTTTCCGCCTTCGTCGATTGCGCCGACGGCCAGTTTGAGCTGGGCGCCTCCGCATACGAGAAGCGCGGCGTCGCCGTGGTCGTTCCTCACTGGGACGAGACCAAGTGCATCCAGTGCAACCAGTGCGCCTATGTGTGCCCGCATGCCACCATCCGTCCGTTCGCGATGACCGAGGACGAGGCTGCCGCCGCGCCCGAGGCTACCCGCACGCTCGACGCCATGGGCCCCAAGGCCAAGGGCATGAAGTTCACCATGGCTGTGTCCCCGCTCGACTGCATGGGTTGCACCAACTGCGTCAAGGTCTGCCCCAAGGGCGCCCTCGAGATGGTTCCCACCGAGCAGGAGATGGACCAGCAGCCCGTTTGGGACTACATGGTCGAGAACGTCTCCGAGAAGAAGGAGCTCATCGCGGCCAACGTCAAGGGCAGCCAGTTTAAGCAGCCCTACCTGGAGTTCTCGGGTTCCTGCGCCGGCTGTGCCGAGACCGCCTATGCACGTCTGGTGACCCAGGTCGCCGGCGACCGCATGTTCATTTCCAACGCCACCGGCTGCTCCTCCATTTGGGGTAACCCCGCTGCCACCGCTCCTTACTGCAAGGACAAGGACGGTCACGGCCCGGCGTGGAACAACTCCCTGTTCGAGGACAATGCCGAGCACGGTCTGGGCATGGCCGTTGGCTATGAGGCCGTTCAGCACAAGCTGATCGCCGCTACCCAGGACATCATCGCTGCCGATGGTCCGTCCGATGAGCTCAAGGCCGCCGGTCAGGCTTGGATCGACTCCGTCAACGACGCCGAGGCCTCCAAGACCGCTGCCGCTGCCTACGTTGCCGAGCTCGAGAAGTGCGGCTGCGACGCTTCCAAGGCAATCCTCGCCGACAAGGCTTACCTCACCAAGAAGTCCTTCTGGATCTTCGGTGGCGACGGTTGGGCCTACGACATCGGCTTCGGTGGCCTGGACCACGTCCTGGCTTCCGGCCACAATGTCAACGTCTTTGTCTTCGACACCGAGGTCTACTCCAACACCGGTGGTCAGGCCTCCAAGGCCTCGAACCTGGGCCAGGTCGCTCAGTTCGCCGCTGCCGGTAAGGTGACCAAGAAGAAGTCTCTGGCCGAGATCGCCATGAGCTATGGCTACGTCTACGTGGCACAGGTCGCCATGGGCGCCAACCCGGCTCAGACCCTCAAGGCCATCCACGAGGCCGAGGCCTACGACGGCCCGTCCCTCATCATCGGCTACAGCCCCTGCGAGATGCACTCCATCAAGAAGGGTGGCATGCAGAACTGCCAGGCCGAGATGAAGAAGGCTGTCGAGTGCGGTTACTGGAACCTCTTCCGCTTCAACCCCGAGGCTGCTGCCGGCAAGAAGTTCTCGCTCGATTCCAAGGAGCCCGCGGGCGGTTATCAGGAGTTCCTGATGAACGAGGCCCGTTACGCTTCGCTGACGCGTTCCTTCCCCGAGCGCGCCGAGGAGCTCTTCAAGGAGAATGAGCAGGCCGCTATGGACCGCTATCAGCACCTGCTGAAGCTCAAGACGGTGTACAACGAGGCCTAGGTCTCCCACCGCAGGATCTGAGGGCTAACCTTCGCGGACGTCCTCGGACATGAAAGAACCCCCGCTGCGCACT
>CAUGGC010000029.1 GCA_959599095.1 uncultured Collinsella sp. | reverse complement strand
GGTCGGCGGGGCCCTTGTGGCTCTTGACAGCGGATTGGGTCATATGAGCGAGCGGGTCGCGTTTGAGACAAGGTGACGTGAAGCGAAAGGGCGCTGACCTTCTGGTCGCGCCCTTGAAGTTGAACGTCAGATTGTCCAAATGCGGCCCGCGCAGCGTCGAGTCGTTACGGCGTTTGGTAAAACGCCGTAACTCTAGTAGTTAGCTTCGTAGCCGTTGCCGTCGCCGGTGGGCTCTTCGTAGTAGTCCGAATCGCTTGAATCGCTTGAGTCATCGGAATCGTCAGAGCTGACCGATGAGGTTGCGGTACCGTTTGCGTAATCGTCAGACGTGTTGTTGTTCAGGTCGCCGATCGTAGAGCTGGAACCGTCGGAAAGACCCATGGTGTTGGGACCCTTGGGATCCTTGCCGGCATCGACGCGCTCCATCATTTCCTTGAGCTCGTCCTCGTAGACAAAGACGTAGCTCACACCGTCGATCATGGTGCTGTCGTCGGCGTACGAGGGCAGGTTGGCCGAGTAGATACCGTCGACATCCATACCGCGCATGGCATTGACCGTAGCCACGATATCCTGAACGCTCATATCAGTTACGAGCATATCGGACAGCGAATTAACCAGGCCAAAGATCTTCGTGGCATCGAAGTTATTGAGAATCTGGTTGGCAAGGGCGCCAAGCACCTGACGCTGGTGGCGCATGCGCGTGTAATCGCCGTCGGCATAGGTGTAGCGGCAGCGGGCATAGGTAAGGGCGGTGGCACCGTCCATATGCTGCTGGCCAGCGGTAATCTTAATATCCAGGTGCTCGGGGTCGTCAACATCATCGGTTGCGTTAATGTCGATACCGCCAACCGAATCAATCAGCGCCTGCATACCGTCGAAGCTGACCTCGGCATAGTGGGAAATCTGAACACCGCACAGCTCGTTGACCGCCTCGACCATGGCCTCGGCGCCGCCAACGGTATGGCAGGCGTTGATCTTCATGGTCTCGCCCTTGTACTCGACCTTGGTGTCGCGCGGAACGGAAATGAGCGTCGCCTGTTTTTGCGTGGGGTCGATGCGTGCCAGGATAATCGAGTCGGCACGATACGTATCCTCGCCCGGACGGCCGTCGGTGCCAAGAAGCAGCACGTAGAACGGATCCTTTGCCTCATCGGTGTCAACCAGAACCCGACGCAGATTGTCGGTAATGACATTAGAATCGCCGAGCTTGCCCATAATGGTGGCAAACCACAGGCCGGCAGCGGTAGTGGCACTCAGCAGCACGCCAAGCACGACAATGAGCGCGACGTGACGAATCGTGTGGCTACGGCGACGTTGACGAGCGCGCTCGGAATAGCGAGCCACGTTATCGCGACTGTAGATCTTGGCCTGCGCACCAGTTGAGGGTCTTCGGGTGGTGGTATCCGCGAGGGGCTTTTTATTAAACATAGGCAACCTGTATTAGTAGATGACGGGATCGGGGACGGTAGCATGCTCGACATGCGCGCCAAGCGCCTGCAGCTTTTCGACAAACCGCTCGTAGCCGCGCTTGATGTGATGGATGGCCGAAACCTCGGTCGTCCCGTCGGCGATCAAGCCCGCTACGACGAGGGCCGCTCCGCCACGCAGATCGGGCGAGGTAACCTGTGCACCCGAGAAGCCCTTGACGCCATGAATCATGGCATGATGGCTCTCGATACGAATGTCGGCACCCATGCGCACCAGCTCAGAGGCAAACATAAAGCGATTCTCGAAGATGTTCTCGGTGATAACGGAGCTACCATCGGCAAGGGCGGAGAGCACCATAATCTGCGCCTGCATGTCCGTCGGGAAGCCGGGGAACGGAAGCGTCTGGATGTCGACCGGCTTGATACGCTCGGCACGGTTTACATGGACGCCATCCTCGACGCGCTCGCAGTCGATACCCATGAGCTCCATCTTCTTGAGCACCATGCCCAAGTGAATGGGGCAAAAACCCGTGACGTCGACACCGCGATCGTCGGCCATCAACGCACCGGCGACGATAAAGGTGCCGGCCTCGATGCGGTCGCCCACTACGCGATGGGTAACGGGATGCAGCTCTTCCACGCCCTCGATGGTCACGACAGGCGTACCGGCGCCGACAATCTTAGCGCCCATCTCGTTGAGCATGTTGGCGAGATCGACGATCTCGGGCTCGCGGGCGGCATTGTCGATAACCGTGGTACCCTTCGCGCGCACGGATGCCATAATGAGGTTCTCGGTCGCACCGACACTGGCGAACTCGAGCGTGACGGTGGTACCGCGCAGACCTTGGGGCGCATTAGCGTTGATGTAACCGTGGGCGGTATCGAACTCAACGCCCAGGGCCTCGAGACCAAGAATGTGCATATCGATCTTGCGAGCACCCAGGTTGCAGCCGCCCGGCATGGCGATCTTGGCGCGATGGAAGCGACCCAGCAGGGGTCCCATCACGGCTGTGGAAGCACGCATCTTGGCAACGAGCTCGTAGGGGGCCTCCCAAGAATCGACCTGAGAGGTATCAATCTCGAGCGTGTGCTCGTCGAGAACATCGATCGTAGCGCCCATGCCCTTGAGCACCTTGCCCATCACGTGGACATCGGAAATATCGGGCACGTTCTGCAGCGTCGTCTTGCCCGGCGCCAGAAGCGTTGCCGCCATGAGTTTGAGTGCGGAGTTCTTGGCGCCCGAAACGGGCACGGAGCCTCCGATGGCGTGGCCACCCTCAACGCGGATAATATCCAAGGTCTACCCTTTCAAAAAGCATGCCCGGGGTGGCTGGGCCATCCCGGGCATGATGTGTTCGCAAATGGTCGAACGCTAAATCGTTTGACTATTGGGCAAGCTTGAGCTTACACCATGCGATTTCATTATAGAGGTAGGCGCGGCGTGCATCATCCTCCGACAAATTACCCAGCTTCTCTTCAAAACCTTGAATATCAGCTTTAAGCTTGTCGGCATCGACGGTCGCCAAATCGCAAGCGCGCTCGGCGAGAACGGTCACGACATCGTCCGCAACCTGGGCATAGCCGCCGGCCACGGCAAACGTGTGGTCGACAGTGCCCATGGCCTTATCGGAAACGCGAACGTAACCGCGGTCGATCGTGCAGATCTCGCTGGAGTGAGCAGGCAGAACGCCAAACTCGCCATCCGTGGACGGAATCGACACAAACGCAGCGTCGCCCTCATAGGCGCAGCTCACGGGGCACACGATGCGGATACGCATAACCTACTTCTCCCCCATCTTGCGGGCGCGCTCGCGCACGTCCTCAATCGTGGAAGCATAGCGGAAAGCCTGCTCAGGCAGGTCATCGGCCTTGCCGTCGACAATCTCGGCGAAAGAGCGGACGGTATCCTCGACGCGGACGTAGACACCGGGGTTGCCGGTGAACTTCTCGGCGACGTGGAAGGACTGCGAGAGGAACTGCTGAATCTTACGGGCACGGTTGACCGTAAGGCGCTGCTCCTCGGACAGCTCGTCCATACCCAGAATGGCGATGATGTCCTGAAGGTCGGAGTACTCCTGCAGGAGCTCCTGGACCTTGACGGCGACACGGTAGTGCTCCTCGCCGACGATCGAGGGATCGAGAGCGTCGGAGGAAGACGCAAGCGGGTCGATAGCCGGGAACAGGCCGAGCGACGAAATGCTACGCGAAAGAACCGTGGTGGCATCGAGGTGCGTAAACGTCGTGGCAGGCGCCGGGTCGGTCAGGTCGTCTGCGGGGACGTAGACAGCCTGGACGGAGGTAATGGAGCCCGTCTTGGTCGAGGTAATGCGCTCCTGGAGGTCGCCCATCTCGGTTGCCAGCGTGGGCTGGTAACCAACGGCGGACGGCATACGGCCCAGCAGTGCGGAAACCTCGGAACCTGCCTGAGAGAAGCGGAAGATGTTGTCGATGAACAGCAGAACGTCCTGGCCGCGATCGCGGAAGTACTCAGCGGTGGTAAGGCCGGCCAGACCGATGCGCAGACGCGCTCCGGGCGGCTCGTTCATCTGACCATAGACCAAGCAGGTCTTGTCGATAACGCCAGACTCGCTCATCTCGAGGAACAGGTCGGTGCCCTCGCGGGTACGCTCGCCGACGCCGGTGAACACCGAGGTGCCGCCGTGCTCCTGGGCGAGGTTGTTGATGAGCTCCTGGATCAGAACGGTCTTGCCGACGCCGGCGCCGCCGAACAGACCTGTCTTGCCGCCGCGGATGTAGGGCTCGAGCAGGTCGACGGCCTTGATGCCGGTCTCGAAGATCTCGGTCTTGGTGGTGAGCTCGTCGAAACGGGGCGCTGCATGGTGGATGGGGTAGAACTCCTCCACCTCGGGCATGGGCTTGCCGTCGACGGGCTTGCCCATGACGTTCCAAATGCGGCCGAGCGTCTTGGGACCAACGGGCATCTTCATGGGCTCACCGGTATCGGTGGCGGTGAGACCACGCTGCAGGCCGTCGGTCGAGGACATGGCGACCGTGCGGACGACGCCGCCCGGAAGCTGGCTCTCAACCTCGAGGATCGTGCTCAGGTGACCGATCGGGGTCTCGGCCTCGACCGTGAGCGCGTTGTAGATCGGGGGCACCGCACCGTCAAACTTGACGTCGACGACAGGGCCGATGATACGCACGATGCGGCCATCACCGGCAGTCGTCTTCTTGGTGGCTTCCTCGACCGCAAGCTTTACGGTGTTATTAGCCATTACTGTTCCTCCAATGCTGAGGCTCCGCCGACGATCTCGTTGATCTCGGTCGTGATCGAAGCCTGGCGCACGCGACTATACGTGCGGGTAAGGGTCGAGATGATCGCGGTGGCGTTTTCCGTCGCGGAGTGCATGGCCTTGCGGCGTGCACCCTGCTCGGCAGCCGCCGAATCGATCAGGGCCTGGTAGATGACCGTCAGGATATAAGACGGTACAAGCTTGCCGAGAACATGCTCGGGAGAGGGCACGAACTCGAACGTGGACGAGATGCGCTTAGGGGCGTCGGTCTCGTTCTTACGCGGACCGTGGGCCATAGCGATCATCTCGGGGTCGAGCGGCAACAAATGCTCGACGCGAAGCTCCTGATCCACGCGGTTCTTGGCGTGGTGGTAGACAAGCTCGACACGGTCAAGCTCACCGGAACGATACGCATCGCAGATATGAGAGGAGATCATGCGGGCCTGATTAAAATCGGGCTCGGAGGAGTTGCCCTCAAAGTGCATGGTGACGTTTGCGCGGTCACGGAAATACGTGGCCGGTTTGCGCCCACACGCGATGATCTCGCACTCGATGCCGTCGTTCGCCCAAGAAGCGGCGAGCTTTTCGGCCGTGCGCTCCACCGTCGTATTGAAACCGCCGGCAAGGCCGCGGTCCGAGGCAATAACGACAATCAGGCCATGCTTGACGTCCTCATGCTTCTGCAGCATGGGATCGGTGCCCGAACAGGAGGCGTCGCCGGCGACCGTCAACATGACGTCGGTCAGCGCCTCCTTATAGGGCTCGGCCTGCTTGGAGCGATCGAGGGCACGACGGATCTTGGCCGTAGAGACCATCTCCATCGTGCGCGTGATCTGCTTGGTCGTGGTAACCGAGGAGATTCGCTTCTTAATGTCGCGAAGGTTGGCCATAGGGCTTAGTTCTCCTCTGATCCAGTCGTGTCGGCATGGTGCTTGGCCATGAACTGCTGCTTGAAGTCACCGATGACACGCAAGAGCTCGGCCTTGGTGTCGTCGTCAATCTTCTTGGCGCGAACCTTGTCGAGCAGCGAGCCAAAGCCGTTGTCCATGTACTCGATGAGCTCGGCACGGAAAGGCAGCACGTCGGCGATCTCCAGGTCATCCAGGAAGCCCTCGTTGCCAGCGAACAGCGTAACGATCTGCTCGCCAACCTCAAACGGCTGGTAGCGCGGCTGCTTCAGGAGCTCGGTCATGCGGGCACCATGGGTCAGCTGCTTCTGAGTAGCCTCGTCAAGGTCGGAGCCAAACTGGGTAAAGCCAGCGAGCTCCTGATAGGAAGCAAGGTCCAGGCGAAGGTTGCCGGCGACCTGCTTCATGGCCTTGGTCTGTGCATCGCCACCGACGCGGGACACGGAGATGCCCACGTCGACTGCCGGGCGCTGACCCTGGAAGAAAAGCTCGGACTGCAGGTAGATCTGACCATCGGTAATGGAAATGACGTTGGTCGGAATGTAGGCCGAGACGTCGCCGTCCTGGGTCTCGATGATCGGCAGTGCCGTCATGGAGCCGTAGCCGTTCTTCTTGGACATCTTGACGGCACGCTCGAGCAGACGAGAGTGCAGGTAGAAGATGTCGCCAGGATAGGCCTCGCGTCCGGGCGGACGATGCAGCGTCAGCGACATCTGACGGTAGGCCACGGCCTGCTTGGACAGGTCGTCGTAGATGACGAGCACGTGACCGCCGGGGTTGGTCTCGCTGGCGGGCTTACCGTCCTCGCCGTTGTACATAAAGAACTCGCCGATAGCGGCACCGGCCATAGGCGCGATGTACTGCATAGGGGCGGAATCGGCAGCGGTGGCCGAAACGATGATGGTGTAGTCGAGCGCACCGTGCTGAGCGAGGGTCTCGCGGATGTTGGCAACCGTGGAGGCCTTCTGGCCGATGGCGACATAGATGCAGACCATGCCCTTGCCGCGCTGATTGAGGATAGCGTCGATGGCGATGGCGGTCTTACCGGTCTTACGGTCGCCGATGATGAGCTCACGCTGGCCGCGGCCGATGGGCACCATGGAGTCGATGGCCAACAGGCCGGTCTGAACCGGCTCGCACACCGGGGTACGGTCGATGACGCCGGGGGCCTTGAACTCGATAGGACGACGGTGCGTGGCGACAATGTCACCCAAACCGTCGATGGGCTGGCCGAGCGGATTGACGACGCGACCGAGCATGGCACGGCTCACGGGGATATCCATAATGCGGCCAGTGGTGCGGCACTCGTCGCCTTCCTTGATGGAGTCGACGGCACCGAACAGAACGGCGCCGACCTCGTCACGGTCAAGGTTCTGGGCAAGGCCGAAGACAGTCTCACCGGTATCGGAGCTCTTGAACTCCAGAAGCTCGCCTGCCATGGCGCTCTTGAGGCCGGAGACGCGCGCGATGCCGTCGCCTACCTCGTCGACCGTTGAAACCTCATGCGTATCGACCGTCGCGGAGAGGCTCGTGAGCTGCTCCTGCAGTTTCTTGGCGATATCCTGGGCATTGAGGGTTTCGGACATTAGGCTTCACCTCCGTACGAATTAGCAGAGTTTGCGAGGGTCTCCTGCGCGATGCGCAGCTGCATCTTGACGGAGATGTCACGACGCTCGCCGCGGGCCTCGAGCACCAGGCCGCCCACGATAGACGGGTCGACCTGCTCGATAAGGAATACCTTGCGGCCGAAGTCCTGCTCGCATTTCTTAGTGATGGTTTGACGCAGCTCGTCGTCGAGCGGGATCGCCGTGGTGACGGTCACGCCCACTACATCCTCGTCTTCCTCGGCAACATACTTAAAGGCAGCTGCCACCTTGGGAAGAAGGTCGAGCTGGTCGCGCTTGGACATGGTGTCGAGCACGGCGATGATCTCGGGGCTGGCGCTAGCCAGGCGCTCGATCATCTCGAGGTCCTCGAACACATGGTTCTCGGCCTTGGCGGCTTCCAAAAGGGAGCGCGCGTAGGTCTCGAGCACCTTGTCCTGATAGCGGCTAGTCGGCATTCAGGCTACCTGCTTCCTGGATGTAGCGCTCGATGAGCTTCTTCTGCTCGGACTCGTCCTCGAGTGCCTCGCCCACGATCTTGGTGGCGACGGCAACGGACAGGTCGGCGATGGAGCTCGCGGCACCGGCGTAGATGGACTTGCGCTCGTCCTCGACGGTCGTATGGGCCTTGGCGATGATCTCCTCGGCCTCCTTGTGAGCAGCCTCGATGATACGGGCACGCTCGGACTCAGCGTCCTTACGGGCCTCGAGAACGATGTCGGCAGCCTGACGACGGGCGTCGGTGACGATCGAGTCGGACTCAGCGCGCTTGGCGATAGCCTCCTGCTTGGTCTTCTCGGCCTCGTCGAGGCTCTCCTCGATCTTCTTGCCGCGCTCTTCCATGGTTTTCATGATGCCCGGCAGGGCGACCTTTGCCAGCACGATCCAGATGATCAGGAAGGCGATAAGCGCCGGGATGAACTCCGCCATCTTAGGGATGAGGATGTCCGCACCGGCAGCGCCGTCCTCGGCGAACGCGGAAACCGGCATGAGCAGCGCGGCCGCGGACGCGGAGAGTGCGATCGCGCTCTTCTGGGATGAAAGATTCATACTTGACGCTCCGTGCTATTTAACGATCAGCGCGACAACGAAGCCGATCAGAGCCAGAGCCTCGCCGAAGGCGGAGCCCATGATGAAGACGGTGAACACGCGGCCCTGGACCTCAGGCTGACGGGCCATAGCACCCGTAGCACCCAGAGCAGACAGGCCGATAGCAAGACCAGCGCCGATAACACCGAGACCGTAACCGATAACTCCCACGATTCCTCCTTTGTCGTGCGTGTCTTATTTCACGCAGGATAACCTTTTTATAACTGCCGGGCTCCATGGGTACGGGCACCGACGGTTTAACGAATTGCCTTACCTTTAAGGCGCGAACGGAAGATTACTCCTCCTCCGCGACCTCCTCTGCCTCGGAGACATACACGGCGGTAAGGACCGTGAAGACGTAAGCCTGGATGGCGCCGACCACAAGCTCGATCGCATAGATCAGGATGAGGATGGCAAGCCAGGCCAGCGAAGGCAGGGCGCCGACGGCGTGGGCCGCGGAAACCTGCTGAAGCAGCGGCTGCATGAACATGCTCGCCATGATGGCGAACGAGCCCATGACCACGTGTCCTGCGAACATGTTGCAGAACAGACGGACGGCGAGCGTGATGAGGCGCAGGAAGGTCGAGAAAAGCTCGACGACCCACACAAGCACGTTCATCGGGAAGCTCACGCCCTGCGGGGCGAGGCTCTTGATGTAGCCGATCACGCCGTGAGCCTTGCATCCGTAGTAGATGAAGTACACGAAGGCGAAGATGGCGAGCGCGGCGGTGGAGCCGATTGCGCCGGTGCCGGGCTTCATTCCCGGGATCAGGCCGATCATGTTATTGATCAGGATGAACAGGAAAAGCGAGCACAGGAACGGGAAGTGCTTCTTCCAGTTCTCACCCACGACGCCCTTGCCGATATCGTTCTCGACGTACTCGATGATGTACTCGAAACCGTTGACGAAGAAGCCCTTGGGAACCAGGGTCTGCTTCTTCTTGAACACGGCCAGGACGATCAGGAGCACGATCGTGGAGACGATCAGCCAAAACGAGTACTGCGTGATGCCGCAGCTCAGATCGCCCACGACAGGGGTGGAGCTGAACTCGCTGACCAGATGATTAATCTCATCAGGCAGCTTTTCAAAAATTTCCACGACTTACCTTTCGACCTCATGAGGATCTCGCAGCGCCTTGGCGACGCGAACCGTGCAGGCGGCCATAAAGACCACGAAGCCGATCGCCTCGCCCAGGAGGAACATGCGAAATGCCTCTCCGAACAACGCAAACACAACCAAGGTAAAGACGAGCAGGGCGACTGCCGAGACCGCCAGACTCACCATGCCCTTGAGCATGTCCGCATTCTGCTTATCGTCAAGAACCGGCTTGAGCGTAAAGACAAAGGGAAGGAAGGCAATTGCGCCCGCGATGGCGCCTGCAACGATAGCGAGCAGATCGGCTATCTGAAACACTGGCTTCCTCGCTTTCCTTTTTACGCCTCACGGCACAGTCCCAGCCAAACATTGGTGACTATTGTACGAGCCAATCGCTAAAGTACAACCGTAAAACAAACGGTTAATACGCACCTGTACGTTTTCTTAAGGCCTTCTTTATGCCGCAGGTACGGTAATACGTTTTTTCGAACCCCTCAGGGCAAAACGTCCGTTAACAGAAGTGCGCGTGGACGACTTTTGCTCGCCCGCGCGCACCATTTCTTCGTATTTGTGACCGTAGCCGACAAGGCCCAACGACTAGAGCGTGCCGTAGATGCGGTCTCCGGCGTCGCCCAGGCCGGGAACGATGTAGGCGGCCTCGTTGAGATGGTCGTCGATGGCGCACGTATAAATATGTACGTCGGGGTCCTTTTCGGTCAGTGACTTGAGGCCCTCGGGCGCGGCGACGATACACAGCATGCGGATATCCTTGACACCGCGCTCGCGCAGGTAGCTGATGGCCATCTCGGCCGAACCGCCCGTGGCGAGCATGGGGTCGACAACCAGGCAGATGCGCTGATCGATATCCTTGGGCATCTTGCAGTAATACTCATGCGGCTCGTGGGTGACCTCGTCGCGCTCCATACCGATGTGGCCCACGCGAGCGGAGGGCACCAAGTCGAGGATGCCATCGACCATGCCGAGGCCCGCGCGCAGGATAGGAACGATGGCGAGCTTCTTGCCAGCAAGCTGCTTAAACGTGGCAGTGGTGATGGGGGTCTCGACCTCGACGTCTTCCATGGGCAGGTCGCGCATGGCCTCGTAGCCGTCAAAGAGCGCAAGCTCGCGCACGAGCTGGCGGAACTGGTTGGTGCCGGTGCTCTTGTCGCGCAGGATCGACAGCTTGTGCTGGACGAGCGGATGGTCGACAAGCGTCACGCGGGACGTATCGTAGGTGACGGTCATGGGTTGATTGCCCCTTTCGTTGCGGCCGGAAGATGGCCTTGCTGACAAGACGCCTGGCGACATTGTTGCCTCGCGCCGTGCATAAGTTTAACGGTTTGTTGTATCGAGCAGCTCGTCGCAACCCTACTGAGCGGTGTTGAGCGAACGCTTGACGGCATCACGCCAACCAGCGAGGTTGCTCTCACGGCGCTCGGCGGACATGTGAGGATGGAAGACTTTGACGATCTGAGCGTTTTGCTCCAGCTCCTCCAAATCCTCCCAATAGCCGACAGCAAGGCCCGCCAAGTACGCGGCGCCAATCGCCGTGGTCTCCACCGTCTCGCACTGCAGCACGGGGATATCCAGCAGATCAGCCTGGAATTGCATGATGAACTCGTTGCGCGAGGCACCGCCATCGACGGACAGGCGCTCAATCGAAAGTCCCACGTCCTGCTCCATGGCGCGTAGTACGTCATAACTCTGGTAGGCCATGGACTCGCAGGCCGCACGCACAATGGTCGCGCGACTCGAGGCGCCGGTCAGGCCGCACACGATACCGCGAGCATGCGGGTCCCACCAGGGAGCGCCCAGGCCTGCGAAGGCGGGGACGAAGTAGCAGCCCTCGTTGTCGCTGATCGAAGTGGCGAGTTGCGCGGACTCGCTCACGCTCGAGATGATGCCCATGTTGTTGCGCAGCCAATTCATGGTTGAGCCGGCGGCAAAGATAGAGCCCTCGAGCGCATAGCTGATCTTGCCGTCCGCGGCGATACCGATCGTGGAGACCAGACCGTTCTTGGATTCGACGATCTCGTCGCCGGTGTTCATGAGCATAAAGCAACCCGTGCCATAGGTGTTTTTGGTCTGGCCGGGATGGAAGCAGCAGTGGCCGAACAGCGACGCCTGCTGGTCGCCCGCCACGCCCATGATGGGTGGCATGTTGGTCATGATGTCGCTCGCGACGCGGCCGTAGTCGCCCGAGCTCCAACGAACCTCGGGCATCATGGAACGTGGAACGTCAAAGAGCGCCAGCAGATCGTCGTCCCAATCGAGCGTATGGATATTAAAGAGCGCGGTGCGGCTGGCATTGGTGTAGTCGGTGGCAAAGACCTGACCGCCGGTGAGGTTGTAGATGAGCCAGGTGTCGATGGTGCCGAACATGAGGTCGCCCGCCACCGCGCTCTCACGCGCACCGTCAACGTTGTCGAGGATCCACTGCACCTTGGAAGCCGAGAAATACGGATCGAGTGTGAGTCCCGTGCGGGAGCGCACCAGTTCTTCTGCGCCCTGCTCGACCAGCTCGTCGATCAGAGGTGCGGTGCGACGGCATTGCCACACGATGGCGTTATAGATGGGTTGGCCGCTTATGCGGTCCCACACCACCGTGGTCTCGCGCTGGTTGGAGATACCGATGGCGGCAATGCGGTCAGAATGGATGCCGCTCTTAAACTGGACCTCCATCATCACGCCGATCTGGCTGGCAAGCACCTCCGTGGGATCCTGCTCCACCCAGCCGGGGCGCGGGAAGCTGGTTTTGACGCTACGGCGCGCCTGGGCGACGATGCAGCCGTACTCGTCGACGATGGTCGCGAGTACCGAGGTAGTGCCGCAGTCGAGCGCCATGATGTAGGAACCGCCAAAGCTAAACGAGGCGTCTTCCATACCCAGGCTACCTAGATTCAACGACATCGCTTACACCTTTCTATTGCATCGGGTCGGACAGGACCCGCTCGATCTCTGATGCGGGGAGCGCGCCTTGGCGCAGGATCTGGAGCTCGCCGCGCTGAAACGACACGATGGTTGAGGCGTCGCGACACGGGGTCTCACCTGCATCGACAGCCACATCGACCCCCTCCAGGATGCGCTCCTCCACCGTGACAAAACTTGCCGGCGCGGGCGCGCCGTGCGTGTTGGCGCTGGTGCAGGCAAGAGGGCTGCCGCAGGCGCGGATGAGCGCCTGAACCACGGGCGAGGCCGAAGCGCGAAGTGCCACCGTGTCGTCGGCGGCGCGCATAAAGGTCGGCACGCAGGGGGCCGCCTTGACCACGATAGTCAGGGCGCCCGGCCAGCATCGTCGGGCGAGCACGCGGGCCTCGTTAGGGATATCCACGCCATAGCGGTCGAGTGCCTCGGCATCATCGACCAGCCAGGCAACCGTTTGGGTGAGCTCGCGCTGCTTGAGGGTAAAGATGCGACGATATCCGGTACCGAGGGCGGGGGCCGCGGCGCCGTTGACGGTGGCCTGCGGATCGCGCGGCCACGGCAGAGGTTCACTTGTATCTTGTGGAACGGCATCCGAGAAGGCGTTGACCGCCACGGCGACACCGTAGACCGTCTCGGTTGGAATAAGCGCCAGGCCACCGCGACCGAGTAGCTCGGCCGTGCGCTCGACTGCAAGCCGATGCGGCTCGCGCGCTCCCTCGTATACCCGATAGACCGTCTGCATGTGTATGCCAGCCCCTTACGCTCTGGTGCAAGTTTGTTTACTGTGGGGCATTCTCGCACGAAACGTTCAACCTATTTGCCCAGAGCGCATGTTGGTTTGGTGAGCGGCTCTAGTAGTCGGTGAAAGTGAGGGGGTTAATTGAAGATTTTTAGCGCGCAAGCGTAACGGTACGATCGGGAAACTCGATGCTTGCAACCAGTTTTCCGCCGAGGCTCTCTGCGTACCTGCTCAGCGTGTCGAGCCTCATCGAACCCAACTCCCCACGCTCGAGCTCGGATACACGTTTTTGAGAAACGCCCATCGACTGGGCGACCGACGCCTGTGTTAGATCTTTTAACCTGCGAATCTGAGCAAGCTTATAGGCTTCGATACGATCGCGAGTCCTCTCCTGCTCGGCGGTAATGGAGTCGCGTGTTATCCCGCGAGATTCCATATACTCATGCAGTTCCATCTCGATCGAGCCTCCTTACGTGGCGACGGTATATTTGCTCGGCCCTTGGAATGTTGATCGCATACCAACCGTTCCATTTTGCCCTTGACGATCCCGCTCGCGACTTATCACCCGCCAATAGCAATACCGCCTGGCGCTTGGGGTCAAAGGCGAAGAGGATGCGAATCACCTGCCCACCACACGACGTCACTCTCAGCTCCTTTAAATGATGAAGCTTCGAGCCCTTTACGCGGTCAACCAGCGGACGACCAAGGCTGGGACCTTCCTTCTCGAGCACCAAAAGGTCTGCATAAATCTGCTTCAGCGTAGCTTCATCCTGCTCATCAAGCCAAGGTTCAATGTAATCAAGCACGATACGGTACCGATGCAGCTGATTTGACATACCTTTCTCCTTCTATAGTAGAAGTTTTACGGTATATTGCAAGGACAAACTTGCGCAAATGTCTATTTATTCAGCTTAAATACGCTGTTTGGGCTCGGTGACGATGGCTCGAACGATGCGGGGACGATCGGTGAGGTCGTGGACGATACGCACGTCCGAAAGGCCTGCTTGACGACAGAGCTCGGCCGCGGCGTCGAGCGCGCCCTCGTAGAGCTCGCAGGCAAACAGGCCGCCGGCACGCAGCATGTAGGGCGCCGCGTTGAGCAGACGGCGGAAGATATCGAGACCGTCGGCACCGCCCTCGAGCGCCAGATCGGGCTCAAAGTCCTTGACCTCATGCGGCAGCGAGCGCATGACATCGGTGGGGATGTAGGGCGGGTTGGAGACGAGTACGTCAAAGGTGCCCCACTCTTCGCGGGGAATGGAACTCACCAGGTTGGTGAGGCTGAAGGCGACCTCGTCGGACGTGAGGCCAAGCGCATCGCGGTTTTTGGTAGCAAGGTCGATGGCGCGCGGCTCGATATCGGTAGCAGTGCAGATAACGTGCCCGCGGCGCTCCCAGGCAAGGGAGAGCGAAATGCAGCCCGTGCCGCAGCCGACCTCGAGAACGCGGGCAGTGCGGGGCTCGACTGGGGCAGATACGTTAGCCTCGGCGGCATCTTGCGCGGGAGTCGCCTGTTGGTCGTTGTCCTCAATGGCGATGCCGTATTCGTCGAGCTCGGGCTCGGGGGTTTCCATGGCCTCTGCTTCTGCCGCTTCGGCTTCTGCTGCCTGCGCGGCGGCTTCCTCGGCCTCGCGGTCGGCCAGTTCCTCGGCATAGGCGCGGCTACCCAGTACGTCGCCGCCTAGCGCCGCCTCATCGGCAGCCGTCAGGTTAGCGGCGCGGCGCTCGGCGGTCGCCCGTTCGTCTGCCAGCGCGGCCTCGGCCTTGCGTGCCTCCTCGACCTCATCGTTCCAAGGCAGCTCAACACGCTGACGGGCGGCAGCCTCGGGGCTCAGCACCTCGGCATCCAGATAATTGAGGACTTCCTCGACGAGCATCTCGGTCTCGGGACGCGGAATGAGCACGCCGGGGGCGCACGCGACGTCAATCATGCGAAACTGCGTGCTGCCGGTGATGTACTGTAGCGGTTCACCTTTAGCGCGACGAACAACGGCCGCGTGCATGGTCTCGAGCTGGGCCGCGTTAAGCGTCTCGTCCATGCGCATATATAGGTCGATGCGTGTCAAACCCGTGGCAGCGCAGAGCAGCCACTCGGCAGAAAGACGGGGGTGCTCCTCGCCGCGCTCGGCCAGGTACTCCTTGGTCCACTCGAGACAACGCTTGATGGTCCAAATCTCGTTTGCCATGGGGCCCTCCCCTCTTAAGCGCCGGGCGGCGCGCGAATGTCGGAGCAGATTGTACGCGAGGCCAGCGCTTGGCAAGGGACGATTAAAGGCAATTATCGAGAATCAGCCCAGATTTTTGTACCGGGCTTGCTCAAAGTGTTCATTCGCTGACGTCTAAATTTGCATTCGTCAAGCTTTTGGCAAGGTTGACCCAAAACTGACCAATATCCAACCAGGAACTTGCCAAACCACTTGACGAACGAGGCGGTAAAAATCACCCCGCAACTTCTCGGACGATTTTTGGAGCAATATTTTCAATAGCAGATGAATGCCGATAATTTCTTAAAGCAGGTAAATAGCTTAATTTCCAACAAAACGAATTGAATAAATTTGAAAAGCAATTAACCCAACCTAGTCATTTAAGAACGTCCCCAATGACTACCGCATCCGGAGCAAGGCAACGCCGCAGGCAGAGGACGGACAGCGAGCGCCGTCCAGAGCGACAAGTTGGCATGAAAAAGGCAAGGCATAGACCTTCTGGTCATGCCTTGCCTTTTGAATGACAAATTGTCGCTCTGGACGGCGCGCAGCGTCAACTGGTCCGCCGTTCGTTAGAACGGCGGAACCTAAGGGCGCAGCGTCGAGCCGTTACGCGGTTTGGTAAAACCGCGTAACCCACTACACAGCCTGTGCCAGCTTCTCGGCTCGCTCGGCGGCGGCGAGTGCCTCGATGACGGTGCCGAGCTGGTCGCCCAGGAGGACGCCGTTGTAGGTGGAGTTGAAGCCGATACGGTGATCGGTCACGCGGTCCTGGGGCTGGTTGTAGGTACGGATCTTCTCGGAACGGTTGCCGTGGCCGATCTGGCTCTGGCGCTCGGCACCGAGCTCGGCCTGCTGCTTCTCGAGTTCCATCTCGTACAGACGGGCGCGCAGCATCTGCATGCAGACCTCGCGGTTCTGGATCTGGGAACGCTGCTCCTGCGACTGCACCACGGTGTTGGTGGGCAGGTGGGTGATGCGCACGGCGGAGTAGGTGGTGTTAACGCACTGACCGCCAGGGCCGGAGGCGCAGTAGGTGTCGATGCGCAAGTCGGACTGGTTGATCTGGACGTCGATTTCCTCGGCCTCGGGAAGCACGGCGACGGTAGCCGTTGAAGTCTGGATGCGGCCCTGGGACTCGGTCTTGGGGACGCGCTGGACACGGTGCACGCCGGACTCGTACTTCATAACGGAGTAGACGCGGTCGCCCTCGACCTTGAACTCGATGGACTTGAAGCCGCCGGCCTCGCTGGGGCTGGAATCGAGCACGGTGGTCTTCCAGCCACGCGACTCGCAAAAGCGCTGATACATCTTGTACAGGTCGCCGGCGAAGATGGCCGCCTCGTCGCCACCGGCGGCGGAGCGAATCTCGACGATGGTGTTCTTGTCGTCGTTGGGGTCGCTCGGAATGAGCATGTACTTGATGTCTTCCTCGAGCTGGGGAAGCTTGTCCTCGTTCTCGGAGATGTCCATCTGGAGCATCTCTTTCTCGTCAGCATCGGTGGTATCGTGCAGCATTTCCTTGGCAGCCTCGATGTCATCGAGCGCGCCGATGTACTCGCGCGAGGCGGCGATGAGGTCGGACTGGTGCGCGTACTCCTTGTTGAGACGCGTGAACTCCTTGATATCGGAGGCGACGGCCGGGTCGGAAAGCTTCTTCTCGAGTTCCTCGTAGGCCTTGATGATCTTTTCGAGCTTGTCGCGCATGGCGGGACTCCTTTATATGCGTGAAGGTGAAAATCGGCAGAGTTGATGGGGCGCGGGGCGCCGCTGCGGGGGTAAGCCCGGCTAGAACATGTCGATCTTCAGATACATGCGCATCCCTTCGCGTATGGGGTACATAATTGCGGTCTAACCCATACATGATAGCGTGCGCAGGCAAACCTGCATATAACCCGCACGGAATGAGTGGACGTCCCCAACGGCTAACAAAGGGACTATCGCCTTGTCGCATTCTAGAGCGTATGGAGCAGGGCGATGAGGAAGCGGACACCCTGGAGGTAGGCGCGGCGGGTAATGCGCTCGTTGGTGCCGTGGACGCCGCGATCGCACTCGTCATCGTCGACCACAAAGGCCGAGAAGCGAATGCACTCGGAGCAAATGCGCTGGTAGTTGGCAGCGTCGGTCGCGCCGATCACGGTCGAGGGGACAATCGCCAACGGCTCGGATGATCCGTTTTCCTCCGTCCCCTTTGGATCACGGAAATAGCGGGCGGCGATGGAGCGAACCGCCTCGAGTCCCGGTCCGCCGATGCGCGGAGACGGCGAGGGTTCGGAGCTGCCAGGGCCGAGCTCGACCTCGACACGGTCGGCGAGCCCCGCCTCGGCAACGGCGACGCGGCAGCGGGCCACGACATCGGCCACGCTCGTGCCCTCGAGCATGCGGAAGTTGATATTGGCCCACATATCCTGCGGCATCACGTTGGCGCCGGTACTGCCGCCCTCGATTTGGGTCGGTGCACAGGTGGTCGTCACCAGCGGATAGAGCTTCTTGCTGGCGAGGCACTCGCGCACGATGGTGTCCTTGTTGGAGGCAATCTCGTCGGCCGTGTAAAGCCCCAGCTCGACGAGCTGTGCGGCAAGCAGGTCCGTGACGCGCGTCGGCCATTCGATATCGCAGATTGCGGTGATGGCACGGCTCAGCACCTCGAGCGATGTGCCGCCGTAGGGGTTGGACGAATGCCCGCCCTCACTCTTCGTCTTGAGCACAATATCGGCGTAGCCCTTCTCGGCAAGGTCGGCATGCATAAGCCAGCCCTCGCCCGCGCCGTACTCGGCAGCCGAAACGATGCGGTAGTCACCCTCGTCGATCAGGTACTCAAGCTCAATGCCGCGCTCCTCGAGCGCGCGGCCGATGGCGCCTGCGCCGTACTGCGTAGTCTCCTCGTCCTGGCCAAAGGCCAGGAGCAGCGTGCGCTCGTGCCGCCAACCGTGCGCCAGCGCATACTCAACCGCCTCGAGAATGCCTGCGACTTGGTCTTTCATGTCGATGGCGCCGCGGCCCCAAATGTAGGCATCGTCCACATGTCCGCCAAAGGGGGCGTGCGTCCAATCGTCCTCGGTGCCCGGCACCACGGGAACCACGTCCATGTGACCCATGAGCATAATGGGCTTGAGGGCAGGGTCGGAACCGCCAAGCGTCACCAATATCGAATGATCGATGAGCTCGGCCTTACCCGCCGTAAATACGTTCGGCCAAGCCCGCTGCATATACGCGCGCAGGTCGTCGAACGGCTGCCAGTCCACCGCCTCGGCATCCATGCTCGAAATGGTCGGAAACGACAGCACGCGGCTCAGGCGCTCGCATGCGCCGGCCTTGTCCAAATCGGCAAAATCATCCTCATGCGCAAAGAAGCGCCAAACCTCGGCCATGACATCCTTTCGATTGTGACGACAAGGGCCGCCCCACCGGAGCGGCCCTGCCACATAAGCGCTTGCGGTCGGTTATTTGTCCTCGAGATAACGCGAGAGGAACTCGCGGGTACGCTGGTGCTTGGGGTTGCCAAAGAGCTCCGCCGGCGCGGCGTCCTCGAGGACCACGCCCTTGTCCATAAAGACCACGCGGTCGGACACCGTGCGGGCAAAGGCCATCTCGTGCGTGACGACGACCATGGTCATGCCGTCGGCAGCGAGCTTGCGCATGACCTCGAGCACCTCTCCCACGATCTCGGGGTCGAGTGCGGAGGTCGGCTCGTCGAACAGCATGATCTGCGGATTCATGCATAGGGCACGAGCGATGGCAACGCGCTGCTTTTGGCCGCCGGACAGGCGACCCACGGCGGCGTGCGCGAACTTCTCGAGCCCCACGCTCGTCAGATGCTCCATCGCGACCTTCTCGGCCTCGGCCTTGCTCATCTTTTTGAGCGTGACGGGCGCGAGCGTGCAGTTATCGAGCACATCCATGTTGTTGAACAGGTTAAAGCCCTGGAACACCATGCCGATGTCTTCGCGCAGCTTGTTGATGTTGCAGCGCTCGGCCGTGAGGTCCTGGCCGTGGAACCAGATGTGGCCCGCGTCCGGGGTCTCGAGCAGGTTGAGGCAGCGCAGGAAGGTCGACTTGCCCGAACCCGAGGCGCCGATGATGGTGACGACCTCGCCGGGATTGACGGACAGGTCGATGCCCTTGAGTACCTCGAGCGAGCCGAAGCTCTTGCGCAGGCCCTCGACGCGGATGAGCGGCTCATTGGTCTGTGCGGCGGCCGCAACGCCGGTAATGGCGGTATCTGCCATGATGATTCTCCTCGTCTTGAGCCTAGTTGGAGCTGGGCAGCGTGACCGGAGCCTCGGCGCCGAGCTTTTTGCCAAAGGCCTCGAGCAGGCGGCTCGCCACAAGCGTCAGGATCAGGTAGACCACGAGCGCCACGCAGTAGACTTCCATCTGGCGGTAGTACACGCCGGCGACGGTGGTAGTGGCGTACATGAGGTCGAACACGCCGATAACCGAGAGCACCGACGAATCCTTGATGTTGATGATGAGCTCGTTGGTGAGCGCCGGAATCGCGTTTTTAATGCCCTGGGGGAACACGACCTTGCGCATAGCCTGCCACTGCGAAAGCCCCAGCGAGCGCGCTGCCTCGGCCTGGCCGGGATCGATGGACTCGATGCCGCCGCGCAGGACCTCCATCATGTAGGCGGTGGAGTTGAGCGAGATGGTGACGAGGCCGGCGGTGAAGGTACTCCAAATCTGGTTGGCCTGGGCGGTCTCGAAGCCCATGCCGCGCAAAACGGTGAAGCCCGCGTAATAGATGAGCAGGCCCTGGACCATCATGGGCGTGCCGCGCACGATGGTGGAGTAGACGGTCGCAAAGCCGCGGCCGATGCTCTTAAAGAAGCGCACCAGGTCGTTGTCTACGCGGTCGAAGGTCTGAATACGCAGGAACACAAAGAGCAGCGCCAGGAAGAATGCGATGACGGTGCCGAAGGTGGCAAGCGCGATGGTGATCTCGATGCCACGGATGAAGAAGTCGCCGCTCTTGTAGGTCATGTAGACCAGGCTCGACAAAAAGTCGCTGGGGTTGGAGTCCGAGACAATGCTCACCTGCACCAGGTCGATAAACGACATGACGCAGCGGTCCACGAAAAAGATCACCGCGATGGCGACCACGACGTAGCTGCCCAGGCGTGCGCCACGGCGGCAACGCTCAGAGGCGAACGGCGACTTTTCGCGATAGTCGCTCCAGTGCATGAGCTTGGTGACCAGCGCCGCCGCCGACACGACGAGCCAGGCCCAAAGAATCGCCCAAAGGCAATCTTGGAACACGCCCGTGGGAGCCAGGAAGCTCAGCGGTGTGGGGTTGCGCTGGCTAAACGCCAGGCCGAGCGCCGCGATAACGCTCGTGCCCAGGTATACATAACGGTGGTCGGCCTTGATAAAGGAGACCAGGCGATTGATAGTTTTCATGCTGCCTCCCTATGCCGGCTGACGGTCGAGGCACGCGTCCCACATTTGGTCGCGCTCCTCTTGGCTAATGCCCTTGAGTGTCTTGTCGATGAGTTTAAGCAGCTTGTCCGAGCCCTTGCGGCAGCCGACATTTGCCGTGACCTCCTGCTTAAAGCCCTCGCCCTCGGCAAATTGAATCGGCACGATACCCGGGTTTTGGGCCATATAGCCCTTCTCGTTCTCGGTGTTGTAGGTCACGGCGTCGCAGGTGCCCTGCAGCAGGTTCGAAAACACCGTGGGGACCGAATCGACCGGGTTCTTGTGGACAACGCCCGGGATCTCGTCGATGACGGTATCGAGCATGGTGTCCTTTTGGCCGAGCACCGTGGCACCACTGAAATCGCTGAGCTTGGTGGCGTTCTGGTAAGGCGAGCCCTCTTTTACGAACAGGCCAAAGTAGCCGATAAAGTACGGATCGGAAAAGCCGACGGACTCCTCGCGCTCGGGCGTAGCGCTCATGCCGGCGATGATGAGGTCGATCTGGCCGTTGTTAAGAGAATCGATGAGGCCCGAGAAGCTCTGCTTGACGGCGACGGGCTCGCCGCCGAGGGCCTTGCAGACGATCTTGGCGATCTGCACGTCGTAGCCGTCGGCATAGGCGCCCTGCACGTTGTCGATGGGGATGGTGTACTCGCTGGCCTCGGAGACCTGCCAGTTGTACGGGGCGTAGGCTGCCTCCATACCGATGCGGATCTTGTCCTTGCCGATAACGGAATCGGACAGGTCGTCGCGACCGCCGCCCGTCGTGGGCTGAACTACTTCCAGCGTGGAGGGGCGCTGGCAACCGGAAAGTGCGCCGGCGACAACGGTAGCGCTCGCAGCGAGAGCGCTACCCAAGAAGATGCGACGGCTGCACACCAGCTGTGGATGCGCGTCGCGTTGATGGGGAGAATGCATAATCTGCCTTCCCTGTTGAATTGTATGCTGACGACTTAACAGGATATACGCCAGCGACCAGTAGCGCAGCACAAGCTCGAAAAATTAATAGACACGCGGTAGTCATTGGGAACGTCGATGTTTTGGCAATGCCAGCGAGCGCCGCCCAGAGCGAACAAGTTGGCATGAAAAAGGCACGGCATAGACCTTCTGGTCATGCCGTGCCTTTTGAATGACAAATTGTCGCTCTGGGTGGCGCGCAGCGTCGACCGGCCCGCCGTTCGTCAGAACGGCGGAACCTAAGGGCGCAGCGTCGACCGGCCCGCCGTTCGTCAGAACGGTGGAACCTCTAGAGCAGGGTGACGCTAAAGGAACGGGTGTCGGTAGCGCCCGGCGCCAGCGTAATGGTGTTGACCTTGTGCTCAAAGACGTCGTCCTCGGTGTCCATGGTGGTGTGACCAGTCCAGGGCTCGAGCGCCACAAACGGGGCGTCGTTGGCGGCAGACCACACGCCGATGTACTTAAAGCCCTCAAAGTCGATCTTGACGCCGTGGCCCGACTTGCGACCGCGCAGCGTGAGCGTGGAGCCCGGGGTATCGGTGAACATGATGGCGTCGTTATCGAAGCTGCGGTGCGTGATGGGCAGCACGTCCGAGTTATCGGGAGCCTTGTAGCTACCCTCGAACGTCATAAGGCCATCGGGCGTGATGATGGGGGCCTCGTTGGTCCAAGCCTCGGTAAACGCCAGCTCGTAATCCTCGAACGCCTCGTCCTCGGCACCGGGAACCGGTACGTTAAACGCGGGGTGGCCGCCCACCGAGAACGGCAGGTCCACGTCGCCGGTGTTCGTAACGGCAAAGGTCTGGGTAAGCGTGGCGTCACCAGTCAGGGCATAGGTCATGTTGAGCTTAAAGTGGAACGGAAAGGCCTTGAGCGACTCGGGCGTATCGGTGATCTCGTACGTTACCGAGGAGCCGTCCTCCGAAACCTCGACCAGCTTGTGCTCGACGATGCGCGCGAGTCCGTGGCGCGGCATCTCGCAGGTGCCGGCCGCAGATGTTGCCGTGTTGTTGCGCAGTGAGCCCACGATGGGGAACAGGATGGGCGCATGCTTGCCCCAAAAGGCGGGATCGCCCTGCCACAGATACTCGTTGCCGTTGAGAGCAAGGCTCGTGAGCTGGGCGCCCATGGAATCGATGGCCGCGGTAAGGCCGCCGCGCTTGATGGTAGTGACGGTGGACATGCTACTTCCTCCAAAAGTAAACAATAGTGTCGAGGGCTATTGTCCCACTCTTGGCGGCGGGACGGGGCGGCAGGCGATTATTGAGTAGCCATAGCAGAATGAGTGGCGAGCGCCTACTGGGTATCCACGTAAAGGTCGAACCCGCCCTGCGGCGTGCTGTCGACCGTATCGGGCGCCTGCGAGTTAAAGCTCACGGGAACCATGCGCTTTGAGGCACGGAAGCGCGTGCCATCGGTGGCGACGGGCGGCTCGTCGACCGTAAGCTCGTAGTCGCCGGGCTTAAGTTCGATGCCGTCACCAGCGGAATTGACGTATTGGTACTCGTCAATCGTCTGTCCTTTGAGCGTGCGCCCCACAATGTGGATGAGCATTTGGCTGTCGCCGCGCGCGGTATCCCACGTCGCGCCGTCCTTTACCTCGACCGACACATGTACCGAGCGCGTGCGGCTGAGCGATTGCTCGACAGACATCTCGACCTTGGCGGCATCTTTGCGCTGTTGCTCCACATGGCTCCAGACATTTCCGATCGCCGAGCAAGCGATGACACCGGCCATGAAGGCGATGAGGATGGGGCCGAGCGGCGAGCGGCGGCCGGCATCTTCCTCGCGAGCCAAGTCGGGACGATGCGTGGGCGCGGGCGCCTGAGCACCCTGCGAGGGCACGTCGAGAATGCTGAAGGATGCCGTGCTGTCGGGATCGATAGTGTGACGCGGCTGCGGGGTCTTTGCCGGCGAGATGGACATGTCGGCTGGCTCACCGAGTGTGGCCGTGGCATCGGCCTTAGCCTCATCGGCCTCGGCCTGGGCCCAAGCCTGCTCAAAGGTCAGGGGCTCGGCGGCATCGGAGGAAGCGTCAGGCTCGACAGCGGCATCGTTGCCGGTCTCGTCCTCGTCGCTCGACACGTCACGCGGCGCGGGCTCATCCCACTCCTCGTCCGGAGCCTCGCCCTCGCTATACCACCATTCAAAGTTATCGATATCCATACGGGGCGCCCCTTAGGCCTCGCAAATAAACACTTGCCAGCCTTATACCCCCAGACGGCGCTGGAGCTCGCCGACGCAGACAGGAAAACCGTCACAACATTCGACGCTTTTCCTCGATTTTGAGATTTTCGCCGAATGTTGTGACGGTTTGGGAGACTGGCCGGCAGCGCAATGTGACAAAGGGACTGCCCCTTCGTCACATTCTGTTAGAGTTGCAGGGATTGAATCCCGCTTATTCATGCGACATTGGAGTGACAACCTTGACCGCCGCAACCACGTCTAAAAGTAAATCAACCGCCGCCGCGCTCTCCCCCGCGCGCACCAGGCTCTGCCTGGCGCTGCTCGTGCTGTTGGGATTCTCGCTCGGCTGCTCCGAGTTCGTGGTCATCGGCATCGAAAGTGACTTGGCGACGGAACTCGGCATCTCGCTTGCCACTGCGGGCCAGCTCATCAGCGTTTTTGCACTGGTCTACGCCATCGCGACGCCGGTGCTTGCGCTCAGCACGGGGCGCTTCCGTCGTTACCAGCTGCTCGTGTGCTACAGCATTATCTTTGTGCTCGGCAACCTGGTCATGGCGTTGGCGCCCAACTTCCAGGTGCTGTTTATCTCGCGTATTGTCCTGGGATCCGTCTCGGGCGCACTGCTCGCCGTGGGCGTGACGTACATCCCCGAGCTGCTGTCCCCGCAGCAAACTTCGCTTGCCATCTCGGTGGTATATGGTGCGTTTTCCGTGGCAATGGTCTTTGTCACTTCGATCGGCAAGTTCGTGGCCGACACGCTCGATTGGCACGTGGCCATGTACGGCACGCTGACCTTTGCCGTTTTGATCTGCGGAGCGCTCGTGGCGTTTATGCCGCGCGCTGGGCAAACCGACGAGCCTGCCACCTTCCGCGAACAGGCGGGTCTGCTGCGCGAACCGAGCATCATCACCGGCATGCTCATCTTTTTGTTTGGCGTGGGATCGGTCTATGTGTTCTACGGCTACGTGACGCCCTATCTGGAGCAGGTGTTGGGCATGGGCACTGTTCAGGCGAGCACCACGCTTATGGCCTACGGCGTGTTCTGCCTGGTCTCGAACATCTTGGGCGGATGGATCGACGCGCGCTTTGGCATGAAGGCGCTGCTTGTGACGTTTGTGCTGCAAGCTGCGGCGTTACTCGGGCTGTTTGCCGTGGGCGGCACCATGCCGCTCGCGCTGGTCTTTGTCTTTAGCTTGGCGTTGCTCATGTACCTGTTCTCGGTGTCATGCATCACGCACTTTATGGACGTGGCGCGCAGCCGCCATCCCAAATCGATGGTACTCGCGAGCTCGGTAGAACCCATGGCGTTTAACGTCGGCATTTCGTTTGGCACCGCAGTGGGCGGCGCCGTGGTGAGCAGCGTTGGCATTGCCTACGTTGGCGCGGTTGGTGCCGCGTTCTCGCTTGTGGCCTGGGCGCTTACGCTGGTGACGATTAAGCTGGCTCGCTGGGAGCGCAGGCGGGCAAGGGCGTAAGCGCAGATGCGATACTCGAGCTCGATGATGGCGATCGAAAGGAAACCGCATATGCAACGTGTACTGTTTATCTGCCATGGGAACATCTGCCGCTCGACGATGGCTGAGTCGGTGTTTACCGAGCTCGTGCGCCGCGCTGGGCGCGAGGCGGAGTTTGTCATCGATTCCGCAGCGACCTCAACTGAGGAGATCGGCAACCCGCCGCATCATGGCACGGTCGCCAAGCTGCGCGAAGTCGGGATTCCCGTCGTTGCGCACCGTGCCCGCCAGGTGCGTCGAGCAGAGTATGGCAACTGGGACCACATTGTCTATATGGATGCTGAGAACGCGCGTGGCCTGCGTCGCATCTTTGGCGACGACCCCGACGGCAAGATTACGCGCTTGCTCGATTGGACCGGGCGCCCCGGCGACGTGGCCGATCCCTGGTACACCGGCAATTTCGATGCCACCTACCGCGACGTGCTCGCCGGTTGCGCCGCTATGCTCGAGCAGCTGTAGGAAAGCGAGGTCGCAGGCCACGCCTTCGGCGCGAAACGAGCGTGGATAATCTCCCGCATGAAAAATGAGCGTGGATTTTCTCCCACTTTGAGCATTCAAGTGCGCTCTAAACGGGAGAAAATCCACGCTCACCTATTCGTCGACGATCTCGGCAAGCCAGACGTTGAGGGTGTCGACCTCGGGGCAGCAGAACTTTGCTGTGCCGGGCTCGTTGCCAGGCACGGCGCCTCCATAGCGCAGGATATCGATGTAGGGAAAGCCCACATGGCAGGCCATGGCGCACATCTTGCCCCGGTCGCGATCGAAATCAAAGACGTCGCCCGGCTTGTGACCATGGTGGCAGCGGCACGTCCCCAGCTGGTCCACGCAGCTCACGCGGATACGCGGCCGCTTGCCACGCGGCGCGCCGAGCGGCCTGTTCTCGCCCGCAGGCTTGACGCCGCCCTCGCCAGCGTTACTCATGGTCAATCACATCCAGGCAGGCCTCGATGGGAAGGCCGGCCGACTTGTCCTCTTGGTCGGCATTGCGTTCGATAAGCTCGGCCACCACACGCATGGCGTCGGTCGTCGCGCGCTGCAGGCTCCAGCCCGCCATAACGCGGCCGACGAGCACCGCCGAAAACGTGTCGCCCGTGCCCGGGAAATAGACCGGAATGAGCTCAAAGGGAATCGTAAAGTACTCCCCCGCCACATGGTCGTAACCGATAACCGCGTTCGTGCCATTGACTACGGCGCTCGTAATGACCACCGACTTGGCACCCAGCTCACGCACGGCGTTCACAAGAACGCGGGCCTCGTCGGGCGTGATTTGCTCTGCAATAGGCGTATCGGTGAGCAGACAGGCCTCGGTGTAATTGGGAACCGCGTAATCGGCGCACTCGAGCAGGTGCCGCATAAGGCCAATCGTGGACTCGGGCACACCGGCATAGAGCTTGCCGTTGTCGCCCATGATGGGATCGACGAACACCTTGGTGCCCTTTTGCGCACGGCGGTGGCAAAAGTCCGAGATGATGCGCGTCTCTTCCTCGGTCACGATAAAGCCGGTCGAGATGGCGTCGAACTCAAAGCCGAGCTCCTCCCAGATAGCGAGGCTTTGACGCACGTACTCGGTGGTGTCGTGGATGTAGAACTTGGGGTAGTTGAGCGTGTCAGAAACGAGCGCCGTCGGCAGGTTATGGATACGGTAACCCATGTGCGACAGCACCGGCAGCATGGCGGAAAGCGCGACCTTGCCGTAGCCGCACATATCGTTAATCAGCAGCAGCTGAGTATTCTTCATGAGGGTCTCCCTTGTTTCGGGCGCGGCGCGGCAGCGCCACAGTGCGACTAAGTGTAGCGCAGGGGACGTTGTGAGCGGAGGCGAGCGGTGCGAAGTGCAAATTGTTGCGGAAAGGTTTCGGAAAATGATCCCTTTTCCTCCGTCCCCAAGGGATCACATGCACCGAAGCGGACCGTGGCGGAATCACAGGTTGAGGACGGACAGACACTATGACCCAATCCGAGGGCACTAAAAAGACAGGAGCCCC
>CAUGGC010000028.1 GCA_959599095.1 uncultured Collinsella sp. | reverse complement strand
TGCAGCAGGGGCTCTCAATGTTTTTATGTCCTGCTCATATCGTCTCTGCCGGCAGCTGGGGACACTCCTTGTCTCTTCTATGACTAGGTGGGGAAGGCGTGCGACAATGGTGGGCGTTGTGTTGTTCGCACTAAGGAGTTGCCATGTTGTTGTGTCCCGTTTGCCATGAACCGTTGGTGGACGACGAGCGCGGTGCTGCATGCGCGGGCGGACACCGATTTGACCGTGCGCGCGAGGGCTATCTCTATCTGCTGCGCTCGTCCAAGAGCGGCGACTCCATGGGCGATCCCAAGTCGCAGGCGCGCAGCCGTCGTGACTTTCTGAACCGCGGTTATTATGCGCCGTTGCGCGATGCGATGGTCGAGCTGGTGCGCGAGCGGGCGACTGGGCGCGCTGCGTCTGCGAACGGCCCCATGACGTTGCTCGACATTTGCTGTGGCGAGGGCTACTACACCAGTGCCATGGGCGCGGTGCCGGGCGCGGATGCCTACGGGTTCGACTTGGGCAAGGAGATGGTGCGCCTGGCCGCCAAGCGCGGGGATGCGACCTACTTCGTGGCCAACATGAAGGCTATCCCCGTGGTCGATGGCGCCTTCGATATGGTGACCGAGCTCTTTGCCCCCTTTAACGAGCGCGAGTTTGCCCGCGTGCTGGCGCCAGAGGGCTCGCTCTATACCGTGGTGCCGGGTGCTCGGCATCTGTTTGGCCTCAAAGAGGTGCTCTACGACACGCCATATCTCAACGATGAAAAGCTGCCGAAGACTACCGAGCTCGAGTTGGTCGGAACGCAGCGGGTGTCTGCGAACATTACGCTCCAGACCCAGGCTGACATCGAGGCGGTGTTCCAGATGACGCCGTACTACTACCGTACGCGCCCCGCCGACAAAGAGCGCCTGGCAAACCTGGACACCCTTCAAACCGACATCGACTTCATCATCGCCGAGTACCGCCACAGCTAACAACCTGCCAAAAAGGGACAGGTTTATTTTGGTAGGTTTTATCTGGGCAAACGTAAAGGGCCGACCGCGTTGCTGCGCGATCGGCCCTTGTTGGTTGCTTGATTGCAGGGAGCTGCGGGGGCAGGTGCCTACAGGCGGTCCTTGTTCTCGGCCTTGACGGCGTGCGCCTGCTGAACAAAGAACAGGTCGTACACCACGATGACAAAGGCGCCAAAGTTGATGGCGTCGCCGCCAAACGCGGGAAGCGTGAGCACGGCCTGCGCAATCGTGGCGATTGCGGCAACAATACCGAGCTTAAACGCGCCATCCACTTGCGAAGGCTTGTTGGCACCCTTGATGCCCGCAACGCCTGCGGCAAGATCGACGACGCCCTTGGCGACAAGCACGGCCGCGGCGAGCATGGCGTTCGATCCGTAGGTGGACTCGAACTTGCCGGTCGCGATGCCGGCGATTCCAATGACGAGACTGGCGATGCCCAGAACAAAATAAATCAGGGCAAGGATTTTGAGAGTCTTGCGAGTGAAGCTCATGGCTGGTCCTTTCGATACGAGTACGCCAACCTGGCGCACCCTATGTGCTGCACATATGGTGAAGCACATTGTAGTTCAACGCGGTGATGCATGCGCCTGAAAGCGTCTCTTGCCTGCACGGTTCAACCTTTCAAAAAGGAAAGCTGGACGTAAGTCAAATCGATGGCAGCGCATGCGCGGCGCTGCGATGATGAGGCCATGGTAAGAGCTGGACCGAAGGAGGAGCCATGATGTACGGAGCCAAGCAAGTGGATGAGCCGCGGTCGCTGGGAAGGCGCATGAGTGATTCTGTGATCGCTGCCGTGTGCACGGTATTGATGGCTGTGCTTTGCATTGGGATGCTGTGGACCATGTCGCATGTGGGACAATAACGGACGGTTGGGTGCCGACATGAATGGCGCCCACGTATTCGTTTTGTTTGCTAAGGAGTGTCCATGGGCGTCGTCGATCCCTTTTCTGTTGCTCGGGCGGCAGGGCTCGAGTTAACCAGGACACCCGAGGGTCTCACGCTCACCGACGGCACGATGGAGCTGTGCGCCGATTTCGCCCGCATGCTTCCACGGCTCAAGCAGGGCCGCCTGCAGCAAGAGCTGCTGGTGAAGGCTGCGCGCACGAAAGGCGTTGAGCATCCGTGGGCAATCGATGCCACGGCAGGTTTTGGCGAGGATTCGCTGCTGCTGGCTGCCGCGGGCTTTACCGTCGATCTGTATGAGCAGGATTGCGTGATCGCGGCGCTCCTCAAGGATGCTTTGGATCGCGCGGCAGATGATCCGGCGCTTGCGGCTGCCGTGGCGCGCATGCGCTTACATGCGGGCGAGGATAGCATTGCCGGCCTTCGCCATACAGCCGAGCTGATCGGGCAGGGCGAGCTCACCGCTCCCGACGTGGTGTATCTGGACCCCATGTTTCCCGAGCGCACCAAGAGCGCGGCGGTGAAAAAGAAGTTTCAACTTTTGCACCATCTGGAGCAGCCGTGCGCCGACGAGGAGACGCTGGTCGAAGCTGCGCTTGCGGTGCACCCGCGCAAGGTCGTTATCAAGCGACCGGTGAAGGGGCCGCTGCTTGCCGGCGTTAAGCCGAGCTATCAGCTTGTGGGCAAGGCCGTTCGTTACGATGTTTTGGTGCCGCCGCGCCCGTAGCTTGTGCACGATGGCTGGCGCTTCGCCAGCGCCGTGCCGATGCGGGGTCTATTTCCAAGGGTGCGACGTCAGGTGCCAGCCGCCGCAGTATTCGCATTTGTAGCAGGCCAAACCACGCCGTCCGCGGTTTTCGCAGTCGGCCATAACGGCCTCGGCTTCGGCGCGTGTGTCGTAACGGTTTTTGCGTTCGCACGACTTGTAGCGCCAGGCTTCATCGCGCTCGGCGTCTAGTGCGTCGCGGCGCTCGTCCTCGCGCGCAAACAGGTCGCCCATATCGCCGCCGGTGGCAGCGCCCAAAAACTCGCTTTTGGCTTTTGACCAGGCGGCTCGCTTTTTGCTCCCCATCTGCTTCGCGCTCCTCTCCAAACGTTGGTATCATTGCTCAATCAAAGTGATACCAATAAACGTGAGGTCGCCGCGTGATGATCAGAAAAACCCTCGATACCGACATTCCCGCCGTCATGGCTATCTATGACGCGGCCCGCGCCTTTATGCGCGCGCATGGCAACGCCACGCAGTGGCCCGAGGGCACGCCTTCGGCCGAGCAGCTGGCTGCCGATATTGCCGCTGGTGGCAGTTACGTGTGCGAAGTCGACGGCCGCGTGGTGGCGACGTTTGCCTTTTTACCGGGTCCGGACGAGTGCTATGACGTGATTGAGGACGGTCAATGGCGCAGCGACACTCCGTATGCCGTGCTGCATCGCGTGGCATCCGACGGCACCGCGCACGGTATCGCGGCGGCGATGTTTGCCTTTGCCAAGGAATGCGCCGACCATCTGCGTATTGACACGCACGAGGACAACTTGCCCATGCAGGGCGCCATCGCCAAGGCGGGGTTCGAGCGTGTCGGTATCGTCTATGTGTCCGACGGCACGGCGCGTGTCGCGTTTGATTGGCTGCGCGAGGCGTAGGAGCCAAGGCACGTCTCATCACCCAGCTCAAATAAAAAATGGCCCCGAGTGGGGCCATTTTTGGTAAAACGCGTCGTTGTGGGACTCGCATTGTTACCGCCCCAGATGAACCCGGGCAGACAAAAAGGGGAGGTGCCGGCTTTCGCAAGGCGCGAACCTACGAAAATCGCCGCGCGGCAACGCGGGGCGATGAGCTCGGTCGGGGGATAGGGCCCGCTTCGCCCACCGGCCCGTAAATTGTATCATCCAGTGTGGAGCGTGAACGCCCGTTGCCGCGTGCGATGGGCTTGCAATAAGAGGAGAGCCATGTCGAAGCAAGCGGTCGTTGGAATCTTGGCGCATGTCGATGCCGGCAAGACCACGTTGGCCGAGGCCATGCTGTTCAACGCGGGCCGCATTCGCAAGCGTGGCCGCGTGGACGATGGCGATTCGCATCTGGACACTAACACGATCGAGCGCGAGCGCGGCATCACGATTTTCTCGTCGCAGGCCGTGCTCGACCACGGCGATACCCACGTCATGCTCGTGGATGCTCCCGGCCATGTCGATTTTTCTGCCGAGGCGGAGCGCACACTGCGTGCCCTGGACTACGCGATTCTGGTGGTGGGCGCCAACGATGGCGTGCAGGGGCACACCGAAACCCTGTGGCGCCTGCTTGCACGCTATGACATCCCGACGTTCATCTTCATCAACAAGATCGATTTGGAGAATCCCGGCCGCGATGTTTTGCTGGCACAACTCGGGCAGCGTCTTTCCGAGGGCTGCCTGGATGCCAACGAGCTGCTGGCGGGCGGCGCCGTTCAGGAGGACGCTGCTGCGTTGGACGAAGCGGCGCTCGAGGAGTTTCTTGAAGCGGGTGAGCTTTCTGTCGCAACGCTGTCGCGCATGGTTGCCGAGCGCAAGCTCTTTCCCTGCTTTGCCGGCTCGGCGCTCAAGGACCAAGGCGTTGACGAGCTACTGGATGGTATATGCGCGCTGATGCGTGAGCAGGCGTGGCTCCCGGAGTTTGCCGCGCGCGTCTATCGTGTCAGCCGCGGGGATCGTGGCGAGCGCTTGGCTTGGGTTAAAGTGACCGGCGGCACGCTGCGCGCAAAACAGATGATCAGCGGGCATTCCAGTGCCGAGGCGTGGGAACAGAAGGTCGATCAGGTGCGCATCTATAGCGGCGAGAAGTATGAGCTTGCCCAAGAAGTTGCTGCTGGCGGTATTTGCGCCGTGACGGGTCTTGCGCACGTTCGCCCAGGGGACGCCCTGGGCACGGAGCCCGCGGGCGATGCGCCCGTCATCGCTCCGGTCCTCACCTATACGGTGCTGCCGGGCGAACACGACGTTCATGCGGTGTTTAAAGCGCTGAGTGAGTTGGCGGACGAAGATCCCATGCTCGGCGTAAGCTGGAATACGCATCTTGAGCAGATCCATTTGCAGTTGATGGGCGCCGTGCAACTCGAGGTCGTGCAGCGGGTGTTGGCCGATCGCTTTGGCCTTTCGGTTGCGTTTGAGCCCGGCGGCATTCTCTATAAGGAGACTATTTCGCGGCCGGTCGAGGGCGTGGGCCACTTTGAGCCGCTGCGCCACTATGCCGAGGTGCATCTGCGCCTGGAGCCGTTGCCGGCGGGTTCGGGTGTGCAGTTTGGCACCGCGACCTCGACCGACGAGCTCGATCTTAACTGGCAGCGTTTGGCACTCACCAACGCTATGGAGCGCGACCACCTGGGCGTGCTGACGGGCTCGCCCATCACCGATGTGCGCATTACGCTCACGGGCGGCCGCGCGCATGCCAAACACACCGAGGGCGGCGATTTTCGCCAGGCCACGTATCGCGCGATTCGCCAGGGTTTGATGCAGGCGCGCGAGGTCGGCGCAGACGTGTTGCTGGAGCCGTGGTACCACTTTGAGCTCGAGGTGCCGGGGGAGTGCGTGGGTCGGGCGCTCTCGGATGCCACACGCATGGGTGCCGAGTACGAGCCGCCGACGATGGCGGGAGACCGAGCGAAGCTTGTGGGTCGCGTGCCGGCATCCGAGGTGCAGGATTACGCGCTGGAGGTGGCTGCCTACACGAGCGGGCGCGGTCATCTGTACCTGGAGTTCGCCGGTTATGCGGCTTGCCATGATGCCGAGCGCGTAATCGAGACGGCCGCCTATGAGCCCGAGGCCGATCTGCCCAACACGCCCGACTCGGTCTTTTGCTCTCACGGCGCCGGCTACACGGTCAAATGGTATGACGTGCCCGCCGCAGCGCACGTAAAGATCGATCCCGCCACCTTCCGTCCCTGGCGAGCAGCAGACGCCGAGTTTTTCGGCCACATGTGACAAAGGGACAGCCCCTTTGTCACATGCTATTGGTATAACTCAGTATAAGTTGGTATAACTGTTACCAGGGTTTGCCAATCCGAGGAGGCCGATATGAATCCAAATCCCTTTAAGCCCACAGCTGGTAAGCGGCCTCCGATACTCATCGGTCGCGAGTCGGTCATCGAAGATTTTGAGGAAGGGCTCGACAACGGCGCCAGAGCGCCGGGCAGGCTCATGCTCATTACGGGAAACCGCGGCTGTGGCAAAACGGTTCTCCTGCGGGAGCTGCAACGTCTAGCCAGCGAGCGCGGATGGGCGGTTGTCTCCGATTCCGCTTCGCTTGGTTTGTGCGACCGCTTGGCCGACGCGCTTCGCTCGAATAAACCCGTTGTGACGTCAATGGAGTTTGGGCCGTCGTTTGGCCGGATGTCGGTCGAGGCGGCGCGGGCAAAAGGAGAGACATTGCGAGGGCTGGTCAACGAGCGTCTCAAGAAGCTCGGTCCGGGCAAGGGCGTCTTGTTTGCGATTGACGAGGCACAATCGGTGTCTATCGAGGAACTGGCGGCTCTCGCCGTTCTCTATCAGCAGGTGCTCGGAGATCAGGATGCCACGGGCTTGCCCGATAGCGAGCAACGCGGTCTTGCGCTGGTCTTTGCCGGCTTGCCCAGCATGGTTGACGATTTGCTCGAAGAGCCGAGCGTGACGTTTTTGCGGCGTGCCCAGCAGCGTACGTTGGGGGCGATTTCTGTGCCCAAGGTGCGCGATTCGTATATCCAGACGGTCGAGTGCGCTGGTCTTTATATTGATGCGGAGACTGCGGACCTTGCGGCGCGCAAGAGCATGGGGCATCCCTATATGGTTCAGCTGGTGGGATATTACATGTGGCGGTCTGCTGTCCGGCGTGGCTCGCAAGTCATTGAAAGGCGCGATGTCGAGGATGGCCATGCGGATGCCGTCTCCGAGTTCTACGAAGCGGTTGACTCGCCTCTGTATTACGGGCTGCGCACCCCACAGCGTCTCTTTATCGAGGCCATGGCGGTTGACGAGGACAAGCCGACGCGCATGGCGGATATCATTGAGCGCTGCGACCGTACCCAGAGCTGGGCGAGTAAATATCGCGCAAGCCTGATTCGCGAGCGCGTCATCGAGGCTGCCGGATACGGTCTCGTCCGGTTTACCGTGCCCATGCTGGGCGAGTACATTCGAGATCGTGTTTTATGGCACAAGTAAAGGACAAAGGGACAGTCCCTTTGTCACATTCGATCAACAGGAAGGGGAGCGATGACGGTGTCGCAACAGCCGAGTGCTATCGAGGTACGTGGTGCGCGCGTCCATAACCTCAAGGACATCGATATCGATATTCCGCTGGGAAGGCTCGTGGGCATTGCCGGCGTGTCGGGTTCGGGCAAGAGCTCGCTGGCGCTGGGGGTTCTGTATGCCGAGGGCTCGCGTCGTTATCTGGAGGCGCTCAGCACTTATACCCGCCGTCGGCTGACACAGGCAGAGCATGCTCAGGTGGACGAGGTGCTGCACGTGCCGGCGGCACTCGCATTGCATCAGCGTCCTAGTGTGCCAGGCGTGCGCTCGACCTTTGGCACCATGACCGAGCTTAACAACAGCCTGCGCCTGCTCTTTAGCCGCTGCGCCCATCACGTGTGCCCGCATTGCGGGACGCGTGTGGAGCCGAGCCTTAACGTGGCCGCGGGCCTGTCGCTCACGTGCCCCGCATGCGGCCGCGAGTTCTATGCGCCGGGTGCCGAGGACCTTGCCTTTAACAGTGGCGGCGCGTGTTCTACCTGCGGCGGCACCGGCCTCATGCGCGAGGTGGACGAGGCGAGCCTGGTGCCCGACGAGTCAAAGACCATCAACGAGGGCGCGGTGCTTCCCTGGGGCACGCTCATGTGGGACCTGATGAAGCAGGTGGCCGGCGAGATGGGCGTGCGTACCGACGTGCCGTTTAACCAGCTCACGCCTCAAGAGCGCGACATCGTGTTCCATGGCCCGGCAGTTAAGAAGCACATTCTCTACGTTCCCAAAAACGGCGAGGGCGCTACGCCGCTCGACTTTACCTATTACAACGCCGTCTATACCGTCGAGAATGCGCTCGCCAAGGTTAAGGACGATAAGGGGCTCAAGCGCGTTGCGCGCTTTTTGCGCGAGGGACCGTGCCGCGATTGCGGAGGCACGCGTCTTTCCGAGGCCGCGCGCCAGCCCCAGGTGCGCGGTATCGATCTGGCGCAGGCGGCGGCCATGACGCTGGGCGAGGCGATTGAGTGGGTGCGCGGAGTGCCCGCATCCTTGCCGACCGAGATGCAGCCCATGGCGACGGATATCTGCGATTCGTTTTTGAGCACGGCCCGTCGACTGGTCGATCTGGGCCTCGATTACCTTTCACTCGACCGCGCCGGTGCCACGCTCTCCACGGGCGAGCGTCAGCGCGTGCAGCTCGCCCGCGTGGTGCGTAACCGATCGACGGGCGTGCTGTATGTGCTGGACGAGCCTTCGATCGGCTTGCATCCTGCCAATGTCGACGGCTTGGTGGGCGTGATGCGCGATCTGGTGGTCGACGGCAATACCGTGGTTGTTGTCGACCACGACACGCGCGTGCTGGCAGAAGCCGACTATCTGGTCGAGATGGGCCCCGTTGCGGGAGCAGGCGGCGGCCATGTAATCGCCGCCGGTACGGTATGTGAGGTCGAGCAATCGCAGGGCAGCCGCATCGCGCCGTTCTTGCGCTCGGACCCCAAGCGTCTGCGCCCGCAGGTGGCTGACGACGAAATGTTCGACCTAGGCCATATCCACATGGCGACCGATGCCATCCATACCGTCAAACCGCTCGAAGTCGATATCCCGCGCGGCCGCCTTGTCGCGGTGACGGGCGTTTCGGGTTCGGGCAAGACGACGTTGGTGCTCGAGACGCTCATCCCGGCGCTCAAGGCACAGGCAGCCGGTGAGCGCCTGCCAAGGCACGTGCGTTGGGTCGATGCCGAGGGCATCGCGCGCGCCAACCTGATTGACGCCACGCCCATCGGCGCCAACGTACGCTCGACGGTAGCGACCTATGCCGACATCCATGATGAGCTGCGCCGCGCCTTCGCCCGTACGCCCGAGGCTAAGGCGGCAGGATATAAAGCGGGTGCCTTTAGCTACAACACTGGCGCTTTGCGCTGCCCTACGTGCGATGGCACGGGCTCGATATCGCTCGACGTGCAGTTTTTGCCCGATGTCGAGATCGTCTGCCCTGCATGCCACGGCTCGCGTTATGCAGACGCGGCCTCGCATATTCATCGCGAGGGCAAGGACGGCAGCCTGCTTACGTTGCCGCAGCTCATGGATATGAGCGTGGATGAGGCCCTCGACGCGACCGTCGGACTCAAGAAGGTTCAGGTGCGTTTACAGACCTTGCACGACCTGGGCTTGGGTTATCTCACGCTTGGTGAGCCCACGCCGGCGCTTTCGGGCGGCGAGGCGCAGCGCCTTAAGCTTGCGAGCGAGATGGGCCGCGTGCAGGACGATGCCGTATTCGTATTCGACGAGCCCACGATTGGCCTGCATCCGCTCGATGTTCAGGTGTTGCTGAGTGTGTTTGATGGCCTTGTTGCCAAGGGCGCCACGGTTATCGTGATCGAGCACGACCTCGACCTTATCCGTAACGCCGATTACGTGATCGACATGGGCCCGGGCGGCGGCGACGCAGGCGGACAAATCGTCTGTGTCGGCACGCCGGGCGACATCGTGGCCTGCCCCGCAAGCATCACCGGCCGCTACCTATAACCGAATGTGACAAAGGGACAGTTCCTTTGTCACATTCCCGGAAAGCCTGTTTGGCGCAGGGCCTCGTAGAGGACGATGGCGGCGCTGTTGGAGAGGTTGAGAGCGCTGATGCGGTAGTCGTCCGGGTCGACGAAGTTGCCGCAGATATCCTGTCGAAGGATGGCTTCGTGGCTGTCCTCGGTATGCCCGAGCGACTCCTCGTGGGCCTCCCGGGCGTCGGCGTTTTCGAGCGAGTCGCAATCGCGCAACATGGGGATGCGCTCGCAGCGCTCGGGCGCCGCGGCAAGCAGTGGCTCGGGAATCCCCGAGCTCTCGCTGCCAAAGACCAAAAAGTCACCGTCGCGGTAGGTACTTTGCGCATAGGTGCGGCGCGCCTTTTTGGTCAGCAGATGCAGGCGTTCGTCGGCGGGGGAGAGGTCGTTGCGCGCAAGGAAATCCTCCCAGCCGGCATAGGTCGTCACGTCCAAATTTTGCCAGTAGCCCAGGCCGGCGCGACGCACCGTCTTGTCGTCGAGCGAAAACCCCAGCGGCTCCACCAGATGCAGGCGGGCGCCGGTAACCACGCAGGTGCGGCCGATATTGCCCGTATTGGCCGGAATCTCGGGCGCATACAGCACAATGTTGAACATGAATCTCCTTGGCTCAGAACGAAAAACCACCACGAAGGGCACCTTCGTGGTGGTTTGGCGGTTACGTAGGCGGAAAAATGCCCGCTTGGATAAATCTAGGCGCGGTGCCAGTCGGTCAGGCAGGCATCGAGGGAGGCGATGAGCGCATCCTTGTCCATGTGACGGCCGATGATGCACAGGCTCGTCATGCGGTCGCCCGTCTCGTCGTCCCAAATCTGCATGATCTCGGGGTTCTCGTCGATGATCTTCTGCTTCTCGCCCTCGGGCGCGGAGTCAACGAACAGGCCGTTCTCCATCAGGCGCATTTGGTGGCCGGCCTGCTCGAACATGTAGCACATGTCCGGATCGCCGGTCTGCCACAGCGGACCCTTGACGCGGATGACCTCGTCGGGCCACTCCTGCTCAACAAAATCGGTGAACTTCTGCAGGTCAAACGGCTTGCGGCGCGAGTACACAAAGGTCTCGATGTCGTACTCGAGCACCTCGGGGTCGTCGTGCTCCTCGGGATGCTCCATGGCCTCGATCCAGGCGGCGGAGTTGTAGGCGCGCATAAAGTCGAAGCGGTCGGTGTCGAGCAGCTCCTCCATGGGGACCTCGCCGTTTTGGGCCTCGACAATCACGGCGTCCTTCTGCAGGCTGCGCACGATGGCCTTGAGCTCGGCAATCTGCTCAGGCGTGACGGTATCGGTCTTGTTGAGGATCAGCGTGGAGCAAAACTCGATCTGCTGGATGAGCAGGCTCTCGATGTCGTCCTCGTCGATATCCTCGGCCAGCAGGTCGCGGCCGCCGTTGAACTCGTCGTACATGCGGGCGCAGTCGACCACGGCCACGATGTTGTCGAGCGCGAGCTTGGGCTCGCCGCCCACCTTGGCCTCGTCGCAGAAGCTCGAGATGGTGTAGGCGATGGGGATAGGCTCGCAAATACCCGAGGCCTCGATGATGATGTAGTCGAACTTGCCCGAATCGGCGATGCCCTGCAGCTGGTTGGCCAGATCGTCCGAAAGCGTGCAGCAGATGCAGCCGTTGGTGAGCGGGATAAGGTCGTCGGTCTCGGAAAGGCCGCCGTCGGCGATAAGGCTGGCGTCGACGTTGATCTCGCCGATATCGTTGACGATCACGGCGGCGCGGATGCCGCCGTCGTTGGCGAGGATGTGGTTGAGCAGCGTGGTCTTGCCGGCACCGAGGTATCCGGTAAGCATGATGATCTTCACGGGTTTGTTGGGCATGTGCCCTCCTTTGTTAGACATGGCTTACAGTTGAATCTTATGCCAAACGCCTGCTCTTATACCCACGCGCCGACAAATAACACAGGCTACTCCCAGGCTCCCCACACGTCGGGACAATAACCGACGGTGGCCTTTTTGCCGTTGCGCACGATGGGCTCGGCCAGAACCTGCTGGTTTTCGAGCAACTTGTCGAAGCGCTGGCTAGGGGTGAGGTGCTGGATGAGCGCGAGCGTCTCCTCGTCCTTGGCCTTGGGGTTGAGCAGCTTGTCGATGCCGCCGACCGCCTGCATCACGCTCGTGAGCTCGCCTTTGCTCATCTCCTTTTCCTTAAGGTCAATAAACTGCACCTTAATGCGACGCTCCTTAAAATAGCGCTGGGCCTTCTTGGTGTCGAAGGACTTTTTGGTGCCGAAAATTTGAATATTCATATTTATGTTCCGCCGTTCTATCTGATGAAGTTGGTCCTAGCGCGATCGGCCAGGGGCGCTTCGATGCCGGCGGCCTTTCCCGCCTCGATGCAACGCAGGAGCCAGGCCATGTTTTTGCCGATGTTTCGCATGGTGGCAAGGCCCTCGGCGTCCTGGGCGGCCTCGCCCGGCATGGCGCCAAAGACGTTGTTCCAGTAGGTGGATGCCACCACGGGCATCTGGTTGATGGTGAAGTACTTGTTGAGCACATCGAAGGTGGTCGATGTGCCGCCGCGGCGGGCGACGGCGACAGCGGCGCCCGGTTTGTGCGCAAAGGCCTCGCTGCCAGCATAGAATGCGCGGTCGAGAGCCGAGAGGATGCGTCCGCTGGGATGCGCATAGTAGACGGGGGAGCCAAAGACAAAGCCATCTGCCTGCTCGGCGGCAGCGATCAGCTCGTTGACCATATCGTCGTCAAAGGTGCAACGGCAATCGAGCTTGCCGCACTGGCCGCAACCGATGCAGTCGCGAATGGGCTTGGCGCCCAGCTGAAACATCTCGGTATCGATACCCTCGGCGTTGAGCTGCTCGGCGACCTCGGCGAGTGCGCGGGCGGTGTTGCCGTTTGCCTTGGGGCTGCCATTGACCAAAAGAACCTTCATCACTAACTCCCTCTGCTATCGGTGACTTCTGCGGAGGATTATCGCACGAGCGGGCAGATGGCGTGGGGCACGATGCCGGCCCCGAGGGCCCACGGCAGGCACGCTCACCAGGTACGAGCGGGATACGGTCCAGAGGATGTTGGAGTGCGGGGCCTCGTGCGAGCAGATTGTAAGGGGTCTGGGCGGGTCGCCCTCGATGGCGAGCTTTGAGGCCTTGGAAGGCGGGCTGCTGCGGCGGCTATGGTTTATACTAAGGCGGTTGCTATCGAGTAATTCATACTTGGTTTGATTCGATTGTGAATGCGTAACTAGGATGGAAAGCAAAGGAAACTCTATGGAAACAGAGGATGCTGTTTGCTTGATGACTTCGATTGCCTTGATTGTCCTTTCAATCCAATACCGAAGAGGAAGATGGCTCTGCTCAATTGCTGGATATGATGTCACAAAAAGGGAGAGCGAGATTGATATACGCCCTTACGCAAAGCTGATTTCTTCTGTGACGTTATGGATGGGGCTGCTGTTTTTCTTGTGGGCGGTAGAGGACTGGGTACGCGATTGGAATACCAGCGTTTTTGAAGTTTTGGTTCTACTTCTGTTCAGCTTGGCCTCTTTGTCGTTCGTGCGGCTCGTTAGGTTTGTTTTTATGAGGCGATAGCCAGCGGAAGTGGCTGGACGACAAAATGGACCAATGCAGCCAATTGTCAATAGAATTTGATAGGCTTGGCTTAACAGATTTACTCGAGGGCATATCCGTGGCGGGGGATAGATTCTATCTTGTTGAGCACTTATTTGCATCAGGCAAAGTAAACCAAGAGTATCGAAACGGTGCCCCCGGGCCCCGGGAGGGACTGCGGGGACGTTCGGCTAACTGCGGGTACGACCTATTTGCCCAATGTGTTCGGTTGAGATCGGAAATTAACCATCATGCGCCCCATAACGCTAGTCCAGCTTGGTGCCCGGTACTTGTGGTGCCTCTTCAAGTAGCGCTTTGAGCTCGTTCAAAATGGAAACGGGCTGTCGGTCGACGGCATCTAGATGAAGTGTGGCCACACGAATGGGCGGCTGATATTCAAATGAGCCAAAGAGTACGGGCGACCCCAAGAACCGCTCGATTTCTTCTGCGATCGCGTCGGTCTCTTCGGGATCAAGGTCATCGAAAAGCGCCACGAACATCGGTCCGGTCGAGCGGAACAGACGGCCCTTGCCGCGCGAACAGTCCATGAGGCAGGCGGCACTTTCTGCCAAAACGCGGTCGCCCGCATCAAAGCCAAAGCGGGCATTGACCTTGGCGATGTCGTCGATTTTGATGGCGACCAGGCCTGCCTTGCGCGCCACGCGACGCATTTCGCCAATGGCGTTGACCAGGGCGTGGATATCGCCCAGGCCGGTCACGGAATCGGTCGTATCCGCCAAGCTTCGGTTGATGATAATGCCCACATACATGTTGGGCTCGGTTTCGGTGCTATCCAAGCGGTAGCCCGTACACTCGCACAGCGCATATTTACCAGCGGTATTCATGACGCGATACTGCATGTAATGGAAGTGCCACGCGCCGTTTACCACCATATCGAGCTCGCTGCGCACGTTGTCGCGGTCCTCGGGGTGAACGCGGGCGAGCCACATATCGAGCGAGTTATAGGGATGCTGGGAGGGCAGGTCAAAATCGCGCACGGCATTAATCGACCATTGCGATTCGCCGGTATCGAGGTTAAGGATAAACGGATAGCGCGTCTCGGAGCTCATGGAGATCGCTTGGAACACCCGGTCGTTGCAGGGAGGCTGATCGGCGATCGGGCGCATGGATGCGTCGTTTTCCTTCGGCTGCTGCACACGGTGCATGAGCTTGTAGCGATACATTTTGCGGTCGGCGTCCATGGTCATCTGGCGACGCGTATCGCCAGCGAGTGGGTCGACGCGCGAGCAGCCAAAGCTAAAGCTAGCGATCATGGGCGCTTTGCCGCCCGATGTTGCCTCGATAAGGTCGGTGCGCGTCCGCTCCAGGCGCTGCTCGAGTTCGGCTTCATCTGTCGTGGGGGATACGAGTACAAATTCGTCTCCACCGATGCGGAACAGTAGGTCATCGTGCTCCATAGTTTCGGTGAGCGCACGGCAGATGCTCAGAATGTAGCGATTGCCTTCTGCGTGGCCAAACGTATCGTTGCAGTGCTTGAGGTGGTCGATGTCGATATAGGCGCAGGTGAAGGGAGCACCTTTGCGCCAGAGCTGATCGACATGGCGGTCGAGTGCGCCGCGATTGCCAAGATTGGTGAGCGAATCGATATAGGCGCTACGTTCGAGCAGCTGGCGTTCTTGTTGCAAGACGGCGAGCGTTTTCTGCAGTTGCTCGCCGACGGCGCGCAACTCCGTGGGCAGCGCGTCAACGTCGAGCTCGGCGGTTGAGGCCCCGTTCGCAAGCCGCTGAAGATGGGCAATGATTGACTGCTCGCCCATGCGATACGACTCGTTCATGATGGATAACCTCCTTGGGTGACAGGATGCTCCGTATCATATCCCCAATTCGGTTTGAATTGGGGATATAAGTTAGCTAATGGAGACAAATGTCCCCTCCGGCGGTGGTGTTTTGCGCGCGAGCGTATCAGTTGTTTTTGCCACCATCGAGCAATGCCTCAAAATCATTCGCCGGCATGGGGCGGTAGTAGAGGAAGCCCTGAGCGTAGCGGGCGCCCATGTGGCGTAGTATGTTTGCCTGCTCATTTGTCTCGACGCCTTCGACCACGACGGGCAGATGGAGCGACTGCGCCATCTCGAGCATCGATGACACGATCTGCGCGCTGCGGCCTTGATCGCGGTCGGTGGGCACAAAGGTGCGGTCGAGCTTGATGACGTCGACGTTGACGTTCTTGAGCATCGCGAGCGTGGACTGGCCGGTGCCAAAATCGTCCATATAGGTCGAGAAGCCGCGGGTGTGCAGGTCGGCTGTCAGTTTGTCCACGGCCTCGGACTCCCCCGTATAAGCCGTCTCGGTGATCTCGATACGCATGAGCTCGGGCGGTAGGTTGTATTGGGCGGCGAGCGCCCCCATATGTTCGGCAACGTCGCAGGCAAGGATATCCACGCGCGACACATTAAGCGAGACCGGAACCACGCGAAGTCCTCGATCGATGCGCCCGCGCAGCCACGAGGCGACACCCTGCCAAATGTACTTGTCGAGCGTCACCACAAAGCCGCTTTCCTCGAGTGCGGGGATAAACGTTGCGGGCGAAATGAGAGAGCCGTCCTTGTCAATCCAGCGGGTGAGTGCTTCGGCGCCAATGATCTCGCCGGTTTCCATATCAACCTGGGGCTGCAGGTAGTAGGTGATGCGGTCGTTTGAGAGCGCATACTGGAACTCGGTGAGGGTGCGGTGAAACGCCACCTCGCGCTTGTATTCCTCGGGGCGAAAGACGGCGATGCGATCCTTAAAGTCGTTTTTTGCGCGCCGATTGGTAAACATGGTCTTGGCCTGCGCGTCGATGGTGATTTCCCCGTTGGGGTCGATGGGGCAAACGCCCATGGACGGCCAGAAACCCACGCCGTCATCATGCTTGGCCACGGCGGCACGAACGCGGTTATAGATTTGATGGACGGTGTTGTGCTCAAAGGGGATGAGAATGCAAAAGTCGTCTTGGCCCCAGTATCCTGCGACGCCCATCTCGGCATTCTCGATGTCTTTGAGGACCGTGCCCACATCGGCGAGCACGCGGTCGCCCTCGGCCTGTCCGTGCCATTCGTTGAACAGTCGCATATGACCCATGTCGACGGTGGCGATACACCAAGCGGCGTCGCGCCTTGTCTTAAGAAATGCGTTGGCACGCCGCATAAACTCGCTGGGTCGATAGAGGCCCGTGAGCGTATCGATGCGTTCGGCGACGGCGCTTTTGCGCTCAATCTCGGGTATGGGGAGGCTGTCGTTGGGTGCAAGCCCGCCGGCGGCGCGAAGACGACGGTCGAGTTCGCCTAAAACAGCGGTCGCTTGATTGATTAAGCGCTCGTAAAAGGCCGGGACGACAAGACAGACGGGGGTAATGGTGTCGTTCGCGATTCGAACAGGAGCGAAAACGGCCTCTTTAAGATGATGGGTCAGTTGCTCGAATGCCTCGTGGTCCAGATCGTTGCTGAGCACGACGAACTGGGCGTTTCGCGAGCGGAAGACGCGACTTCTGCCGCGGGTGATCGATAACATGCGGCCTGCGTATTCGGCGAGCATGTTGTCGACAGCCTCGGCCCCGTAGAGCTCGTTGAACTTTGCCGTGCCACAAACGCGGACCGCTATAAGCCCCGTCTCGCAACGGTCGCGACGGCAGGCATCGATAGCGTTGATCAGCATACGCTGCGTTCCGAGGCCCGTGGCGGCGTCGACGGTCTCGGCGAGTGAGTGGTTAACAAGTTCGCCGACATAGAGCGAGGGGGTATTTCCGTCGCCGTCGATGCGAAACCCGCGAGCGCGGCAGAGGACGTAGTCGCCCGCGGCATTGCGCATGCGGTACTGCATGACGCGGCGGTGTTTGGAGCCATTATAGATTTGGTCGATGTCGTTGATGTAGGCCTCAAGGTCATCGGGGTGGACGCGCGTTTTCCAGTAATCGTGGCAGTTGTCTACATGCTCAGAAGGAAGACCGAGATCGCGCAGGGCGCCTTGTGACCATAGGGTGCGATGTTTGTCCAAGTTCTCGATAAAGCAATAACGGCCTTCGTTGAGCATCGAAAAGGCGCCAAAAACGCGATCGCTTATTTCGAAGTCGTCGGTGTGGACTTGCGCGATATTGCGTCGATCAAGATGCATGGCATGGCGTAGCTTGTAGTCGTACATGCGATGGTCGGCATCGAGTGTCATGCGATTGGAGACTTCACCCAGGGCGGGGTCGGCGTGCGACACTCCGTAGCTAAACGAGTGAGGCATCTCGGAATCGTTGTTTTTGAGTAGGACCGTTCGGCAGTGTTCCAGGCGCTCGGCGAGGTCGTCCTCGGTCGCAATCGTAGACAGGATGGCAAACTCGTCGCCGCCTATGCGAAACGCCGCCTCGTCCACTTTCATATACAGCTTGAGATAGAGACTTACCTGCAAGATATAGCGGTTGCCCTCGTCATGCCCAAAGACGTCGTTGCAGTGCTTAAGGTTATCGATGTCGATAAACGCCATGGTCACGGGCAGTTCCTGCTCCCAGATTTCCTCTAGGGAACGGGCAAAGCCGCCGCGGTTGCCAAGTCCGGTGAGCTGGTCGGTAAAGGCCGTCCTAATCAGATCATCCTGACGCTCGAGAAGGTCACGGACGGTCTTTTCGAGCGTTTCGGTGTAATTGCTGGCGGTGTCCATGTTGTAAGCGGCTTTCTGAGGTCGGGGCGGATGGCGTCGGGCGAGCTCGTAGTGTACACGCGTCGTTGCTCGGCGCCTTGCGTGTATCCAGGCCCCCGCCTTGCTGCGTTGTTGAGTTACTTTGCCGGCTAATGTTCGCTGTTGATAACAGCTGAGTAGTATAGACAACAGTGCACAATTATATATGGGCGCACATGCTGTGGGCGGCTATTATTCGCCAAACGGCAACGCCTGGGTGCGCATGAAAAATGCGACTGAGTCGATATATGTTGACGGGTATACTTGTCCCGTTTTAAAACGCAGGAACGGAGATGGTCACATGGCACAGCCGGATACGACGCGCACGGTGGGGCTTGCGCTCGAGGGAGGCGGCTACCGCGGTATGTATACGGCGGGCGTGCTCGACGTTTGGATGGAGCGCGGTTTGACCTGCGACCATATGGTGGGTGTCTCGGCGGGCGCGGCGTTTGGCTACAACTTTAAATCGCGCCAGATCGGCCGTGCCATTCGTTACAACAAGGCCTATTGCGCCGACAAGCGCTATGCGAGCGTGACCAGCTGGCTGCGAACCGGCGATATGTTCAATGCCGATTTTGCCTATCACGAGGTGCCTATCGAGCGCGATCCCATCGACTTGGAGGCGTATCGCGCCTGCCCCATGCGATTTACGTGCGTGTGTACCGATATCGAGACGGGCAAGGCCGTCTACCACGATCTACCGTATGGCGACGAGCGCGATATCGAGTGGATCCGGGCGTCGTCTGCCATTCCTGTGGCGACGCGTCCCGTTGCTATTGACGGGCATAAGTATCTGGATGGTGGCGTGGCTGATTCTATTCCCAGCGCATGGCTGTTTGCGCAGGGGTATGACCGCAATATCGTGGTACTCACGCAGCCGGCGGGCTTTGTGAAGCAGCCCAACAGCGTGATGCCCATGCTGCGGCGCGTGTTCCGTCACTATCCGGAGTTTGTTGCAGCGCTTGAGCATCGGCATGAGGTCTACAATGCCACGCTCGATGACCTGGCACGTCGAGAGGCTGCCGGCGAAATCTTTGTGGTGCGGCCGAGCGAATCGGTGAAGGTGCCGTCGCTGTGCCGCGAACCGGATGAGCTCGAGCGCATCTACCAGGTCGGCCGCCACGATGCAGAGGCGACTTTGCCGGCGTTGGAAGCGTATCTGGCGGGGTAAGGGTCGCATACGGAAAGCGCATCCCGGAATGGAGGCCCAAACTGGGATGCGCTTTCCATTGCTGAAGATATGAGGCTGCGAATCGGCTGTTCGGCCTATGCCTATGCCTGCTGCCAGGTGTCGACAAGCTCCTTGGCTGCGGCATGGGGGTCGTCGGCGCTGCAGACGGCGCTTACCACAAAGAAGCCGTCGACGCCGGTGGCCTTAAGCTGCGGCAAGTCGGCCGTCTTAACGCCGCCGCCCACCACGATGGGCACGGGGCTTGCCGCGTGGAGTGCGGCAAGGTCCTCAAAGCTCTTGGTGATGATAGAGCCGTCGGCCGCGCGTCCGCAGTCGCGCTTGGTCTCGGTCTCGTGGAGCGGGCCGATGCCCAGGTAGTCGACCAGGCTCATGTCGGCGGTCTTGACGTACTCGAGCATTTCCTCGCAGCGGGCCGAAAGGCCCACGATGGCGTCGGGGCCCAGCAGCTTGCGGCAGACCTCGACGGGAATGTCGCTCTGGCCTACGTGCACGCCATCGACGGCAATGCCCTGCTCGCGCGCGGCAAGCACACAGTCCAGACGGTCATCGATTAACAGGGCGACCTGACCGGTCTTGCCGGCCTGTGCGATTGCCTGCGCGGCGTCGTCGGTCAGCGCAATGATCTCGCGGGCGCTTGCCACCTTGGAGCGCACCTGGATGCAGGTAAAGCCGGCGTCGAGTGCCTGGGCCACCACATCGCCCACGGGGCGTCCGAGGGTGTTTTCGGGGCCGAGTACCAGATAGGCCGAGATATCAAGGTTGTCGCGGATGCTCATTGTGCTTCCTCCTGCTTTTTGATCTGTGCTTCCATGCGCTTGAGTTTGCCGGTCATGGTGTCGGTAAATCCGGGTCGAATATCGGCTTTGAGCACGACTTCGGTGCGGATGCCCTTGCTCGCCAACACAAAGGTCGCGTCGCGCACGACCTGCATGACCTCGTCCCAGTCGCCCTCGATCTCGGTGAACATCGAGGTGGTGCGGTTGGGGAGGCCGCTCTCGCGAATGACGCGCACGACCTCGGCGACCTCGGCGGACAGCTCGTCGCCGGTGCCGCATGGGGCGATGGCCACGGCGACGAGCGTGTTCATGCCGGCATTGGTTGCGGGTTCGGACATCGCTTATGCCTCCTCGAGCTCGAGTCGGTTGTCGGCAATATCCTGGGCGGTTGCGCGGTAGAGCTCGTCGATAAAGGCGACCTTAAAGCTTGCCGGGGCATCGGCGACGGCGGCGGCACGCGTGCCGGCAACGTTGTAGACGGCGGTGCCGCAGACTGCTGCCGTAAACGGATCGGTAGCACAGGCGTACACGGCCAGCACGCCGCCCTGCGAGCAACCGCAGCCGGTGATCTTGGACATGAGCGGGCTGCCGCCGTGGGATTTGGCCACGGTCGTGCCGTCGGTAATCAGGTCGACTTCGCCCGAGACCACAACGGCGCCGCCGGTGTAGCGAGCGAGCGCCACGGCGGCATCGCGGGCGGCGTCGACCGTGTCGGTGGTATCGACACCGCGCACGCGGCTCAGATCGGCCGACTCGCCCTCAAGACCCCACAGGCCGGAGAGTGCGATGATCTCGGAGGCGTTGCCGCGTACGATGGCGGGCTTGTACTGCTTGAGCTCGTTTACCAGCTGGGTGCGCAGGCTACCGATGCCCAGACCCACCGGATCGAGCACCCAGGGCTTGCCGGCGTCGTGTGCCGCCTTGGCCGCGCGGGGAATCGTCTGCTCGTAGATGGGGAAGAGCGTGCCCATGTTGAGATAGATGGCGCCGCCGCCGGCAACGAGCGCCTCGCCCTCGTCGGGCAGATAGACCATGGCGGCCGAACCGCCCACGGCGAGCTGCGCGTTGGCGACAAAGTCGATCGTCACCGTGTTGGTGATGGAGCCGGCCATCGGATTGGTGGCTCGAATCTCCTCTACGGCCTTGACCATATGTTGCTTAAGCTGTTCCGAATCAATCACTGCACATGCCTCCTTGGCATAGAAAAGGGGCGCTGTGCATAGACAGCGCCCCTGTAAAGGCGGCATGCTCCCTACGCCAGCATTAACTGACAGGTTCAAAGGATTGGGCCCTATGCCCTCTCAGCCTTGTGGTTTGCACCGCCGGCACTCCCGCATCGAATCTGTTGTTCCCTATACTAGCGCACCTGCCAATATGGGACAGGTTTATTTTGGCAGGTGGCAACAGGGGCGCTGCATTTTCCCAGATAAAACCTGCCAAGATAAACCTGTCCCTTATTGGCAGGTCGTTACAATAGACGGGATAAAGAATGACCGAGGGGACCTTATGATCAAACTTGTGCTGACCGATATGGACGATACGCTGATTCCTGCTGGACACGATGGCGCCAGCGACTGCGCCATCGAGGGCATTCATGCCATGCAGGCGGCGGGCCTGCATTTTGGCCCGGTTTCGGGTCGCCAGCCGTCCGCGATGAGCTGGATGTTCCGCAATCGCTCCGAGTGCTTCTCGACCGGTGCGTTTTGCAACGGCCAGGTGATGTTTGTCGATGGCGAGGCGGTTGCCTCGCGCGCAACTGATAACGATGCCCTTATGCACCTGGCCGACTACCTGGAGCAAGAGACCGACGATACCTATTTGAAGGTCTACCGTCTGGGTGATGACTTTTGGGACAACGACGCCTATTGCGTGACAAGCGATCCCGAGCGTGTGCGTCGCGCCATGGAGTCAGGCGGCAACGCGTGGCTCAAGGGCGAAGAGGCTCCCTGTCGCCCTGTCGTTGACGATGCCTCGGTATACAAGGCGAATATCTGGAGTGCCCGTTCGCGCGAGGAACTCGCCGAGCTGCGCGAGCGTGTTGCCGCCGAGGTGCCGGAGCTCTCGCTCGTGTTTCCCAACAACCGCGTGCGCCTGTTCGACGTTCTTCCGACCGGCTGGGACAAGGGCTGTGCTGCGCTGGAGCTGGCGCGCGCTTTGGGCCTGACGCCCGACGAGGTGGCCGTATTCGGCGATTCCGATAACGATTTGCCCATGATCGATGCCGTTCCCAATTCCGTTGCAGTCGCCAATGCCAACGAGGCCGTCACGGCTGCCGCGCGCTGGCATATCGGCGCTGCGGCAGATGATGCGGTTGCCGGGGCTCTGCATCAGATTGCCGCCTGCGCCGCGACGGGGGAGATGCCGTCGTTTATGCGTCAGATGGACGCGACGGGTTTCGACGTCACGAACGTCTAGGGAGAAAGCCATGAAGCTCCAGCAGCTCAGATATGTCGTCAAAGTTGCCGAATGCGGCAGCATCACCGAGGCCTCGCGCCGACTCTTTGTGTCGCAGCCTTCGATTACCGCGTCAATTCGCGATCTCGAAAACGAGATGGGTGTACACATCTTTGAGCGCACCAACAAGGGCGTCATTGTGTCCGAGGAAGGCGAGACCTTCTTGGGCTACGCGCGCCAGGTGCTCGACCAGGCCGACCTGCTCGAGGGCAAGTACAAAGGCACGTCCGAGCAGGTGCCGCACTTTAGTGTGAGCTGCCAGCATTATTCCTTTGCCGTTAATGCATTTGTCGATGTGATCCGCGAGTTCGATGCCGCGCGCTACGACTTTACCCTGCGCGAGGAGCAGACCCACGAGATTATCGAGGACGTCGCGCATATGAAAAGCGAGCTCGGCATCCTGTACTTATCCGAGCATAACCGCGAGGTCATCGAGCGCATGCTCGCCGCCAACGAACTCGTATTCGAGGGGCTCTTCTGCGCCACGCCGCATGTCTTTGTATGCGCCGACCATCCACTGGCGGACCACGCCAGCGTGACGCTCGAAGATCTCGAGGACTACCCGTTCCTGTCCTATGAGCAGGGCAGCTATAACTCGTTTTACTATTCCGAGGAGCTGACCTCGACCTTTGAGCGTCGCAAGAATATCCGCGTGCGCGACCGTGCGACGTTGTTCAACCTGGCTATGGGCCTTAACGGCTACACGGTTTGTTCGGGCGTGATCAGCCATGAACTTAACGGCCCCGGCATTATCTCCATTCCGCTCGATGTGGACGAGTACATGGAGATCGGTATTATCACACGCAAGAACACAACACTCACGCGCTACGGGCAGGCCTATATCGACGCGATTCGTCAGCATATCTAGGCTGCTGTGCTCCGCGCGGGTCAAATTTCTTTATGGCAGTCCAGACTGATATAGGAATCATCTATATCAAACTGTTGTAAACGTATATTTTACGATGGCCATATGAGCGCTCATACTCTGTCCCAGTAAAGCAACCAATGCAAAGGGAGATATCTATGAGTGCTTTAACCACGCTGAACGCGCCGTTTCGCGCCGATATCGTCGGCAGTTTTCTTCGTCCGCAGGCCGTAAAGGATGCCCGCGCTGCCTATGCGGCAGGCACGCTTGATGCCGAGGGGCTTAAGGCTGTCGAGGACGATGCCATTCGCGATTTGGTGGCCAAGCAGAAGGCCGCCGGCCTGCAGGTCATCACCGATGGCGAGTTTCGCCGCAGCTACTGGCACCTCGATTTCATGTGGGGGCTGAACGGCGTCGAGCGTCGCACCTCGCGTACGGGCTATATGTTCCACGATGAGGAGACCACCGCCGACACCGCCGTGGTAACCGGTCCCATTAGCGGCGAGAGCCACCCCTTCGTCGAGCACTTTAAGTTTGTCAAGGCACTTGAGGGCGAAGCCCACGTTGCACGCCAGACCATCCCGGCGCCTATCCAGACGTTCTCTGAGGTCACGCTCGATCGCTGCGATGGGCAGCAGGAGAGCCTGCGCGCTGTCTATAAGACCGATGAGGAACTTGCCGACGCCATTGCAGCCGCTTATCGCACAGTGATCGCCGACCTGTACGCAGCAGGCTGCCGCAACATCCAGTTTGATGACTGCACCTGGGGCATCTACTGCGATACCGATTTTGTCGCCAAAACCGGCATGAGCCCGGTCGACCTGCAAAAAGTAAGCGAGCTGGGCGTGGCGCTCAACAACGCCGCCATCGAGGGTAAGCCCGACGACCTGGTCATCAACACGCATGTGTGCCGTGGTAATTACCACTCCACCTATGCCTTCGAGGGCGGCTATGACCCCATCGCGCCGTACCTGTTCGCACACGAGAACGTTGATGCGTTTTACCTTGAGTTCGATACGCCGCGTGCCGGTGGCTTTGAGCCGCTCAAGTACGTTGCCCCCGGCAAGAAGGTCGTGTTGGGCCTAGTGACCACCAAGGCCGCTGAGCTTGAGGACGAGGATGCCGTCGTCGAGCGCATCCGCGAGGCGGCAAAGTACGTGCCGCTCGAGAACCTGTATCTGTCTCCGCAGTGTGGCTTTGCCAGCTGCGAGATTGGCAACAAGCTGACCGAGGACGAGCAGTGGGCAAAGATTGCGCTGGTCAGGCGTATTGCCGAGCGCGTTTGGAAATAGCGCTAGCGTTTGCAGGTGGCGGCGCGTGCGAGACATGGTGCATCGCGTACAATGGTTCGGATCGTATCGTTCGGTCAGGTTATCCGATATGCCCGATCGCCCTTCCATTCGAAAGGACATCCATGTCCCAGTCTTCGACGCCCGCCGTCACCGATGCCATCTACGACGCATCGTCGCTCGGCCGCCCGCGCATGTTTTTGCTCGGTCTGCAGCACCTGTTTGCCATGTTTGGTGCCACGGTGCTAGTGCCCGTGCTCACCGGTCTCTCGGTTTCGGCAACGCTTTTGTTTGCCGGCTTGGGCACGCTGCTGTTCCACTTCCTGTCGCGCGGTAAGGTGCCGGCATTTTTGGGCTCATCGTTTGCCTTTATTGCCGGTTATGCCGCCATCGCGCCCAACGGCGAGGCCGAGCTTTTGCCCTACGCCTGCCTGGGCGTTGCCTGCGCCGGTCTACTCTATCCGGTACTTGCGGCACTCTTCCGCGCGTTTGGCGCCAAGCGCGTCATGCGCTTCTTTCCGCCGGTAGTGACGGGCCCCATCGTCATTTCCATCGGCTTGATTCTGGCGAGCTCCGCTATTGCCAACTGCCAGACCAACTGGCTTGTGGCTGTTATTGCCGTTGCCGTTATCGTGATCTGCAACATTTGGGGTCGCGGCATGGTTAAGATCGTGCCGATCCTGCTGGGCGTCGTGGTGAGCTATGCCGTTGCCGCCGCGTTGGGTGAGGTCGATTTTTCGGGCGTTGCCGCCGCGCCGTGGGTCGGTCTTCCCATCGTGTGGGACAACACCGTGTTTGCACTCTTTGGGCCGCAGTTCGATAGCGGCCTTGCCACGACCGCCATCATCACCATCATGCCGCTGGCCTTTGCGACTATGATCGAGCATATTGGTGATATCTCCGCTATCGGCTCGACTTGCGAGCGCAACTACATTGCCGATCCCGGCCTGCATCGCACCCTGCTTGGCGATGGCCTGGCGACCATTCTCGCATCGCTCTTTGGCGCTCCGGCTAACACCACCTATGGCGAGAACACCGGTGTGCTTGCCCTGACGCGTGTGTTTGACCCGCGCGTGATTCGCATTGCCGCGTGCTGCGCCGTCGTGCTTTCCTTCTGCCCCAAGTTCGCTGCCGTGATCGCCGCCATGCCGCCATGCGTTATCGGCGGCGTGTCGCTCGTACTCTACGGCATGATCAGTGCCGTAGGCGTGCGCAACCTCATTGAGAACCAGGTCGATTTCCAGAACAACCGCAACGTGCTGGTGGCCGCTCTGGTGCTCGTGCTTTCGCTCGGCATCGCGTACAGCACCGCCGGTGCCATCGTGTTGGAGCTGGGCGGCGTGACGATTTCGCTTTCGGGTCTTGCCGTGGGTTCGCTGGTGGGCATTGTGCTCAATGCCATCCTACCGGGTAACGACTTTGAGTTTGATGTCTCGGAACTCGAAGGGTCTGCCGAATAGCAGCTGTGTCCAACTCAGTTAAAAAAGCCGACCATGCGTCCGATGCGCATGGCCGGCTTTTTAGTGCGCAAGAACCCAGTGGATGCCACGCGCCATGCGCAGGTCGGTTTGGGCAAAGTGGTTGCCGGGGTTGAGTTCCAGTGTTGTGAGGATGCCGCGCTCAACGAGCAACGTTTCCATTGCGCGCGTGTCGTCAAGTACGTGCCGCATCATGCGGTTGGGCGTCTTGGTTTCCTTTTTGCCGAGTGACAGATAGACGGCCTGCGGGTTGCCGGCAAAAGGGGCCGTGCTGGCGCGATCGACAAAGTCGGGAAACCACAACGACCCCGATGCGCTTGCGGCGCGGCTAAAGGCGTCGGTTTGCCAGAGGGACCAGAGCGCGAAGAGGCCCGCGAGCGAGTAGCCGGCAATGCCGCGCCAGGTGGGCGGCTGAGGAAGCGACGACTCGGCCTCTGGGATTATCCAGTTCAACAGCTCATCGAGAAATCCGGATGCCTGACCGCCAAAGGGCTCGGCATCGCGCACGGTTCCGTCGCATCCCCAGGGGCTCAGCTCGCGATTCCAGTTGAGGCTGCCAATGCCGACAAGCGTGAAGGGCGGGCAGTTGAGCTCTCGGCAGCGTTCATAAACCTCCGTGCCGTCGCCCATGACCACGGGAAGATAGATGACCGGTGCGCTTTCGGCATGCTGTGCATGAACGGTTATCTGCTTTTGATGCGCTTCCATGACGGGCTTCTCTCGGCGTTGTGATATCGACGGCCCCCATTGTCGCACGCCGGCTCATGCAGGTTGGGCTAGACCAAAGACAATCTCGTGCATACCCTGCGGACGCATATGGAAAACGCCACCGCCGGAGGGGAGCTCGGCGGTGGCGTTGTTAAACGGTGCTGGGACTCGGGGCCTTCGCGGGAGCTGCCATGTGCGCAGGGGCGTCTAAGAGCGCTTGCGGCTCGCCATGGTGCCTGCGGCGATAGCGGCTGTTCCCGCAAGGACGGTTGCCACGATGGCCGCACCCGAGGTGTCGCCGGTTGCCGCGAGCACGCCGGTAGTCTTGGCTTTCGTGATTGAAGCCGCAACGGCCTTGGTCGGCTTTGAGCCCTCAGGCTTGGGGTTCTGCTTGGACTCCGCGGGCTTGCTTTCTGCGGGCTTGGTCTCGTCGGGCTTGGGGTCTTCCGGCTTGGCTACCTCGGGAGGTGCGATGACCATGCTCTTGGCGACAGCTTCGTTATAGGGGGAGTCGATCACAGCGTCGCCCGTGCCGATGGCTTGGCCTGCCTCGTAGATGCCGTCACGGAGCTTGCGATAGTCAATGACCTTGCCGCCTTCGGGCGTCTGGATGGCGGCGTTCTCAATCTTGATGGTGCCGATTGTCTTGCCGTCAGCGCTCATGGCACGGGCAAAGATTGCCGCTGTATCTCCTTCGGCCGTTACCTTGCTGCGGATGATCGAGATGACTGCGGGTGTGACGCCCTCGCTGGTCTGGGCGATGATGCCGATGTTCTCGCCTTGGGGCTCGGGGCTCGTCTCACCATCTTGGTTTTCGCTCATATGACCCAATCCGCTGTCAAGAGCCACAATGGCCCCGCCGAC
>CAUGGC010000027.1 GCA_959599095.1 uncultured Collinsella sp. | reverse complement strand
TTCCGGAACCGGGCCCTTGCGGCGTAGTCGCTATTTATTCAGTCCAAGTTTCGGGACGCAGTTCACAGGCACCTTTGTGGTGGTTTTTGTTTAAGCGCCGGCGATGAGGAGATTTGGGCGGGCGTTGTCGACGATCTCGGCGATTGAGGTGGCGACGGCGTGATCGGGGTCACGGTCCATCACGATGGCGTTGACGTCGGTCAGCTCGGCAAAGCGGTACATGCCACGTCCGTTGACCTTACTGGCGTCCATGAGGGCGACACTTTGACGAGCAGCACCGACCATAGCCGCTTTGGTCTCGGCCATCTGCGGAAAGTCGGTCGTAAAGCCGCAACGGGGGACAAAAGCGCCGGGGCACATGACGGCAAGGTCGGCATGGACCATTTGGAGCGCCTGCATAGTGAGCGGTCCGTACAGATAACGATGGCCTTTGCGCAGTGCCCCGCCCAGCATGACGACATCGACCGAGGGCATGCTCTCGTCGATGTAATCGGCAATGGTAATGTCGGCCGTGATGACGGTGATGCCATCGCGCTGGTCGAGGAGCCGGACAAACTCGAGCGCGGTGGTGCCCGAGTCGACGAGCAGGGTTTCACCATTGCCGACGAGTTCAATGGCGCTTTGCGCGATGGCCTGCTTGGCGGCGACATTGACGTTGATACGGCGATCCTGGGTGGATACGGTCAGTCGCTTCTGGAGCGACACAGCGCCACCATGCGTGCGGCGCAGCTTGCCGGACTCGGCGAGCGCGTCTAGATCGGCGCGGGCGGTAACGGAGGACACGCCAAAGGTCTGGGCGATTTCTGCTACCTGCACCGAGGGGTTATGCTCGAGCATCTCCATGATGGCGGAACGACGCTCATCGGCGAAAGCTCGGGTTGTTACATGGGCCATGGCTGCTCCATCATCGTCTGAAATTTGCAGGAATTGTGTTGAGTCTATTTTCGTTCATTTTCTTTTTAAATAAGAAAACGCCTTTCGATTACTTATCTTTTCTATAAAAGAAAGATGATCAAGGCTCAAAACTCAATTTCGAACACACGCGCTCGGGTTCGACCCCTTCCGTTTGCTTTTCAAAATGAAGGTTGGACCTCGCGCGATGACAATATCTCGCACATGCATACCAGCTTAATTTCATACAATGAGCGCAGCAAAACGCAAGGTAAAACGCCTTGTGAACAACTACGCCCGATGTCCAGATGCGGGCGAGGGAGAGGAGCAAACGCTCATGGCACTTGTTACCACCGAAAAGATGCTCAAGGACGCTCAGGCCGGCCATTACGCCGTTGGCGCGTTCAACGTCGAGAACCTCGAGTTTGTTATGGCCGTTCTGGCCGCCGCCGAGGAGACGAAGTCCCCCGTCATCATGCAGACCACCCCGGGCACCATCAAGACCGCTGGTCTGGACTACTTCTACGGCATGGTCAAGGCTGCCGCCGAGCGCGCTTCCGTGCCCGTCGCCCTGCACCTCGATCACGGCGATGGCTATGACCGCTGCATGCAGGCTTTCCGCACGGGCTACACCTCCGTCATGATCGACGGTTCGCACGAGTCCTTCGAGGACAACATCGCCCTGACCAAGTCCGTCGCCGATGCTGGCCGCGCCATGGGCGTGCCCGTCGAGGCTGAGCTCGGTAAGGTTGGCGGCAAGGAGGACGACGGTCCCGCGGTTGAGGGCGAGAGCCCCTACACCGATCCGGCCGAGGCCAAGGAGTTCGTTGAGCGTACCGGCTGCACCTCCCTCGCAATTGGCGTTGGCACCAGCCACGGTGTGTACACGAGCGATCCGCACATCGAGCAGTCCGTGGTCAAGGCCATCCGCGACGCCGTCGACGTGCCGCTGGTTCTGCACGGCACCTCCGGTGTGCCCGATGAGCAGGTTGCCGAGGCTGTGAAGAACGGCATTTGCAAGGTTAACTACGCCACCGAGCTGCGTCAGGCCTACACCAAGGGCTTCATGGCCTACATGGCCGAGAACCCTGCCTGCTTCGATCCCAAGAAGCCGGCCAAGGAGGGCATGCGTGAGATCACCGAGCTGGTTAAGATCCGCATGACCAACCTCAACTCTGTGGGCAAAGCAGAGTAACAGCAAGGGTACTCCGACTCGCTACATATCCCGGGGAGGGACGAGGGCTTAGTTCCCCAATCGTCCTCGGGCATGCAAAAAGCCTCGCTGCGCACTTCGTGCGGCGAGGCTTTTTGCCCCCTGCGGAAAGATTGGGGAACTAAGCCCTCGTCCCTCCCAGGTTGACCTACTCGAGGTCGTCGCCCTTGTGGCGTTAGGTCTGAAAATAATAAGAAGCCTTCGCGCTGCGGAATGATTTTGGAAACTAAGTACGGGGACCCGCCCAAGCCGTCCTGCTCAATCGCCCTTGTGGCGTTGGGGCTGAAAGGGTGGGACGCGTGGGTTATTTGGTTGTTAGGGTTAGTAGGTCGTTGGGGGTTTTGAGGTTGTAGGTGGCGTTTGGGATATCTTGGTGTGATCCCCATGCTGCTCGGGCAAAACTGACCCCTGCTGAAGTTGCGCATTGTTCGTCGTAGACGGTGTCGCCAACGTAGACGACGTTGCCAGGATTCGCGCCCGCACGTCGGAGATATTCGAGCATGGGTGCGGGTGCGGGTTTATGTTCGGTTGTGTCTTCGACAAGGATGATGTGCTCAAAATACTTATCGAAACCAAGGGGTGCAATTTCTTTTGCGTATTCGTCGCGCGCACGTGAGGAGACGATGCCAAGTTTGCAGCCGCTATCGGCGAGTGTTGCGATGACTTCAAGCAAACCTGGAAACACGCTGATGGTGCTTTTAAAGCTGGCGGCAACTTGGCACCAGCGATCCAACGTTGCCTGCGAGTAGATCCCAAGTTTCTCAAGGGCATCCTTGCCGGGTATGCCGAGGGCAAAGTCAAGCTCGTGTCGGGGAAGCGTTTTGCTGGTCTCTTCTTGGACAATCTGGACAAGCGATGACAGAACGCTTTCTTCTGTATCTGCCAATGTCCCATCAACGTCAAATACGATATGGTCAAAGTGCTTCATATGATTGCTCCTCTCTGTTGTTTGCCTGCAAGTTTGATGCAGTGACAGAAGAAGGGCTAGCGGGATTTCTGCCTGGTGCTATCGAGATTCTGCCTCGCTGCTCGATAGCTCGAAGGAGTGCACCCCATTTGTTCTTTAAATACCTGGCCAAGATGGCTTGCTGTTATAAATCCGCATTGGCGCGCGACTGTCTGTACCGTTCGCGTGGTGTGTGCCAAAAGTTCGCAAGCACGGTTTATGCGGTATGCGCGTAGATATGCCGCCGGGGTCGTTCCTGCACAAGTTTCGATAATGCGGTAACACTCTCTTTCGCTTACGCCGGCTGCAGATGCCATCTGGGGCACATCTATAGCGGCTGCATAGTTTGCGCGGATAAAGTCCAGGATTGCCTTGAACTGTACGTCGCGGCTGGTCATCCAAGAGGCGCCGTCGGAAGAAAAGAGCGGTTCGGTCTTGGCGTTAATCTGAATCCAGAGCTCTGACAAACTATTTCGAAGCGCCATCTCATTCTGCGGCCGTTGAAGGTCGTGGCTAAAGGAGCTCTTCAGCAAGTCGATAAAGGGCATATCGTCGGGATTGGTGGGCGACCATTTGAGCACATCGACGCCTCGACATTGAAGCAATGGGTTGATGTAGCGCTTTTGGAGACGTCCCGCGGGATCGCCGAGCATCGACGGCTGAAAGATATGCAGCATTTGAATGGCTGGCGCCGAATTGGGTGATTGCAGCGTGCTGTGCAAAACGCCGCCGTTGATAAAGCCGGCGGACCCTTCCTCAAAGCGTACGTGCTCATGAGCCGCGTGCGTTCGATAGTCAATCGCTCCCTGCTCCATGTAGAAAAGCTCAACTTCGGAATGCCAGTGCCAGGGGACGGAATTGCCCGGATAGCGAGCGAATTCTGCGCGTTCGGCAATATAGGGCCAGTCTTCGGCGGTCTCGGGAAACGCTTCCTCGCGTCCTCCGCGGTGCAATTCTATGTGATCCATGTTTCGCATGGCATCAGTATAAAGCGCGATGGGCTTAGATTGCTCTTGCCTGTTCGGGGAACGCCTTGTCTAGGGATGCTTGGAGCTTTTCGAAGGAAGCTCGTAAGTTGAGGCTCTGATCGGCTGAGCGCTTGGTTTTTGTGGTGGGGGAGTCGAGGAGGCCGTTTCTCTGTGTCGGGGGGAAGGAGAAAAGGTCTGCATGTTTTAGGGATGACTGCTGTGCTGCGTCATTGGAAGAATGCATGCTTATGCGGCCTCCTCGATATCCACCAAAAGGATGCGCTCGGGGTTTGCTGCTAGGTCCCGTGCGCTGGCTACATTATGCCGCGAGTGCAGATAGGGAAGCCCTAAAGAAAGGCTTAATCAGGTTTGATGTAACAATGAAACCGCAGGTCAAAGCTATCGAATAACACTCTTGAAAGGTTGGGAGCCTTAAGGGCTTTCTAAGGTTTGTGGCGCAATTGTTGCGTGTATGGGGCATCTGGACGGGTCCAATTGTGATTCCCCTAGGGAAAACACGGTAAGAGCGGGCGGATTAGCGCTGCGGTGCGGCGGCGCGTACTTGTTCGATGACCTTCTCCATGGTGGTATCGATGCGGTCTTTTTTGAGCTCGCATTCCCAGATGGTTATGGGCGTCCAGCCCATTTGGGTAAGCGCGGTGATGGCGGCTCGGTCGCGCTCGACGTTGCGGCGGAACTTTGCCTCCCAAAACTCAACGTTGCGCTTGGGCTGGCTGGGATTGCACCTGGGGCAGCGATGCCAAAAACAGCCGTTTACAAAGATGGCGATCTTGCGCCCGGGGAAGGCGATGTCGGGCTTGCCGGGCACCTTCCATTCCAGACGGTATCCCGTAAGGCCTGCTGCCCGCAGGCGCTGGCGGACGAGCAGCTCGGGCTTGGTATTGGCGCGTTTGTTGCCCTTCATGGACTTTTTTATAGCGGCACGACGGCGCACGAGCTCACGCTCATCGGCGGAAAGGTCCGAGGTGTCGATGCCGTCGAGCAGGCCGGGCTTGGGACGCTTTTTGTTGCGGCGTTTAGGTTTGCGCTTGGGCTTGGTGGCAGACTCGTCGGCTGTGGTGGCCTCGGCATCGTTGACGGCGCCGTTGGCTTCAAGCCGGTCTTCCTTCAGCTCAACCAGCGCATCAATGAGTCCCTTGTCGGCGGGCATCCATTCCACCGTGGCAAGCGAGGTGCGCGGAATCCAGCGGATATCGAGCTGGCGGTCGTGCTTCTGGGGCTCATCGGATTCATCAGCCAGCGAGCAGTAGTAGCACTCCATGGAGAGATGAAAATCGGGGTAGTCATACTCAACGGTGTAGAAATCGCGCAGGTTGGTGACTTTTACCTGCAGCTCTTCCATGAGTTCGCGGCGTACGGCGTCCTCGGGCGTCTCGCCGCGCATGAGCTTGCCGCCGGGGAATTCCCAAAGTCCCTGCATGTCGCCGTAGCCGCGCTGCACGGCAAGCAGCTCGTCAGATCCTTCCTTGCGAATGATCCCAGCGGCAACATGAACAGTTTTCAACAGGAGTCCTCTCTCAACATCAACAAGTGACAGGCTACCTACCCGTACCTTACACAACGGTAAGGCAACCGTAAGCCATATCGATGGTAGCCGACTCGGCTTCTTGCGACTATAGATGCCGTAGACTAATCGCAAGAAAGGACTCGGTATGCAAACCACGCACATGGCGACCCCGGTACTGGAGGTCGCGCATCTCGAAAAGGTATATGGAGCGCTGGGCAACGTGACCCGCGCGCTCAATGACGTCAGCTTTACGGTCAACCGCGGCGAATTCGTTGGCATCATGGGCGCCTCGGGCTCGGGCAAGTCGACGTTGCTCAACTGCGTCTCGACCATCGATAGCGCCACGAGCGGCACCATCCGCATCAACGGGCAGGACGTTACGCGCATGAAGCAGGCCAAGCTCTCGCAGTTCCGCCGCGAGGAGCTGGGCTTTATCTTCCAGGATTCCAACCTGCTCGATACGCTCACGGCGCGCGAGAACATCGCCCTGCCGCTCACCATTGCCCGCACAAACTCGGCAGAGATCTCGACCCGCGTGCAGGATGTGGCAGCGCGCCTGTCTATCAGTCAGGTGCTCGACAAGTATCCCTACCAGATGTCCGGCGGTCAGCAGCAGCGCGTTGCCGCTGCTCGCGCGCTCGTCACCGACCCCACCATGATCATGGCCGACGAGCCCACCGGCGCCCTCGACTCCAAAAGCGCCCGCCTGCTGCTCGAGAGCCTGGAGGCCCTCAACCGCCGCCTGCGCGCCACCGTGCTCATGGTCACGCACGACAGTTTTGCCGCCAGCTACACGAGCCGTGTGCTGTTTATTCGCGACGGCAAGATCTTCACCGAGCTGCGCCGCGGCGACACCGACCGTCGAGAGTTCTTCGACCGCATTATGGAGGTCGTTGCCATGATGGGCGGTGAGGGCTCCGATGCTCTGTAAACTCGCCTGGGGTAACGTCCGCCGCGCCGGCCGCGATTACCTCGTCTACTTGCTGACGCTCACCCTAGGCGTCACGGTCTTCTATGCTTTCAACACCGTCTCGATGCAGGTCGACATTGCCGGCATCGATGAAAAGGGCTTGGCTCAGGTTATGGGCAGCATGCTCGGCTACCTGACGTACTTTTTGGCCGGCGTCATGGCTTTTTTGATGGTGTATGCCAATAACTTCATCATGAAACGCCGCAAAAAGGAGTTTGGCCTGTACCAGGTGCTCGGCATGGGCCGCGGGCGCGTCGCCACGATCATGGCGCTCGAGACCGTGATAGTATCGGTCGTGGCCTTTGTCGCCGGCATTGTGCTGGGTGTGGGACTCTCCCAGCTCATGACATTCTTTACGGCCTCGCTCTTTAAGACACAGATCGCCAATTTTCACTTCTTCTTCTCGGTGCATGCGTTCAACCTGACCCTTGCCTGCATGCTCGTGATGTTCGTACTCACGTTACTGCTGAACCTGCGCGCCGTTCGTCGCACTAAGCTCATTGAGCTCATGGGTGCCGAGCGTCGCAACGAGAGCATCAAGACGCGCAATCCCTGGATCGCGATTGCCATCTTTGCCGTGGGCGTGGTGCTGGTGGGTGTGGCCTATTACCGTCTGCTACGTGATGGGTTCCCGCTAACCGCGACGGACAGCAAGCTGCAAGAGGCCATGAACCAGTTTGGCATTACGACCGCTATGGTTACAGTGGGCACCTTTGCCCTGTTCTGGGGACTCTCGGGCATGCTTATCAAGCTGTTGCAGAGCCCGCGCAGCGTGTATTGGCGCGGCCTCAATATGTTTACCGTGCGTCAGCTTTCGGCCAAGGTCAATACGGTGTGCTTTTCGATGGGCGTCATCGCGATGATTCTGTTTTTGGCCATTACCTCGGTGACCTGCGGTATGTCGATTGCCAACGTGATGAACGAGAATCTGGAGCGCTATAACCCTGTTGACGTGTCTCAGACGTATGTCTATTACACGCCCGAAACGCTCGACTACTACAAGGAGTATGTCAATCCGTCTGAGGCCGATCGCATGGTGCTGGCCGATGCAACGGTCGATTTGTACGCTGCATGGCATGGCGATCGTAAAGATCCCGATAACGTTGCAGACGGTATTAAGGGCAAGTCGGCGGACAACAACGACGAGACCGGCAAGAAGGTCAATATCGCCGATGTTGCCGGTGAGCATGTGCAGATCGATTCGTATCTGAGTTACCCGCTTGGCGGCTCGGGCCCCTCGGTGGTGGCGGGTGAGATGTGCAAGGCCATGGGCGAAAAGCTTCCCAAGGCGCTCGAGGGAAGCAACGCCGATGCGATGGGTCTGTATGTGACGCCGGCGAGCCAGTACAACAAACTGCGCCAGATGATGGGCGAGGAGCCGGTGAGCATTGGCCGCGACCAGTATCTGCTCACGTGTGATATGGGCGGTGAGCTGGGCGACCTGTACACCAAGTATATGGCTGGCGGCCATGCCCTTACCTTGGGCGGGCATACGCTCAAGCCCGCAACCGATAAGTCGGACGAGGACACGGCGGCCATCGCCAACTCGGCGATGGGCAGCAATCCCGGTACCGTGGTCGTAGCCGATGAGCTGCTGTCCCAGCTTAATCTGCAACCGTATTCCAGTAATCTGCTCGTTAATTACAAACAGGGTATGGATACGACCGAGGCAGACGAGAGCATTAAATACACCTTGCTCGACAATCTGCTCGTTGACGGCAAGGAGCCGGGGTCGTGGGGAGTCTTCATCACGCGTTCCGAGATGTACACGCAAGCAGCGCAGATGAACGGCATGATTAGCTATCTAGCCATCTACATTGGCTTTGTGCTGGTCGTTGCATGTGCGGCGATTCTGTCGATCCAGCAGCTCTCCAATGTGGCCGATGGCAGCCGCAGCTATCGTGTGCTGGCGCAGATTGGCTGTGACGACCGTCAGATCCGGCATTCGGTGATGGCGCAGCAAGCGGTCTTCTTCCTGTTCCCGCTGGCAGTGGGCCTGGCGCACTCCTTTGTGACGCTCAAGGTGATCATCGAGCTGGTGAGCACGTTCGGCAACATGAGCATCGGCGGCACGGTGGGTCTCACCTGTGCGATTTTCCTGGCGGCCTACGGCGGCTACTTCTTGGTGACCTACCTCATGAGCACCGGCATGGTACAAGCCGCCATCGCCACCCGTTATAGCGAATAACTCGTTCAGCTCGGAATTATCGTAAGTTGAGCATAAGTCAGCGAAAGCGCCCCTAGGTGAGCAAGGTGACGTGAAAGAGGAGGGAAGCGTACTTTTGGTACGCGACCGACGATTGAACGTCAGATTGCCGCCTAGGGGCGCTTGCAGCGTCGAGCCGTTACACGGTTTGGTAAAACCGCGTAACTTCATCACTTCCAGAAGTGGAGGATGAGCGTGGTGCGGTTTTGCTGCTCGGTTTTGACCAGGATGTTGTGGATGTGGGTCTTGACGGTGCCCACGGCAAGGAATAGCTCATCAGCGATCTCTTGGTTCGACTTGCCCAGCACAACCAAGCGCATGACTTCGGTCTCGCGGTTGGAGAGCTTGTAGGCGTTGCGATAGAAAGGCATCTGCTCTTCGATATGCCGGTCAAGATCGCTGACGTTCTTTTCCTCGGGCGCTTCCTGCATGCGGATCGAAAGCACGTGGTAGGAGTAGATGATCAGCAGAATTGCAAAGTAGCACGCAAAGACGTTTTCGCTAAAGCTGCGCTCGGACAGATATAGCTGCAGCCAAGAGGGCGCCAGACTCATGGGGACGACAAGGATGTTGTAGAAATCCTCGGCGACGATGCAACCGACCAGAATAGCGCCGATAATCAGGTGCTTTCGTTGGTTGTTAACGCGTGCCTTCAACTCAACTTTCGTGCTTTTATGCGCCGTCCAAAAGATATACAGTCCCACAAAGACAAGGAATACCTGACGTATCGTGTAGTAGAGCCACTGATGCATGGGGCCGGAGGGGACAGCGACGATAATCAGCGACTCGCACAGCAAAAACGTTAAGACGGGGATAGCGAACTGCTTTTTAGAATGTTTGTCGAGCAGGTCCATGGCAATCAGCCAAATAAAAGCCTGCGTGGCGGTCGCCACAAGGGTCCGCATTACAGGCATGGTAATTGAGTAATAGTCGCTGGCCGGAAAACTCTGGTTTTGCAATGTGTATTCAAAAAAGAAGATCTCGGTCATCTCGATGGCATAGCAGATAAATACGCCGCTGCCATAGATAAAGAAGCGTCGACGAGACGAGGCATAGGCGGCAAGCGAAAGCACTGCCGTCACAATACAGATAACAAGTATTGCCAAGGTATAGAAGAACATGAGCGTGTTCATCTGTCACCGTCCCGTCTCATTTGATCTGTGTTTGGGCCCCATATAATCCCCGGGGTATATATGCCCCAGTCGGTCGTTTCACCGCGGATTAGGAGCCGATATATAGGATAGCCGCATACCGTTCACGGTTCTAGATAGTAAACCTCCTGCAAGCCAGCTACCTGCGGGTTTATATTGGTTTAGAGGGGGTGTAACTCCGTGAACGGTCTTTAATCCCGAATAAACTAGGTAAAAATTGCATACGGGTGAATGATGGTCTTGTCAACACGAGGCGTGATGTTCGAGCGCCTCATAGTAATAGTCGGCAAGACCGGCGGAAAGGAAATCGACATGGCACTGCCTAAGGATTTCATCGACACCAACGACTTCACTAAAGAGCAGATCCTGGCTATCGAGGATCTTGGCCTGGCAATGAAGAAGGCCATCAAGGTTGACGGTTATTATCCGCACCTGCTCCGCAACAAGAGCCTTGGCATGATCTTCCAGCAGGTCTCCACCCGCACCCGTCTTTCCTTCGAGACCGCTATGACCGACCTCGGCGGCCACGCCCAGTTCTACGGCCCTGGCACCATCCAGCTCGGTGGCCACGAGTCCCTGGGCGACACCGCTCGCGTTATGGGCTCGCTGCTCGACATCATGATGGCTCGCGTTGACCGTCACAAGGACGTCGTCGGCCTCGCCGAGGGCTCCGCTGTGCCCGTCATCAACGGCATGTCCGAGTTCAACCATCCCACGCAGGAGATGGGCGACCTCATGACCATGCTCGAGAACCTCCCCGAGGGCAAGAAGATCGAGGACTGCACCCTGGCCTTCATCGGCGACGCCACCCAGGTCTGCGTCTCCCTCATGTTCATCGCCTCCAAGGTCGGCATGAAGTTTGTCCAGTTTGGACCTAAGGGCCACCAGATCCCCGACGGCGGCCTGCACGTTGGCACCGTCGAGGAGCGCGCCGAGTTCGGCAAGCAGATGATGGCCATTGCCGAGGAGAACTGCAAGGTCTCCGGTGGCTCCATCGTCATCTCCGACGACATCGAGTGCATCAAGGGCGCCGACTTCATCTACACCGACGTGTGGTATGGCCTGTACGACGAGGAGGTCTCGGGCGAGAACTACATGGACGTGTTCTATCCCAAGTATCAGGTCACCATGGACATGATGAACTTCGCCGGCCCCAACTCCAAGTTCATGCACTGCCTGCCGGCCACCCGCAACGAGGAGGTCGTCGACGAGGTCATGGACGATCCCGAGCGCTCCCTGTGCTGGGTCGAGGCCGAGAACCGCAAGCACTCCATCCGTGCTCTCCTTGCTGCTCTGGGCAAGCGCACCCCGCTCAACGACGAGAGTGTCGAGTACTCCGCCAAGGCTGAGCTCCACGCCGCTCTCGAGGCTCTCGAGCAGCTCTAAGCCTCAAGGCTTTTAAAAGCACGTTTGCGGGCGGCGGATGCTCGTCTCCTGTCGCCCGCTCACCGAGGCCCAAGCAATTGCCTTAATACCTTAGGGTCTCGGATCTGTCCAAGACTGAGCGAAGGAGCTCATCATGAGCGACGGAAAGAAAAAGCTTTCCTTCTTGACGGTCATTTCGACCATCATCTGCGTCGTCTTCGTTTGCGAGGCCGCCGCTCCTGCTGCTGCCATTGGCAACCAGCAGTTCTTCTGGTGGATCTTCCTGATCCTGACCTTCCTGCTCCCTTACGGCATGGTTGTCGCCGAGCTCGGCACCACCTATGACGGCGAGGGCGGCATTTACGACTGGGTGCGCGATGGCTTGGGCGACAAGTGGGGCGCCCGCATTTCGTACTACTACTGGGTCAACTACCCGCTGTGGATCGCCTCGCTGGCTACCATGTTCCCCGACATTTTGGGCATGGTCTTTGGCGTCGAGTTCAACCTGATCGCCAAGATGGGTATCGATCTTGCCTTCGTGTGGATCGTCTACCTTATGGGCCGCTCCAAGGCGGCCGACTCCGAGTGGGTCCTCAACGGTGGCGCCATCATCAAGGTCGCCGTTGCCGTTATCGTCGGCGCTCTGGGCATTTGGTATGCCATGGAGAACGGTTTTGCGAACGACATGTCCGCTGCCACCTTCCTGCCCGAGCTCACCAACACCAACGCTCTCGGCTACCTGTCGATCATCATCTTTAACTTCATGGGCTTCGAGGTCATCTGCACCATGACCGACGACATGGCCGATCCCGCTCGCGATATCCCCAAGGCCATCATCGTCGGTGGCCTGTCCATCGCCGTCATCTACCTGTTCGCCGGCTTCGGCATCGGCGCCGCCGTGCCGGCCGACTCCATCGATCCCGACTACGGCATGATCGTCGCAGTCCAGACCATGGTGGGCGACTCCATGATCTTTAAGGTCATCTGCATCGCCTTCCTGATCACCCTGTTCGCCAACATGGCCGCTTGGTCCTTCGGCGTTAACTCCGTTGCTCGCTACGCTGCCGAGCACGGCAACATGCCCAAGGTCTTCGCCTCGATGATCTCGGATGACGACATGCCCAACGGCGCCAACCTGGTCAACGCCATCGTTGCCTCCCTGGTGCTGTGCCTGCAGCTGGTTCCCATCGACGCCATCTCCAACGGTGTCTTCTGGATGCTCTTCGGCACTTCCGTCGTCTTCCTGCTGCTCACCTATATCCCGATGTTCCCGGCGTTCCTCAACCTTCGCAAGAACGACCCCAACCGCGAGCGTATCTTCACGTTCCCGTTTAAGGGCGCCATGATGAAGGTCATGCTGGCCATCCCCTGCATCGAGCTGGTCCTGGCCATCGTTGCAACGCTGGTGCCGTTCTCCGCCGCCGAGATTGGCGACAAGCTCCCGATGATCGTTATCTTCATCGTGCTCGTGCTCATCGGCGAGGTCGTCCGCATCGTCAGCGCTAAGGGCCGCGAGACCGAGTACAAGGGCCTCACTCCCGAGCTGGCAGCTCAGCGTCTCGCTGAGGAGGCTGCCGAGGCCGAGGAGAACTAGAGCACCCGGTTCTGGGGCTCCAACCCTCCTCGCGTACCAACGTGCGCTTCGTCGGGCTTGTCGCTCCCGACTCCGGGCATTCTAGCCTCTTCGGAGGCGTGCCCAAGCGACAGGTTTGCTAACCATTCCCCGGGGTGGGTGTGAGCGATAGCTCCGGTAACCACCGCCCACCCCAATCTCTCTTCCGTATCCTTCGTGCGTTTTGTCTCCGCGCACTTGGTTACGTCGTCGCTTGCCGGTGCGACTCCGTGAAAACCGGCGCCGGGCGCCCCGACCTTTGCCGGGGAACGGGCGCCTACCATCTCTTGGTTTTAGGCTGCGGGTAACCCGCCCGCAGCAAGCGATCGTTCGATTTGGAGGAAATCTTATGCGTACGATCACCGAGTCCGAGTCCACCCCCAAGGCCGATGGCTTCTTTATGCCCGCCGAGTTCGCCCCGCAGGATCGCGTGTGGATGGGCTGGCCCCACCGCACCGACACCTGGGCCCACGGCGCCAAGCCGGCCCAGAAGCAGTATGCCGCCATCGCCCGCGCCATCTCCGAGTTCACCCCGGTCTATATGTGCGCCAACCAGGTCGACTACGCCAACTGCAAGGCCGTCTTCGAGAACGACGAGAACGTCACCGTCATCGAGATGACCACCGACGACGCTTGGTTCCGCGACACCGCCGCCACCTACGTCATCAACGGCAAGGGCGAGAAGCGCGCCAACCACTGGCACTTCAACGCCTACGGCGGCCTCGTCGACGGCCTGTACTTCCCGTGGGACAAGGACGAGCAGATCGCCCTCAAGATGGCTGAGCTCTCCGGCTGCCGCCGCTATCGTCCCGATGACATGATCCTCGAGGGCGGCTCCATCACCGTCGACGGCGAGGGCACCCTTGTCGTGACCGACCAGTGCTTGCTTTCCCCGGGCCGCACCTGCTCTGCGGTTCTGGAGGAGGAAGAGGATCCCGAGTCCATCTGGCCCAAGTACCACAAGAAGTTTGAGCCCTGGAGCGAGGAGCTTCGCGCCTACATGGACGAGCACCTCAAGGATTACTTGGGTGTCGAGAAGGTCATCTGGGTCAAGGAGGGCATCGACCCCGAGGAGACCAACGGCCACATCGATGACGTCGCCACGTTCATCGCCCCGGGCGTCATGGCCTGCATCTGGACCGACGATCCCGAGTATCCGTTCTACGAGCAGTGCCACGCTGCCTACGAGACCCTCTCCAACGCCGTTGACGCCAAGGGCCGCAAGATGAAGGTCTACAAGCTCTGCATGCCCGTGAACCCGCTGTTCATGGACCAGGCTTCCTGCGACACCATCGACGCCGACGAGAACGCCGAGCCGCGCGTTCCCGACGAGCCGCTGATCGCCTCCTACATGAACTACCTGGTCACCAACCACGGCGTTATCGTCCCGCAGTACGGCGATGAGAACGACCAGCTGGCCGTTGACACGCTCCAGAAGATCTACGACGAGGTCTGGGGCGAGGGCGTCTACAAGTGCGTCGGCGTTCAGTCCGAGCAGGTCGTCTTCGGCGGCGGCAACATCCACTGCATTACCCAGCAGGAGCCGTCTGCGTAACTGTCTGTCTTCCTGAGGCACGGCACCTTCCCGTTCATTCGTCGCTTGCGTACCAAAGTACGCGGCGCTCCTCTTTCACGAGAATCTGCCGCACCTCAGAAACCCAGCCGATCAATCGGACAGTCGGTGAATCGCACCGTGACCATCTCGGGGCATTGATGGTCTGGTCACTTGATGTCTTGGTCGGCTGGGTTTTTCTTTGGGCACTCCGTTGCCTCCACTTCGGAGTGCCCGCCTCTTTGATTGAGTACGCGTCTGATCTGGGATTTATTGCGGGTTAGGCCAATTGTTCGCTTGAATTTCCCAGGTCAGACGCGTATTCAATTGCTGATAGTTTCCGGTTGCGAGCGCGACCGGTTTGATCGGAGTATCTATGTACCAGCGTATCGTTATCTACACGCGCCTGTTCCGCGAGCGTTGGTCCAACAATTGCACCCTCTCTTCTCTTTGGGATGGCACCTGTACCGGTGACGCGGCCTGCAACCCTACCTTGGGCTGCGCCTTCGGTGCAGATGCCATCCTTTTTGCTGTAGGGGGAGCGTGCCGTGGCAGGTAAAAAGTTCTCCCTGTTCGAGGTCATCCTCTCGGTTATCTGCGTTGTCTTTACCATCGAGGCGGCCGCTCCGGCATCTGCCATGGGTAACGTGCAGTTCTTCTGGTGGATTTTCCTCATCATTACGTTTTTGCTTCCCTATGGCCTGGTGGTGGCCGAGCTCGGTACGGCGTTCGATTCCGAGGGCGGCCTGTACGATTGGGTTCGCCTGGGCTTGGGCGACCGTTGGGGCGCCCGCTGCTCCTGGTGCTATTGGGTCAACTTTCCGCTGTGGGTAGCAAGTATCGCCTGCATGTTTCCCAGTGTCATCAATGCGGTATGGGGCATCGAATTTTCGCTTGGGGTCCGAATTGCCATCGAGCTTGCCTTTGTGTGGGGCGTCACGGTCATGGCAATGCAGCCGGTGGCCGAGGCCGATTGGGTCATGGATGGCGGCGCCGTCATCAAGGTGCTCATTACCGCCGTGGTGGGAATCGTCGGCATCTGGTTTGCCTGCAACAACGGCTTTGCCAACGATATGTCGTTTAAGACCTTTGTCCCCGATCTGGGAGACACTAACTCACTGACGTATCTTTCGATCATCCTATTCAACTTTATGGGCTTTGAGGTGGTCGCGACCTTTGCCAGCACGATGAAAAACCCGTCGCGTGATATCCCCAAGGCGGTTATCGCCGGCGGCGTTGCCATTGCGGCCATTTACATCATCTGTGGCGTTGGCATTGGGGCCGCGGTCCCCACCGAGCAGCTTTCGCTCGATTCGGGCATTGTGGACGCGGTCGGCGCCATGGTGGGGCGCAGCCACCCGCTGACAATGATCGTGGGCATGACCTTTTTGGTAACGCTGTTTGCCAACATGATCTGTTGGAGCTTTGGCGTCAACAACGTGGCGAGCTATGCCGCGCGCCATGGCAACATGCCGCGTCCCTTTGCGCTGGTGTCCAAGAAGACCGGCATGCCTAATGGCTCGGCACTCATTAACGGTTGTTTTGCCAGCTTGGTGCTGCTACTTCAGATTCCGCTGGGCGAAGGTTCCGACGTCTTTTGGGTCTTCTTCTCGATGAACGTCGTCTTTCTGCTCATGAGCTATATCCCGATGTTCCCGGCGTTTTGGCGCCTGCGTAAATACGACGACCGCCCACGTGTGTTCCGCGCGCCCTTCGAGGGCAAGGTGCTTGCGGTAGCGCTTGCGGTGCCGGTGGTAGAGCTCGTGCTTTCCATTGTTGCGACAATCGTGCCGCTTAACAGCTCGCCCGCCGAGATGTCAAAGTTGCCGATCCTCATGGGTGTGGTGATCGGCGTGTTGCTGGGCGAGGTTTCGCGCCTCATATCGCGCCGCGGCCGCAGCATCGACAATCCCGGCGTTGGCGCAAGGGGGACAGGTCGCTTTGCACCAAAACAGTAGCGCCGCGAGTTGTGCGGTGCTAGATGCATCTTGGATTACTGCTCACGCTGCTCGGGATCAGATGCGAGCTTGGGTGCAAAGTAGGGGACGTGGCCCAGGTAGGGGCAGCTGTCCGAACGCGCCTCAACGGCGCAGGGAACGTCGTCGTAGGTCATGGAAGAACCGAGTCGGGTGATGGCCTTGGCGGCGGGCGCGACGAGCATCTTGAGCGGAGCGATCGGTGTCATGGCATCTCCTTTCATCGGTGAGACACAGCTTGTTTATCTAAACGATACAGTACGTTTAATCGGTGAGTCTAATCTTGTGGCAAAGAATCTGTCAACATCCTCACAGCATCTAGACAGGGGAGGCGGGCATGAGTTTCGCGTTCTATATCTACACCACGATTATCATGGGTGTGGCTCTGGTGACCAGTGCCGTGGCATTGGTGGTTTGGCTCATGACGCGCCGTCGCGACAGCCTGGTGGCCGCGGCGGGCTTTTTGCTCTACATGCTCGATATGTCAGTCATCTTTTTTGACGAGTACAATCGGCTCAAATACGACTACGCTGTTACCTTTAGCGAGCCGTTGCAGCACCCCTTGCTGCGCTGCGTGCTCGGTATTGCCATCTATGCCTGCGTGGTACTGTGGATGTTTGCGCGCTTGCGCAAAAGGCCGACGTCGCGCATGCTCGTACTCGCTATCGTGCCGTTTTCAATCTTGCAATTGCTGCTGGTGCCTCGCAGCGGCGCTGCCGGAGAGATGCAGCAGTATCTCTTTTGGCTCACGCGTGACCTGGGCAATGTAGGATGTCTTGCCTATGCCGCCTGGCATTACCGGTACAGAGCCACGCGTGTTGAGAAACTCGACCTCGACCGCTCAAAGCTCTTTTGGAAGGTGGCCCTTGTTCTTGCGTTTTGCGTAATCGCCGAGGACACCTACATGATTTTGCTCTGCCGCCCCGACTCTCAAAACCCCGTCATCAGCCTCTTTTTGTGGTATCTGTCCGAGCGCAATATCTCCGAAAACGTGCTGCTCGTGGTATGCGCGGTCCAACTCTTTTGCCAGTTTAGCCATATCCTGCGCGTGTATGCCCGTCATCCGCGTGCCGATGAGGACGTGGCGGCCCAGAGCGCAAGCTCTGAGGACGACCTCGCATCGCGTGTGGTGATCTATGCCGATGCCCATAAGCTGTCGCGGCGCGAGCAGGAGGTGCTCACGCTGCTGCTGAAGGGCAACGACGCCCAAAACATCGCCAGCGAGTTGGTCATCAGCCCTGGCACGGTCAAGGCGCACTTGCATCGCATCTACGTTAAAAGCGGTGTCTCCAACCGAGATGACCTCATAGATACCTTTTGGCGTTCCTAGCCCCATTCTTCCTCGCATGCGGGTCTTGCCGTGTGGGCGGCCATACCGTTGGGCGTAATGAAGCGGTAATAATCTCAGACAATAAACCTGCAGGTAAAGCGTGTAAACCTGCTTAAACTGACCGTTTGCGGTCCCTGGCCTTGGCACGGATTTGCCCCTGTGTATCAATGGGTGTAGCGCGAAGCCGCGGACGCGGGACAGACGTCCGAGCACGGCTTGTAGGCACGCGCCGATGCGGGAGCGCTACGCTCCCAACCGAGTGCCCACGCGGGCGGTGCGTCCGCGTTGCAACCAAAGATGCCTGAGGAGGCTCACATGGACAAGGCTGATGTAGTTATCAAGAGCAACGCCGTCTTTACCGGCGATGGGCTCGAGCCGTTTAAGGGCGGCGTTGCCGTGCGGGGCGATAAAATCGTTGCCTGCGGTGACGATGCCCACCTGGCACCGTTTATCGGCCCCGATACCGAGGTGCGCGACTTTGGCGACCAGCTCGTCATGCCCGGCCTGATCGACTCGCACACGCATTTTGCCCAGGGCGCGTTCATGACCGACCCCGATTTTGCCGTCAACCTCATCGACTGCACCAGTTTTGAGATGGCGATGGAACATGTCGTGGCGTTTGCGGCCGACCATCCCGATAACGAGTGGATTCTGGGCTGCCAGATTATCCAGTTCCAGTGGGATGTCCCCGAGATGCCCACAGCCGCGATGATCGATGAGTACATCTCTGACCGCCCGGTTTTTCTGCAGCAGGTTGACCTGCATACCTTTAGTGCCAATACCTGCGCCATCAACAAGGTGGGAGTAACTTCGCAGACGCCCGATCCCGCAGGCGGCAAGATCCTTAAGGATGCCGAGGGCAATCTGACGGGCGTGTTTTCCAACAACGCCGGCGTCTTCTTTATGGACGAGGTCTACGACCCAGCGCCCGAGGTTGTTGACGCGTCGTTTGCAAAAACCGCCCGGCGCGCCAATGCCCTGGGAATCACTACGGTCGGCATGGTCAATCCTACGTTTGTGAGCATGGAAAACCCGTATGCGGTGTTGGCAGGTCTTAATGCCAAGGGCGACTTGCCACTGCGCGTGTTCCTGTACACCGATCTGTTCGAAAACGAGTCCGTAACGCTCGAGCAGATCAAGGAGAAATACGCCTTCTCGGGTACGCAGGTCGAGTGGCACGGCTTTAAGCAGTTTCTTGATGGCGTGTGCTCCGACCACACCGCTTGGATGCTTGAACCCTATTCCAACGCGCCCGATACCTGCGGTGAGCCCGCGGAGGATCCAGAGCGCATCCGTGCCGCCATTGTCAGGGCGCAGGAATGGGGCGTTGACACGCGCGTCCATACGATCGGCGATCGCTCGGTGCGTTTTGTGCTTGATTGCTTTGAGGAGGGCGAGCGCTTGCATGGTAAGCGGGGTTGCCGCCACTCCATGGAGCACAACGAGACGGTTCAGCCCGAGGATCTGCCGCGCTACGCGGAGCTTGGTATATGCCCCGGCATGCAACCGTGGCACATGCTGCTCGATATGGCTGACCTTGCCAAGGACGATGCCGTGGGCCCCGAGCGTGCAGCGCTTTCGTGGCCCCTGCACAGCCTGCTTGCCAGCGGTGCCGTGGTGCACTTGGGCAGCGACTTCCCCGTTGTGGGCTTGGAGCCCATGGAGGAGGTGTACGGCGCGGTCTTCCGCATGCTCGAGGACGGCTCCAACCCCGAGGGCTGGTTCCCCCAGGAGCGCATTACCATGGCCGAGGCCCTGCGCGCCTACACCTACGGCAGCGCCTACGCCATGCATGCCGAGGATCGCATCGGTACGCTCGCATGCGGCAAACAGGCTGATATCTGTGTGCTCGACCGCAACCTCTTTGACTGCGAACCGGCTGAGGTCCTCGAGGCCACGGCGTCTCTCACGATGATTGCCGGCAAGGTGGTCTACGAGGCCTAGCGGGGCTGCTGCATCGCTGGGCGGTGCCACAGCCTGTGCGTGCCGCCCATCCATTCATCCATCCATTCATCAATCTCTCATGGAAAGGGGAGAACAATGGCAGAAGAGACAACCGCCGCTGTTGAGGAGGAGCGTGAGCTTGCCTCGCAGCCGATTCCCGGCCTGGTGCGCAAGTACACCATCATCACCGGCCAGGGTATGCTCGCCCAGATTATCATGGTGGTCCTTGAGGGCCTCGTGATGGGTTGGGGCCTGGGTGCACACGGCCTGGCCTGTGTTTCGATCATCATGTCGGTCGAGTACATTAACCTGGCCTTTGGCAACCTGTTTGGCACCGGCGTGCCCGCCGTGGTGGGCAACCTTTTGGGTGCCGGCGACATTAAGGGCGCCAGCAAGGCGTTTAGCCAGGGTTTTTGGCTTACCACGATTGTGAGTGTGCTGCTTGCTGTGGTGATGGCTGTGTTTACCGAGCCCATCTGCGCATTCTTCGGCGCCACGCCCGACATCATGACCGATACCGTTGCCGGCGTGCGCACCTTCTCCGTGCTGCTGCCGCTCACGGTCATTGGTCAGATGGTCACCGCCGTCATGCGTGTGGACGAGAAGGTTCAGATCCAGGCCAACCTCATGACCGTGTCTGCCATCGTCGCTATCTGCTGGCTTGCGCTTTCCACGTTTGTGCTCAAGCTTGGCGTTATGGGAGCTGGCGTGTACTACGGTCTTTCCATCGGTATCTGGGCCATCGGTATCTTCTGGTTCATCGGCGGTAAGAAGTCCCAGCTCCAGATTAGCCTGGCCGACCTTAAGCTCGACCTCGCCATCTGCGGCCAGATCTTCAAAATCGGCTTCCCGTTCTTCCTGGTCCAGGGTGCGACCTTTATCTTTAACACTGTTGCCAACTCGCTTTTGGGCTCGCTCGGTGGCGACATGGGCTCGCTCTACATCGCAGCCTTTGGCGTGATCAACGGCTACATCCTCTACATCACCATGATGGTTGCCCAGTGCTTCTCCTACGGCCTGCAGCCCATCGCTGCTTTCAACGCTGGCGCAAAGGCTTGGGCGCGCCTTAAGGAGACACTCTCTTGCACGCTTAAGTACCAGGTTGTGACGCTGGCGCTGGTCGCCGTCGCGCTCTGGCTTGCCGCCACCCCGGTGTGCGCCTTCTTTGCCGGCAGCGATCCTGCGCTCGTTGAGGTTGCTGCCAACGCCACGCGTACTGTCATCCTGGCTGTTGCCCTGGGCTATCTTGCCATGACCATGTCGATGTATTTCCAGGCGGTCGAGAAGGTGGGTGTCGCCACGTTTACCGGCCTGCTTCGCTATGTGATCTGCTCGGTGCCGCTTATGTACCTCCTCGGCAACATGATGGGTGTCGAGGGCGTGTGGATCGCCCTGGTGGTGGCCGACGCCATTACCGGCATCATTTCCATTGCGCTCGCCGCGCACGAGTCCAAGCGCCTGAGCGGGCTTCCCGCGTAGCCAACGCGCGCTTGTGACACATGACAGCGACTGTTTAATGCAAGCCGCCGTAGATGCTCCCAAGGCGTCTGCGGCGGTTCTTTGCAACGAGGTTCAAATAGGCAATCTACCAGCGCTACTTTCAATTTAGAGGCCGGCTTATGATTGTTCTCGAACCAATGCCATGAGGCCCAGGCGGTTTTTGACGCCGAGCTTGTGATAGAGGGCGTTGACATGCTTTTTTACGGTCGACTCCGAGATATAGAGCTCCACGGCCATTTCGCGGTTGGTCTTGCCGGCAAGCATCATCTTGAGCACCTCTGCCTCGCGGGGGAGGACTTCGAGCTCGCTGATGAGCGCCTCTAAGGGGTTCTCGCAAGCTTGCTGTGCGGTGCTCTGCGCAAGGATCCCGTACAGGCGCAGGCTCAGGTGCCGCGCGAGCTGGCGCAGGGCTTCGAGCTCTTCGTCCGAAAAATCCCCCGCTTCTCGTGCGCGAAACAGCGTGAGCGACCCCAGGGATGTGCCCCCGTGCGCGAGCGTGGCAGTGCAGCCATAGTAGATGCCGAGCGGCTTCATCCACTCCTGATAGATGGGCGTTGCGTTGCGGCGCTCGACATCCACGAGGTCCAGGTCGCGATAAACATGCACGTTGTGAACGCCAAAGCTCCAAAGGGTGTAGTCAAAGGCGGCATAGCGTTCGTAGTAGCTCTCGAGCTGGTCTTCTGCCATGCCACGGGCAACGGGGCTTACGAATTCTGTCTGTCCGTGTGTGCCGGCGCGTGCGATATCAAACATCGAGGCCCGGTGCGATATCACCTGATTAACTCTATCAAGAAGCCCGGCTTGAAGCGTGGCGAAGTCGTCGCAGCCATGGATCCATAAGGCGCATTCGTTGAGGGCGGACCAGCGGCCCCCGTGGATCTCATCGGGGTTAAAGCGGGTATGCGTGGTATTGGTCATGGATGTCCTTTCATGCGGCTTTGCCAGTATGACACGTCTCGCGCGCCACTAGAACTTTAGGTCAGTGAACGGTGTCCTTTTGGGTGGCGAAAGGGTCCTCCTAGGCCCATTGAGAGTGGGCTTCCGGAGCCGCACAATGGGGCCGTCATCACAAAGGGTCGTCCATATCGTTAGGAGCCAACATGAAGACCATTTACGAGAGCGAGTCTACGCCAAAGAAGGACGGATTCTACATGCCCGGCGAGTACGAGGAGCAGGAGCGCACCTGGATTTTGTGGCCGCATCGTTCGGATGTGTGGCGCTGCGGTGCCAAGCCGGCGCAAAAGGTCTTTACCGAGATTATTAAGACCGTTGCACGCTTCCAACCCATCACCGTTGGTGTCAATGCCGAGGATTTCCCTGCGGTGTGCGAGATTTTCGATGGCGTTGAGAACGTGCGCGTTATCCACATGGAGTACAACGACAGCTGGATTCGCGACCCCGGCCCGGCGTTTCTTGTCAACGACAAGGGCGACGTGGCACTCTCGCACTTCCACTTTAACGCGTATGGCGGCTTTATCGACGGTCTGTATTTCCCGTGGGACAAGGATGCGAGCATCGGCTTGCAGGTGGCGCAGCTCGAGCAGGTCAACCGCTATCGTCCCGAGGACTACATCCTCGAGGGCGGCTCGTTTAACTGCGACGGCCAGGGCACCGTGGTGACCACCGAGATGTGCCTGCTCAATGAGGACCGCAACCCCCAGTACACCAAGGAGCAGATCGAGGAGAAGCTTGCCGAGTACCTGGGCATCGAGAAGGTCATTTGGATCAAGGACGGCATCGACCCGTTTGAGACCAACGGGCACGTGGACGATGTTGCATGCTTTAGTGCGCCCGGCGAGGTCTGCTGCATGTGGACCGACGATCCCAACCATAAGTTCTACAAGGAGTGCCAGGAGGCCTTCAAGACGTTCTCCGAGGCGACCGATGCCAAGGGCCGCAAGCTTAAGGTGCACAAGGTCATTATGCCTGCGACCTCGGTGTATATGACCGAGGAGGAGGCCAGCACGATTGACCCCGTCGAGGGCGTGCTGCCGCGTACCCCCGAGGACGCTTTCGAGCCGAGCTACCTCAACTTCCTGCCCATCAACGGTGCAGTGCTTGTACCGCAGTTCGGCGATCCCAATGACGCCCAGGCGCTCAAGGATATCCAGGCTGCTTATCCGGACCGTGAAGTCATCGGCATCATGACGCGCGAGGTCATCTATGGTGGCGGCAACATCCACTGCATCACCCAGCAGCAGCCCAAGGCGCGCTGCAAGTAGAGGCGGTTGCAGGCACACGGGGTAGTGTCGATATGACCTGGGGCCCGCTGGCGCACACGCTGGCGGGCCCTTTTGCGTGCGGCGGGCAGCGTTGCACGCGGGCACTCGGGTCTAAGCGAGGGTACCAGGGGCCTTGCTTATCGTCGATAGTTGGTCTAGAATCGTCGATAGTCGATGATAGGGGGTAGCATGCAGCTTGTTGAAAGTGAAACCGTGGAGTTCAAGTGCACATTTACCCCTAAGCTGCTCAAAGCTGTGGTGGCGTTTGCCAATTCGAATGGCGGTACCTTGTATATCGGAATCGACGATTTTGGCAGCATCGTCGGCGTGGACGATATCGATGCCACCATGCTTCAATGTTCTAATGCAATAACCGATGGCGTGTATCCCGACGTTTCTGAAATCACGACGGTCTCCGCATTGGACATTGATGGCGCAGCGTTGGTGAAAATCGAGGTGGAAGCGGGTCCTCACAAGCCGTACTGCCTGTGCTCGAAGGGATTTGTTCCCGCCGGGGTATATCGGCGCCTAGGTCCTGCCAACGTGCCCATCGAGATGGCCCAGATCCGCTCGATGATCAAGCGCACCGACGGCGATTATTTTGAGACCGCGCGCTCTCATGAACAGAGCTTGACGTTTTTTGAAGCCGAGCGGGTCTTTAGGCGCGCGGAGATTACGTTTGACCAAACCTCTCAAAAGAATCTCGGCCTTATCGATGAGCTGGGCTTTTACACCAATTTGGCACTGCTGGTCTCTGACCAAAACCCCTTTGCAGTCCGCGCTGGCCTTTTCAACGACGATGCGTATACCGAGTTTATCGACCGTCAGGATGGCGAGGGCTCGATCTTCAGGCAGATAGAGGATATCGAACGGTTCCTCAATATATCGAACGCAACGCGTATGTACTTTGTGCCGGGAAGGCTCGATCGCATAGATAAGGACGACTATCCCCGCGAGGCTGTTCGAGAGGGAATTCTGAACCTGTTTATCCATCGCGACTACGAATCTTCGGTGGCGTCTCTTATCAAGATGAGCCGTACGGCGCTTGAATTTACCAATGCGGGAGGGCCGCAGCACATCAGCGTCGAGGAGGCGCTTGCGGGCGGCTCGGACGCTCGGAATCCAAAGCTGCAACTGCTCTTTTTGCGTCTGGGGATGGTTGAGGCGTTTGGAACGGGCCTCAAGGGGATTCGTGCGCTCTATGAGGCGGAAGGGTTGGAACCCGAGGTCTGCGCCTACCCTGCAATGTTTAGGTTGTCGCTGCCCAACGTCAACGCCGTGCGCAATTCCTATCTGACGCCTCGTGGCAATAGCGGTCCCAACTTGCGTGGGGATTACAGCGATTATGAGCAGCTCGAGCGGGAAGGGGCGCTGCCGCCCGATGTTTCGCAGGCGTTTGCATCCGTGCGAGCGCAGCGAGAAAGGCGCGTGTCGATGAATGGCGACTGCGGCCACGAGGTGCGTGCCAAGCTTGTGGAGGAGCTTGGCTTTGATGTTGCGTGCAAGGCGTCCGCGATGCTACAGGATGTTTCGGACGAGCGACGTGGTGGATACGCTCGCACCTTGATTCGCTTTGCCCTTGAGCGGCCCCGCGGTTTTACGCGCCAGGATGCTTCGGACGCTCTGGGAACTGGGCGCGACGTGACGCTGCGGGTTATCAACGGTTTGCTTGAGGAGGGCGCACTCGTTAAAGAGGGGCGCGCTCGGGCGACGAGATATCGCGCTGTCGGGCAGGTTTAGGGACGGGCGGTCCGGCCCCCTGAGTTATTCCTGGGCAGAGGCCAAGGGCCGGGTGCCCGGCTCGCCTTGATTGAAGGGGTACTTAGAGCGTGCCTCCGTACATATAGACGATAAATCCGTCGCCGGTGTCCTGGCTGTGATCCTCCAGGATGCGCTTCATGTTGAGGTGCTCGTAGAACTGCCAATCGGAGTTGCAGTCGCTCATCAGGAAGAATTTGGTGCACCCGGCTTTGGCGAGCTCGGCGCGCGCAAGGTCGATGAGCGCACGGCCGAGCCCCTTGCCCTGCCATTCGGGCACGATGATGATCAGGTTGAGCTGGCCCTGGGCATATTCGTTGCCCGTGGCGGCAAAGCGGTCGGCTGTTGCCTTCTCGCGGCTATCGCCAAAGAGCGAGCCTTCGAGCTTGGCATCGGCGGTCTTTGCCATCTCGGTTGCCTGGGCGAACATCTCGTTGTAGCAGGGCTCCCACGTGGGATTGGTGCGTGGTTTGCCGTCTTCGAAGATGCCGATGCAGCAAGCGGCGATAATGCGGCCCTCGGCCTCGGCGACGAGCGCGATGGGGGAGCGCTGCAGCTGCATGGCGATGTTAAAGCGCGCACAGAAATCGGCGGCTTCGATGTCGCCTCGGTTGCGCAGCGTGTTGCACCACAGCTGGTTGTAGATGGCGGCGATGCCGGCCAGGTCATCGAGCGTGGCGGCACGCAGAGTTACGTTGTCAAGGCTCACGGGGGCTCCTTCCAAGTTGGGTCAGGCCACTTCTGAGTGTGACATGGCCGCAGGGCCGCCGCATCAACCATTCGGTAGACGAGCCCCGATCCCACGGGGGCGGAGGGCTCCAAGAGGGAATGAGAGTGGATTATCGAACGCCCGCTCGACGAGAGTGGATAATCTTCCACTTTCGCCCGAAAAGCAGGCCAAAAACGGGAGATTATCCACTCTCATTCTGGGTAGTCGTTTAAGAACGACCCAACGACTATAAGAACGTCCCCAACGACTAGCCACTCGCTACAGCGAGTAACTCGTTCAGCTTGGAATTATCGTAGGTTGAGCATAGGTCAGCGAAAACGCCCCTAAGCGAGCAAGGTGACGTGAAAGAGGAGGGAAGCGTACTTTGGTACGCGACCGACGATTGAACGTCAGATTGCCGCTTAGGGGCGTTTGCAGCGTCGAGTCGTTACGCGGTTTGGTAAAACCGCGTAACCTAGATCCGCTCCGCGATCTCGTGGATGAGGTAGTCGGTCTTTTCCCAGCCCAGGCACGGGTCGGTGATCGACTTGCCAAAGACGCCGCCATCGACTGGCTGATTGCCATCCTCCAGGTAGGACTCGATCATAAAGCCCTTGACCAGCTTGGAGATGGACTCGTTGCGGCGGCAGCTGTCGAGCACCTCCTTGCAAATGCGGTACTGCTCCAGCGGGCGCTTGCCCGAGTTGTCGTGGTTGCAGTCGATGACCGCCGCCGGGTTGGCGTAGCCGGCATGCTCGGTATAGCGCTCGGCCAGGCGCTCCAGGTGCTCGTAGTGGTAGTTGGGGTAGGTGCGACCGTCGAGACCGATGTAGCCACGCATGACGGCATGTGCGAGCGGGTTGCCGTCGCACTCAACCTCCCAGTTGCGGAAGATGAAGCTTTGATGTGCCTGGGCGGCGTAGATGGAGTTGAGCATGACGGTGGTGGAACCGGCGGTGGGGTTCTTCATGCCGACGGGTACCGAAATGCCGCTCGACACCAGGCGATGCTCTTGGTTTTCGACCGAGCGCGCGCCCACGGCGACGTAGCTCAGCAGGTCGACGAGGTATTGGTAGTTGGACGGATAGAGCATCTCGTCGGCGGTGAAGAAGCCCGTTTCCTCAATAACGCGCAGGTGCATATGGCGGATGGCCTTGACGCCCTCGAGCAGGTCGTCGGGAGCCTCGGGGTTGGGGTTGTGCAGCAGACCCTTGTAGCCGGTGCCCTTGGTGCGCGGCTTGTTGGTGTAGACGCGCGGAATGATGATGAGCTTGTCCTTGACCTCCTCGGCGGTCTTGGCCAGTCGGTTCATGTACTCAAGCACCGAGTCCTCGCGGTCGGCAGAGCACGGGCCGATGATGAGCGCTTTGCGTGTGTCCTCGCCGGTAAAGACCTTGGCGACCTCGGCGTCGAATGCCTGCTTTTTGGCGGTAAGCTCGGCGGAAAGCGGCATTTCCTCGCGGATCTCCATGGGGATCGGCAACCTGCGCTTGAATTCCATGGCCATATGGGGCCTCCTTTATCAATTAACGGCAACAATTGGCGAATTCTCGAATGCTCGGCATTATCCGCTGTCGCACGCTAAAGTGCAAGCGAAACCTGCCGAAAAGGGACAGGTTTATTTTGGTCGGTTTTATCTGGGGAAATGTCGGTGCTCGCCGGAAGGGGAGGGCCAGCGTACGGCACGCTGGAGCAAGTTGGATCTTCTGCGGCATACCCTGTGGACAAAAAATGGCAAATATGAGTACTGTTGCTAGCGTAGTATCATAACGATCTTACAAGATAATAGACACAACAGTAAATATGTTCATTAACGTTGGCACACAGAAGCATGCTACCGGGCATTTTGATCAATTTGAAGGCATATCTAGGCCGCAAAGAGGTCGTTTGGGGCAGTTTTGGCTGTTACTAAAAAGGTGACAGTACTCATATTTGCCATTTTTGTCCACGGGGCCTTGAGGGAGGCCGTTAATCAGGTCCCGGGGGGTGTTCCTATAGTTTTGTCAACTGGGCAATGCTGTTTTCGAGATTGAATC
>CAUGGC010000026.1 GCA_959599095.1 uncultured Collinsella sp. | reverse complement strand
AAGCACTTAATGTGCTTTCCGTCTTGCGCAGGACTGTAGAGCAGCAAACTTAACCCCCGCCCCCAGCCCCGGAGACCCTCCCGGATGGCCCCAAAAATTTTTTCAAAAAAGTTGTTGCGCGCCGGACAGACTTCTGTGTATACTAATCCCCGCAGCGCACGCGAGCGGAAACAAACGCGAACGCCTGCCTGGGGAGTTAGCTCAGTTTGGTTAGAGCGCCGGCCTGTCACGTCGGAGGTCGCGGGTTCGAGCCCCGTACTTCCCGCCAACGCAATTAAAGCCACGTCTTCGGACGTGGCTTTTTGCGTTTGATGCACTTTGTTTCGATAGAACGATCGCCCTGGCGCATCTTCGCCCAGAATCCCCGCCCCTTCGGGAACGCAAGTAAAATCTAATAAGCATATCTGTCTAAACAACAGCTTTGTTGCGCAACACCTGTTCAACGAGACAGGGGGTTAGGTTATACTAAATTGCACTGTAGGCCGCATCTGATGCATTTCGCTCCAAGCGCGGCACTCAGTGGATATCCGATTTACCATTTGGATGTCCTGCGGTCATTTAGCGTCTCGACACAAGCTCGGCCCCGGAGCTCGTTCGAGCTGTTCGTATTCCTTGAAAGGGGAAAAATGGACATATCGAGGAAGACTGATTACGCCCTTCGTATGCTGGCGATGCTTGCCGAGGATCCGGAGCGTTTGCTTTCTGTTCGCACCGCTGCCGAAGAGGTCAATGTTCCGTATTCGTTTGCCCGCTCGATTCAGCACGGTTTGGTCCAGGCCGGTATTGTGGAGAGCCTGCGTGGCGTCCACGGTGGCATGCGTCTCAAGGTCAGTCCGGACGACGTCACCATCCGCCAGGTCGTCGAGGCCGTTCAGGGCCCTATGGTTATGAATGATTGCACCGCACCCGATGGCGACTGTGCACGCATGGGCACGTGCTGCTATCATCCCCTGTGGGCCGGAGCTCAAGCGTTGATGCGCGATTACCTCGATTCCGTTTTGCTCGGCGACATCGTCGCTCACCGCCAGTTCCCGGCCGTCGATCCCAAATTCGCCGACCGCGAAGCGTTTCCCGAGTACGCCACCTGCGCGTGCGCTTGCCGGGAGGAATAGCGCCGCATAAGGAGCATAGATATGATTCAGGACCCCTTTCGTTCGATGATTCGTTCGGAAGGGGTCCTGCGTTATCGCGACCTTCCGTGGCGCCGCACGCGCGATCCGTACATCATTTGGCTTTCTGAGGTCATGCTGCAGCAAACACAGGTACCACGCGTGGAGACGCGTATGCCGGCGTGGCTCGATCGCTTTCCGACCGTGCAGGCGCTTGCCCAGGCCGCGCCTTCCGATGTTTTGGACGCTTGGCAGGGCATGGGCTACAACCGACGCGCTCTGGCGCTTCGCGGCGCCGCTCAACGGGTCGTAGAGGATTGGGGCGGGGAGTTTCCGCACGAGACGCGTGACTTGGTCGCTCTGCCTGGTATTGGCCCGGCAACGGCGCAAGGTATCCGGTCGTTTGCGTTTGATCTTCCGGGCGTGTATCTGGAGACCAACGTGCGCACGGTCTTTCTGCATCACTTCTTTCCCGATGTACCGGCTGTTCCCGATCGCGAGCTGGTGCCGCTGATTCAGGCGGCCTGTCCGGCGGCCCCCGGTGCGGCGACCGACGAGATCGCTCCCTTTGCCGTGCCGCTCGATGATGCCGATACGCCGCGCGCGTGGTATTACGCGTTGCTAGATTACGGCGCATATCTAAAAAAGACGTTGCCCAATCCGTCCAGGCGCTCGGCGGGCTATAGCCGTCAATCAAAGTTTGAGGGCTCACGTCGCCAAAAGCGCGCGCATATCGTGCGCATGTTGCTGGCAGCGCGCGATGGCCAGCCGGCGGGCATCACACTCGCCGAGGCGGTGGCGGGTGTCAACGAAATGGAGGCGGCGGCAGGCCGCGAGCCGGTCGATCACGATCTTGTCGCAGGCATTTTGGCCGACTTGGAGCGTGAGGGCTTTTGTCGCGTGGAGGGCGACCGCTGGCTAAGCGTGTAGCCCGCCCGAATCTGAAAAACAGGATTGTAAGGTTTAGATTTTCGACATGAGGGCATCCTAAAGACAAGGCCGCTCGAAGCCTGCGGGCGGCATGTGTTGAAGGGAAGTACACCTATGGATTTTGAGAACTCCCAAACCAAGAAGAACCTCGAGACCGCTTTTGCTGGTGAGTCCCAGGCGCACACCAAGTATCGCTACTACGCATCTAAGGCCAAGAAGGATGGCTACGTTCAGATTTCGAATATCTTTGCCGAGACGGCGGGCAACGAGTCCGAGCACGCCAAACTGTGGTTTAAGTATCTGCACGACGGCGCCGTTCCCGACACTCTGGACAACTTGCGTGATGCCGCTGCGGGCGAGAACTACGAGTGGACCACGATGTACGACGAGTTCGCCAAGACCGCCGAGGAGGAGGGCTTTACCGAGATTGCCGCAAAGTTCCGTGGCGTCGGTGCTGTCGAGAAGGCTCACGAGGAGCGCTACAACAAGCTTGTCGAGCGTATTGAGTCGGGCGAGGTGTTTGAGCGCGAGGGCGTGAAGGTATGGAAGTGCCTGAACTGTGGGCACCTGCATGTGGGCGCCGAGGCGCCCGAGGTGTGCCCGGTTTGTAACCACCCGAAGGCGTACTTTGAGGAGCAGGTGGTGAACTACTAGCGCCGATACGAACGTGGACTGCGGGGCGCAGGGCGGGGAAATACCTTTCCCTCTCGCTCACGGCTCCGCAGGGTCGCGCGAGGCAAAGGTATTTCCCCGCCCTGCGCCCCGGCGTTGGGTCGTTGCGTGCTCGCTACAGAAAAGCTGATATTAAAGTTTGTGTGCCGCCCCTTTTGGGGCGGCACGTTTTGTGTGGGGATTGGTTGGGACGGTACCGTTCTTGGGTGGGGTACACTAGGTAGCGTTGGCTATTCGTTTCCTCTTGTGAGGTGTTGGTTATGGGTAAGAAGTCTCGGGCTCGGGTTGCTGCGGCGGGGACTCGCAAGGATCCTGGTCGTCGGGTCCCTGAGGGCAAAAAGGCCGATCGTGCCGAGAAGGACAAGAAGGTCGGCGCACATGCTCATCCTGAGTGGGCGCCTCATTTGAATACGGCGAGCGAAGACCTGACTGCCAAACTGTTTACGATGGTCGAGGTCATCTTGGGCGTGGTGCCTGTTGTAGTCATTGGTCTGTTCCTGGCCTCTAAGGATGCCACGAGTGTGGATAAGCTCACCGATGTCTTTTCTCAAGACCCCTCGATGGTGGTTGCGTTTATCTCTGCGTGCCTACAGCCGTTTGTGGCGTACATGCTGTACATGATTTATCGCAAATACTGCGAGGGCGATGCGGGCTTTGCCACCGGCAACCTGATCGGCCTCTTGTGCTCCGAGATTTTGTTGCTCAATATCCCGGGCGTTATCGGCATGGGCATCTTGCTGTGGCGTGTTTGGCGCAATGTCGCCCCGCACTTTGAGAGCTGGCTGTTTGAGCGTCGTTTTACGGGCGTGGTGGCCGACATTGCCGGTTCGCTCGTGATTCTAGTCTTGGCGTTTTTGTGTGCCACCGCTGCTCGCGGTCTTTCGGGCATGTAATCTGCCCCCACCGACCACGGAGCGCAGGGCAACTGCCGGCCTTACCGCTCCGGGCGTCAGACCCGCGGCGCATCCCTTTCCCTCTCGCTCACGGCTTCGCAGAGTCGCGCGAGGCAAAGGCATACGCCGCGGGTCTGACGGCGCGGGCTTGCCAGCGAGTTTTGGCTCATAGATTGGTTTGTGTGCCGCCCCTTATGGGGCGGCACGTTTTGTTTGGGGTCCCTGTCTCCACAATTTCCGTCAAGCTTTTGGCCAGCTTTTGGTTAGTTGGCGGGTTGGTGGAAGGGTAAAAGATCATTCGATAAAAAAGCTCAGAGAAAGTGCTGGTAGGGGAGTTGTTGAGGTTTTCGACAGCTTTTGTCAACAAGAAACTTTGCAGCTATTGCTACGGATTGCGTTGCCGTGGCCTTGGCGGTGCGGGATGCTGGTCGTAAGCGTCGAATGCTCCGATTTTGGAGGCCAGCATGGACCTGTTTCTTGAGACTCCGCAGCAACAAGCTGAGCGCATGTTGCGTCAGCAGCAACGGCTCATGGAGATGCAAATGCAAGGGGTAGCCGCCCAGCCCCCTGCGCAAAATGCCACGCCTGCGGTTTCGCCTGCGGGCAGATCGGCGCCAGAGAGCTATTTCGTACAACAAGATTCATATGCGCAGGAGCTTGCGTTCGACAAGCGTCGCACGCGTCACCGCCGCGCGGGCCAGCGCCTGCGCACGTTGGCGATGATTGTGCTCATTCCGTTAGGACTTGCGGCGATTTTTCTGGTCTCGTATGCGCTCACCTGCATCCTCAACGGTGCCTCGCCCAGTGAAGTGCTCCAGCATCTGTCAGCCCTCGGCCAGCGCCTAGGCGATGTCATAACAACCGTTCGCGCCGGCTGGGAGAGTTAACGTTTGTCACATTAGGACTTCTAGGGTGTAGGGATTATCGCCACGAGCAGAATTCTTGCATCCTGTGGGTCCTATCGTGCGACTGAATAGTATTATTGAAGATGAATAATAATAGGATTTGCTATGCATAAGCAGGATTTAGAGCAGACTCTTTTGGGCATTGACGAAGAGGCGGAGCTGGAAATAGGTCCAAGAGACGACAAGCCGAGCGTTGTATTGGTGGGAGGAGGCGCCTTCATGCTAAACGATGTGACGAATCGGTCGGTTACACATGACATTGATGTGTTTGAGGCAGACAGGTGCCTCCGCGAGATCATAGCTCGATACCCCGCGGTGAATGGTATGGCAGTGGCGTATTGTAACCAGATGCCATTCAATTACGAAGATCGTTTGATTCCCTTGGATATTGGGGCGCGTTTTATCAGGTACTTTACGCCATCCTTGGAGGACCTGGCGGTAATGAAGCTCTATGCCTACCGTCCGAACGACATCGTCGATCTTCATAGTCAGGCATTCGTCGACCGACTTGATTGGGATCTGCTCGAACGGCTTATATTCGACGAGGGAGAAGCGCTGGCGTCGTCGCCTTCGGAGCGAAGCTATCAAGAGATGGTCTGTGCATACAGGCAATACAAAAAGGAGGTGCTCGGTTGAATCTGACTTTTGAGGGATTTTTGAAAGGCTATTGCCGAGAGCTGTCCGGGCAACAGTCGCTGAGTTTTAGAAAACTGGTTGAGCAGGCGACGACGGTTGCGCCGCGCGTGGCGGAGCCTCTGTTCTTGCTCGCTTTGGCGCAGGGAAAAGCCGAATACGTTCTGGGTTTATCCGAGGGCTCGTGGATGGAAGAGAGCTATCGAGGTGTTTTGTCTCTGTATGGCCAAGCGGGTAGCCTGGCATCTCTATGCGCCGAGGATAAGCTCCCCAATCGTTACGCCAACGTTTGGCACGCGTATAGAGGGGTGAAAGAAAAGCCAGCGGCCGACAGAAGGGTGAACGCCCTGATGAGAAAGAGAACACTGGAAGCATTGGAGGAATCGGGTGTAACGCGCTATGGCATCTGCCGTGCTCTGCACCTGAATAAAGGAAACGTATACGCATACTTGGCCGGCGATGACTCAAAGGTGAGCAGGAAAACGGCGCGCCGCATTATGGAATATGCGGAGGAGAGGGGCACCCAAGAAGGGGCCGGGCGCCCGGTGCGTGTGGCGGGGTAAGATTGGTCGCGGTTTTGATTGGTGATCGATTGAGTTTGTTGGGCGGAGTCTATGTCTGCTATTGATATTGCGCTTGTTGTGATTGCCTTGGTGGCGGTGGGAGTTGCTGTGGTTTGCGCCCTGCAGCTTAAAAGCCTTCGTGCCGAGCTGCGGGAGCGCGGCGATAGCGGGGCAGAGATGCTGGCCGCGCTCGAGCAGGCCAATAGCACGCTCGATGCCCTCAACGTCGCGCTGGCAGAAACCCGCCGCACGGCAAATGCCATCGCGCAGCAGCAGACGACCGACGCCGCCGTGGAGCAGCAACGCTACCTGACCATTGCGCGCGAGTTCTCGCAGGCTGGCGACCGTATGGATGACCTGCGCCGTGAGACGGCCCAACAGCTCGGCGCCAACCGCGAGGGCATCGAGCACCGCCTGGACAAGGTGCGCGAGACGGTCGATGCACAGCTGGGCGCCATCCGCAAGGACAACAACGTGCAGCTCGATCAGATGCGCGCGACGGTGGACGAAAAGCTTTCCCGTACGCTCAACGACCGTCTGTCTGCATCGTTTAAGCAAGTGAGTGACCAGCTCGAGGCCGTGTACAAGGGCCTGGGTGACATGCAGTCTATCGCCACCGGCGTGGGCGACCTTAAGCGCGTGCTGGGCAATGTGAAGGCACGCGGCATTTTGGGCGAGGTGCAGCTGGGCGCAATCCTGGCGGACATTCTTACGCCCGACCAGTATCTGGAAAACGTGGCCACCAAGCCTGGCGCCTCGGAGCGTGTTGAGTTTGCCGTCAAGCTGCCGGTAGACGAGGGCGACCCCGTGCTGCTGCCGATTGACTCCAAATTCCCGGGCGATGCATATGAGCATCTGCTCGACGCCCAGGAGTCGGGCGACGCGGAGGCCGTTGCCGCCGCGCGCAAGACGCTCGATATGATGGTGAAGCGCGAGGCAAAGGATATTTGTGAGAAGTACCTGAGCGTGCCCGCGACGACCAATTTTGGCATCATGTTCGTGCCGTTTGAGGGCCTGTATGCCGAGGTCGTCAGTCGCCCCGGGCTTATCGAGACCCTGGGTCGCGACTATCACGTCAACGTTGCCGGTCCCAGCACCATGGCCGCCATCCTCAACAGTCTGCAGATGAGCTACCAGACGTTTAGGCTGCAAAAACGCACCGATGACGTGCTGCGCGTGCTTTCCGCCGTCAAGGCCGAGCTGCCGCGCTATCAGGCGGCACTGCGTCGCGCGCAGCAGCAGATCGAGACCGCGGGCAAGACGGTCGAGGGCATTATCACCACGCGCACCAACGTTATGGAGCGCAAGCTCAAGGACATCGACGCGCTGGAAGACGCGCGGGAGGCCGACGCGATTCTGGGCTTGGAGTCCGCAGGCTTACTCGCGGGCCAGGAAGACGAGGACTAGCTGCATCTGACGGCGGGGCGTCTGCGCAAGCGCGGAGCGCGAGCGCTTTTCGCGTCGCACGTGCCTGAAGCGCGCTTCGGTGTGCAACAATGGCGTTTCGCCCTGCCAGACGCGAAAGGAAGCCCATGTCTCAGAGAAGCACCAGTCCGCTCAAACGCTCCACCGTGCGCCGCACGCTGCAGCGTTTTTGGGATGTCACGCGCACGCAGCCGCTGATCGTCTTTCTCTCGGTATTTTCGTCGGCGGGCTATATCTTTTTGCTCACGTTTGCCAACACCTACGTGATGGCGCTTATCGTCGACCGCGTCCAGACCGGCCCCGTGGCGGGCGACCAGGTGCTTGAGGTCTTTGGCCCCTACATTCTGGCGCTCGTGCTCGTTAACCTGGTAGGCCAGATCCTCTCCAAGCTGCAGGACTACACCGTCTACAAGCTCGAGATTGCGGGCAACTATCACCTGGCGCGCCTGTGCTTCGACACGCTCTCCAATCAATCCATGACATTCCACACCAGTCGCTTTGGCGGATCGCTCGTGAGCCAGACGAGCCGTTTTATGAGCGGCTACACGGGGCTGGTGGACGTGACGGTGTATTCGCTCATTCCCACTATCACCTCGGTCGTCTGCACGGTGGCGGCGCTCGCCCCGGTGGTGCCGACGTTTACCGTGATCCTGGTGGGCATCATGGTCGTCTACATTGCGTTTGTCTGGCTTATGTATAAGCGCATCATGCCGCTTTCGGCCGCGACGTCCGCCGCGCAGAACAAGCTGTCGGGCGTGCTGTCCGACGCAGTCACGAATATCCTGGCCGTCAAGACCTGCGGGCGCGAGGACTTTGAGCGCGAGCTGTTCGATGCCGCCGACCGCGCCGCGCGCGATGCCGAAACGGTATCGATGCACGCCATGATGCAGCGCAACTTTACGACCTCGGGCCTTATCGTCATCACCATGGCCGTGGTGAGTGTGTTCGTGGCGGGCGGCAACGCGTGGTTTGGCATCTCGGCCGGCGCGCTCGTCATGATCTTTACCTATACGTACAACCTCACCATGCGGCTGAACTACGTGAGCTCCATGATGCAGCGCATCAACCGCGCGCTGGGCGATGCGGCCGAGATGACGCGCGTGCTGGACGAGCCGCGTCTGGTGGCAGACGACGAGAATGCCCCCGAGCTCAAGGTGTGCGAGGGCGCGATTGATTTTGAGCACTTGAGCTTTGCATACCGTGATGCCGCGGCGGGCGAGAGCGTGTTCGACGACCTGACGCTCCATGTGGCGGCGGGCCAGCGCGTGGGCCTGGTGGGCAAATCGGGCTCGGGCAAGACGACACTCACCAAGCTGTTGCTGCGCCTGGACGACGTACAGGTCGGCCGCGTGCTCGTGGACGGCCAGGACGTTTCGCGCTGCACGCAGCAGAGCCTGCGCCGCCAAGTTGCCTACGTGCCGCAGGAGGCGCTGCTGTTCCATCGCTCCATTCGCGAGAATATCGCCTACGGCCGCCCCGACGCTACCGACGAGCAGATCCGCGAAGCGGCTCGCTTGGCTAATGCGACCGAGTTTATCGACCGCCTGCCCCGTGGCTTTGACACCATGGTGGGCGAGCGGGGCGTTAAGCTTTCGGGCGGCCAGCGCCAGCGCGTGGCCATTGCCCGCGCTATTCTGACCGATGCGCCGATTCTGGTGCTCGACGAGGCGACGTCTGCCCTGGACAGTGAGTCCGAGGCGCTGGTGCAGGAGGCGCTCGAGAACCTGATGCGCGGCCGCACCTCCATTGTGGTGGCGCATCGCCTGTCCACCGTGGCGGCGCTCGACCGCATCGTGGTGCTGGCGGACGGCGAGATTGTCGAGGACGGTACGCATGCGCAGCTTGTCGAGGCTGGCGGCGAGTACGCAAGCCTGTGGGGCCGCCAGACCGGCGCATTTTTGGAGGCGTAAAGACCCCATACGTGGGACAATCGTGCCCATAGGTTTGTTATGCCGCCGAGCCGAGGAGTCGTTATGCCACGCGAGACCAATGCCGCCAAACGCGAGCGCGCCATCGAGGTGTGCGAGCGCCTTAACCGTCGCTATGGCCCGGTCGAGTGCTTCTTGGACCACGAGAATCCCTTTAGGCTGCTCATCGCGGTGCTGCTCTCGGCGCAAACGACCGACGCGCAAGTCAACAAGGTGACGCCGCGGCTGTTTGCCCAGTGGCCCACGCCCGAGGCCATGGCCGGGGCGAGTGTTGCCGACGTGGCGGACACGATCAAGTCGCTTGGCTTCTACAAGAGCAAGGCCAAACACGCCGTGGAAGCGGCGCAGATGATCGTTGCCGATTACGGCGGTGTAGTGCCGGCGGATATGAAGGAGCTCGTCAAACTGCCGGGTGTGGGGCGCAAGACGGCGAACATCGTGCTCAACGTGGGGTATGGCATTGTGGAAGGCATCGCGGTGGATACGCACGTCAACCGTATCGCGCATCGCCTGATGCTGAGTCCCAAGACGCACGCCAAAGAGCCGCTCAAGACCGAGCAGGATCTGCTCAAGATCTTGCCGCACGAGTATTGGGAGTCGGTCAATCACCAGTGGATCACCTTTGGCCGCGAAATCTGCGACGCCCGCAAACCCAAGTGCGACGAGTGCCCACTGGCAGACCTTTGCCCCAGCGTACGGGTGACGGGGTAGGGTCCGGCACGCTTTGCCGGCGTCCGAAGGTTGAGGTCATTGTTGTGCAACACATTTGAGCCGCGAGGGCTCAATATGATGGCGACAGATGCCGTTTGTTGTGAGGGGATGCCCGAATATGTTTTGCACCAAGTGTGGCTCCGAGATGCCCGACGGAACCGATTTTTGCACGAACTGCGGGGCGCGCATGGGCGCTGCCTCTCCGGCGGCCGCGCCTGCTGAGCCCGCATCGATGCCGGCGGCAGGGATGCCTCCCGTGCAGAAGAAGTCACATAAGCGCGCGGTGATTGTCGGCATGTGCGTGGTGGGCGTGCTCGTTGCCGGCGGTGCCGCTCTGGCGCTGACCGGCGTGCTGGGTCCGCTTGGGCAGGGCAACTCATCGCAGATTACGGTACTGGGGTCCGACGAGGGTTCAGCCGAGCACAAGGACAAGGGAGGCGCCAAGGAGAAGCCTGCCGATGAGCAAGAAGAGCCGGAAGAGACCGAGCAGACGGGCAGCAGCGTAAAGGTCGACCTCAATGACCAGGCAACCTATGCCGCCGCGAATCTGTTCCTGTCGAACTTTACGGAGGAGCACTTCGATCGGGACTGGTATCAGACGGGCGGCTTCGATTCGACTGACGGCCTTTCTGATGACGAGAAATACAAGCTGGTTAAGTTTATCTGGTGCCATTTTATTGACAACGCGCCGTATCGAATCGAGAAAGGCGACTATGACAACGGTAATAGCCAGCGTGTGGCGACTGATGTGATCAATAGGGAACTCAACCGCTTGACGGGTCTGACGCTTTCCGATGCCGATATGACTTATGACAGAACGCCGGAGGGGCAGGCGATTCCTGATTCGGCCGAAGCGCATGGTGGGTACTTGTATCTGAAACAGGAATATGGCCAGGGAAATTACAACCCACCGTGTGCCATCGTTACGGGCGCGACTGACCTTGGCGACAACATCTACGAGCTCACCTATGAGGTCTACAGTGCTGGCGGCATGTTACTTCCTTCCGACATCCCCGAGAGCACTTACGGCCTGCCAAAGAACCAGTTCATCGCCGCAATTCAAGCGGACGCATCCATGGGCCGTACCGAGACTTGCACGGTCCGCGTCGCGCAGGGCGACGGCGCTCCGACCTTCACACTGCTTAAAATGGGCGTCTACGATTAGACTCGGCGTATAGCTCACTCTGATAACGCCAGGCGGCTTGCCCGTCTGGCGTTTTTGTTGCGGGGCTGGGCATGCGCTTGAGCTGGAGTCCTCTCCATGCGCTACCATGACAAGCAATGAATTTGACGAACGACCCGCCGAGCTTGCCCCGGCGGGCTTTTGGCGTTGCAATGCCGGAGGAACAGCATGCTCATTCACCGTATAGCCGCGCAGCTCTACACTGCCGAGGCACTGCAAACCGTCGAGGCCGGGCTCGATGCTGGCGAGGACGTGACGCTGGCCGTGTCTCAGTCGGGTCGCACGCTTATGGCCGCCGCCCAGTTTGCGCGTCGTCCGCGCCCCACGGTCTACATCGTGAGTGGCGAGGATGCGGCCGATCGCGCTGCACGCAGTCTGGCCGCCTATGTGGGCCTGGCGCACGTGTGCCGCTTTCCCGAGCGCAAGGACTACCCTTGGCGCGAGCAGGCGCCCGACGACGCCGTGGTAGCCCAGCGCTGCGAGGCGCTCGGGCGCATCGTGCGCGGGGACAACTGCATCATGGTCGCCTCGGCCCGCGCGCTGCTGCGCTGCGTGCCGCCGGTCGAGAGCCGCTACTGGGAGTCCACTACTTTTGCGGTGGGCGAGGAGATTCCCTTTGACGAGGTGCCGCAGCGTCTGGTGGGCATGGGCTACACCAATGCCAGCGCCGCCGACGCGCCCGGCCTGTTCCGTGTGCACGGCGACACCGTCGAGGTGTTTCCCGCGCAGGAAAAGGCGCCCGTGCGCATTGAGTTCTTTGGCGACGAGATCGACCGCATCCGCCGCATGGTGAGTTCGACGGGCCAGACCATCGGCAACGAGGACAGCATCGAGATCTTCCCCTGCCGTGAGCTGGCGCTTACCGACGAGGCCGTCCACAACATGCATGTGGCGCTCTATCGCGCCAGCCAGGATGACAGCAAGCTGGCGGCGCTGCTCGAGATGGTGGATGCGCGCATCGTCACGCCCGAGCTCGATCGCTTTTTGCCGGTGATGTACGGCCAGACCGTGAGCCCGCTGTCGCACGTGAGCGGCAAGGCGCTCGTGGTGCTGTCCGAGCCGCGCTCGCTGTTCGACGATTGCCTGCGCGCCTACGAGGATATCGAGGCACGTGCCGGCGAGGCGGGGGTCGACCGTCTGGACGGCCTGTACGTGCGTGCCCAGCAACTCGACTTTGGTTCCCAGCAGCGTCTGAACTACGTGAGCCTGATCCGTGCCGGCGGTGCGGTGACGGCCGAGCTCAAGATTGAGCAGCCTGCCATCGCAGGCTCGGACAACCGTTTTATGACGCGCATCCAGGAGGTCGTGGGCAAGCGCTATGCCTGCGTGTTTGCCATCCCCGACCGCGGTGCGCGCGAGTCGATGGAGCTCACCTTTGGCGACGAGGGCATTACCTTTGAGGAATCGCTGACCGCCGCGCCCGAAAATGCCGGCGCTATCGGCGACCGCGTGCGCGTGGCAGCGGCGGATTCCGCCGACCGTGCCGCACGCCAGGAGGCCCATGCTTCCATTCGCGAGCGTAAGGCCGATGCGCTCAACGCCCGCTCGCTCGAGGCGGGTGCCGCCCAGGCTGCCGCCGGTGCCGCCGTGCCCACCATCTCGCGCGGACGCGTGACCTTTGTCGATGCTGCCTTGCCGCAGGGCGTGGTGGTGCCCGATGCCAACCTGGCCGTATTCTCGATTGCCGACCTCAACGCCCGCATGGATGCCAACCGCGCGCGCAGCCGCCGCAAGGTTGACATTACGCAGATCACCTTCCCATTTAAACCGGGCGACTACGTGGTGCACGCTACCCACGGTATCGCGCTCTTTAGCGAGATCGCGCGCCAGGAAGTGGGCGGCAAGGAACGCGACTACTTTTTGCTGGAATACGCCGACGGCGACAAACTCTACGTGCCGCTGGAGCAGGTTGACCGCATTACGCGCTACGTTGGTCCCGACGGCGATAAACCGCGCTTGACCAGGCTCAACACCGCCGACTGGACGCGGGCCACCAACAAGGCGCGCAAGAATGCCAAAAAGCTGGCGTTTGACCTGGTCGACCTGTATACGCGCCGCTCGTCGATTACCGGTATCGCCTGTCCGCCCGATACGCCCGAGCAGATCGAGATGGAGGAGAGCTTCCCCTACGACGAGACGCGCGACCAGCTGGAGGCTATCGCCGACATCAAGGCCGACATGGAGGCGCCCAAGCCCATGGACCGCCTGCTGTGCGGCGACGTGGGTTTCGGCAAGACCGAGGTCGCTCTGCGCGCGGCCTTTAAGTGCGTGGACTCCGGCCGCCAGGTCATGGTGCTCTGCCCCACGACCATTCTGGCCCAACAACACTACGAGACATTCTTTGAGCGCTTTGCCCCGTTTGGCCTGGAGGTCGAGGTGCTCAGCCGCTTCCGCACCCCGGCGCAGCAAAAGCGCGCGCTCAAGGCGTTTGCCGAGGGCACGATTGATGTGCTCATCGGCACGCACCGTCTGCTTTCGGCCGATGTGAACCCCAAGAACCTGGGCATGGTGATCATCGACGAAGAGCAGCGCTTTGGTGTGCAGCACAAGGAACAGCTCAAAAACCTGCGCGAGCAAATCGACGTGCTCACGCTCTCGGCAACGCCTATTCCGCGAACCATGCAGATGGCCACAAGCGGCGTGCGCGACATGAGCCTGATCACCACACCGCCGACCGGGCGTCGTCCCGTGATCGTGCACGTGGGGGAGTACGACCCCGACGTGGTGAGTGCAGCGATTCGCCTGGAGGTGGGCCGCGGCGGTCAGGTGTATTACGTGTCCAACCGCGTCAAGACCATCGACGATGCCGTGGCGCGCGTGCACGAGGCTGCGCCCGAGGCGCGCGTGGGCGTGGCACACGGCAAGATGAGCCCGCGCGAGGTCGAGGACGTGATGATCGAGTTCGCGACCAAGAAGATCGACGTGCTTATCGCCACGACCATCGTGGAGAGCGGCATCGACAACGCAACGGCCAACACGCTCATCATCGAGGACTCGCAGCGTCTGGGTCTGGCACAGCTCTACCAGCTCAAGGGCCGCGTGGGTCGCTCTGCCACGCAGGCATACGCGTACTTTATGTTCCCCGGCGAGCTGCCGCTTACCGAGGAGGCAACGGCGCGCCTGACCGCACTTTCCGAGTTCCAAGACCTGGGCAGCGGCATGCGCATCGCCATGCGCGACCTGGAGATCCGCGGTGCCGGTTCGCTCATGGGCGCCGAGCAGCACGGCAACCTGTCGAGTGTGGGCTTTGACCTGTTTACGCAGATGCTGGGACAGGCCGTGGCCGAGGCGCGCGGCGACGACGATGCCAGCGTGGAGGCGGCGAGCGTGGGCATCAACCTGCCGGCCGACTACTTCTTGTCCGAGGAGTACCTGCCGGCGGTGGACCAGCGCGTGCTCGTGTACCGCAAGCTCGCGGCGGCTGAGGACCTGGAGAGTATCGACGAGGTGCAGGAGGAGACCGAGGCTGCGCATGGCGAGCTGCCGTTGGCGGGACTCAACCTGTTCAACCGCGCGCGTATCCGTGTCCGCGGCGAGCGCCTGGGGCTCGAGAGTGTCACGCTCAGCGGTGGGCGCATCACGTTTTTGGGCGTCGACGTGCCCAAGAAGGTGGCCTTTGAGCTTAAGACTCGCTATGGCGCGGTGAACTTTCCCAAGAGCCGCAAGCTGTCGGTGCCCTACAAGGCGGGCGCCGGCGCGGGCAGCGGCCTGGGTCGCGGCCTCGACGCCAACGACGGCACCGGCCCCGTGGCCGCGGCACTCATGCTGCTGCAGCAGTTGGGTGCTAGCGACGACGACTAACGGGTCGACGCTGCAAACGCCCCATTTGGGCAATCTGGTTCCATCGAAAGGAAAGCATGTTCGGATACATCTATAAGAAAGATGTCGCCATTATCGCGGCCGTCCTGTGCCTTTGTCTGGGCGTGGGCAGCTTCTTTGATTATCAAATCTCGAGTGCGCTGTTCAACATCGGCAGCATGTACGGTCGCTTTGTCGAGGCGGCCGGTGAGCTGCCGTTCGAGCTGACGGCGAGCATCGCGGGCGTTATGCTCGTGCGCTCGGCACGCCCCGATTCCAAGGCGAGCAAGTGGCTCGCTGCGCTGGGCGTTTTGATCAACGTGGGTCTGGTCGGCTACGAGATTATCGGATCGCTGCGCGTCGGCGGCAAGCTTATTGCGTTTCAGCTGGTTCTGACGTTTGTGCTGGTCATCGCAGCCAACTTCATTGCCTATCGCCTCACGCGCACGACCGAGCCCGACGAGCTCACGCGCTGGGCGTTGATGGTGCTTGCCGTGTGGGTCGCTCAGGCCATTATCCTCAACGTGATCGTCAAGCCGCTGTGGTCGCGCCCGCGCATGCGCGTGATCGAGGTGACGCAGGGGCTCGATTTTCAGCCGTGGTGGGTGATCGGCAATCCCGACAAATGGACTTATATCGCCGCCGGCGTAATCAAGGACGGCTTCAAGTCGTTCGCGAGCGGGCACACCGCGCATGCGGCGATCGGTCTTATGCTCGCCGGGCTTCCCGCGGCAGCCTTTACGGAAAAACCTTCGCGTCGCCGTGTAATCTTTTGGGCGGCGGTTATTGTTGCAGCGTTCGTCGCCTTTGGCCGCATCGTGATTGGAGCGCACTTTTTGAGCGACGTGAGCTGCGGCTTTGCCCTGGTGCTGGCGCTTGAGTGCCTTGCCGCGCGCATTGCCTATCCCAACGGCGTACAATAGCTCCGTTTGAATCATCTGGCCGATACCCGGTAAGAGAGGATTGCCATGCTCGCGTTTAACAACGATTATTCCCACGGCGCACATCCGGCAGTGCTGCAGGCGCTCGTCGACACCAATATGGAGCCGCAGCCCGGCTACGGTACCGATGCGCACACCGAGCGTGCCAAGCAGCTTATCCGCGAGGCCTGTCAGGTCCCCGATGCCGACGTGTTTTTTCTGGTGGGCGGCACGCAGGCCAACGCGACGGTGATTGACATGCTGCTTGCGCCCTACGAGGGCGTTGTTGCCGCCGAGACCGGCCACGTCGCCTGTCACGAGGCGGGCGCCATCGAGTTTGGCGGCCACAAGGTGCTCACCATCCCCGGCTACGAGGGCAAGATGCACGCCGAGGACCTCGAGAACTATATCCAGGTGTTCTACGAAAACGAGAGCTACGAGCACACGGTGTTCCCGGGTGCCGTGTACGTGAGCCTATCGACCGAGTACGGCACGCTGTACTCCAAGGCCGAGCTCGCGGCGATTCATGCGGTGTGTCAGAAGCGCGAGATTCCGCTGTTTGTGGACGGTGCTCGCCTGGCCTATGCGCTGGCGGCCGATGAATGCGACATTACCCTGCCCGAGCTGGCGCAGCTGTGTGACGTGTTCTACATCGGCGGCACCAAGTGTGGTGCGCTTTGTGGCGAGGCCGTGGTGTTTTGCGGCATGCACGCCCCGGCGCACCCCATTCCGCGTATTAAGCAGCATGGCGCACTGCTCGCCAAGGGCCGCCTGACGGGTGTGCAGTTCGAGGCTCTTTTTACCGATGGGCTGTATTTTGAGATTGGTCGCCAGGCGATTGAGACCGCTCAGGCGCTGCGTCGCGTGCTGCACGAGCGCGGTTACCAGTTCTTCTTGGAGACGCCGACCAACCAGCAGTTCGTGATTCTGCCCAACGAGGACATGGCCCGCATTCGCGAGCATGCCTCGATCGAGTACTGGGAAAAGTACGACGAGACCCACACGGTGGTGCGCTTTTGCACCAGCTGGGCCACGACGCAGGAGGACATCGACGCGCTGGCGGCTGTCCTGTAGCCTGATGTAATGACGAGGGACCGCCTTGCGCTGGGTTTGGCGCAGGGCGGTCTTTGCTTTTGAGGGGGAGGGGCTGTATGCCCGAGATGTCCGAGCCGACGATTCGCCTGGCGACGCCCGAAGACGCGCCGGCGTTGCTTGCCATCTATGAGCCATATGTGCGCCAGACGGCGATTACCTGCGAATACGAGGTACCGAGTGTTGAGGAGTTCGCCGGGCGCATCGAGCGTACGCTCAAGCGCTATCCGTATTTGGTGATGGAGCTGGACGGGCTTCCGGTAGGCTATGCCTATGTGAGTCCACTCAACAGCCGCGAGGCATACGACTGGTCGGTCGAGACGTCGATTTACCTGGCACGCGACGTGCGCCACTGCGGGCTGGGCCGCAAGCTGCACGATGCGCTCAAGCAATGCCTGATCGCGATGGGCATCACCAACATGTGCGCGCTCATCGCCGTGCCGCACGACAAGGACGACGAGTATCTGACGCACAACAGTCAGGATTTCCATGCCCATATGGGGTATCGCCTGGTGGGCGCCTTTGACCGCTGCGCCCAAAAGTTCGGCCGCTGGTACGACATGTGTTGGATGGAGCTGGTCCTAGCCGAGCGCGTCCCTAACCAACCCAAACCAACCTGGTTCCCCGACCTCCTCGCCTAAAACCACCACAAAGGTGCCTGTCCCCTTTGCGGTGGTTTTAGCAGGTTAGCCGATGGGCTCGGTGTATTTGGCGCGGTCGGTGCGCTGGATGCGCTTGGAGACGTGGAGAGGGCGGCCGTCGGTGTCGTAGACGTAGTCAGTGATCAGGATCAGCGCCTGCCCGCGCTCAACGTTGAGCAAAAACGCCTCGTTTTGCGAGGCATAGCACACCTCAAAGGTCTTATGCCCCTGTGCCGGTGCGCGATGGAACTCCTGTCGCAGCGTGGCGTAGAGCGAACCGTTGATATCGCGATCGATGAGCGACCCAAAGCTCGGCGGCAGGTAGGTGGTCTCCAGGCACAGCGGCGCGTCGTCCAGGTAGCGCAGGCGGACAAGTTTGACGAGCTTGCTGCCCACGGCGGCGTCAAAGAACTTAGCTATGCTGCCGGCCGCCTTGGCAAAGCCCGAGTCCACGGTGCGCGTGGTGGGCTTCATGCCCTGGCCTTCGACCTGCTTGGTATAGCTCGAAAACACCAGGTTGTTCTCGTGGAGCGCGGGCGTGTCGGCCACAAAGGCGCCACGCCCGCGCTCGGTGCGCACCAGGCCCTCATCAACGAGCACCTTAAGGGCGTGGCGCACGGTGCTGCGCGACAGCCCCGATTCGTCCATGAGCTCCATCTCGGACGGCAGCTTGTCTCCGCGTGCGTAGATGCCGGCGGCGATGCGGTCGCGAAGCGTATCCGCCAAGCGCTCGTATTGGCTCAGTTTCTTTTTAGATGAGACGCTCATATTGCCAACCTATATCTAACTTGTATGCCTAACTAAGCAAGCATGTATTCAATACAAGAACAAAACTGCTGGTAACGAACAATCGAAAACCTTACCAGCAATATTTCTAAGACAAATATAGCATACAACTAGTCGACATAACCAAAACATGTATGTAACTTGTATGCCATCGAGAGCATCAAACGAGAAGAAAGGCTGATGCACGATGACTACTCAGGAACAGGTTAAGGACGTCGTCTCCCAGGTTTTGGCTGACAAGGCAGACAGGGGCGGCATCAAGCGCGTCGTGTGGATTGGCGCCGGCGGATCCAACGGCGGCAACTATCCTGCCCAGTACTTTATGGAGCACGAGGCCACGCAGGTCGTGAGCTCCAGCTACACCAGCAACGAGTTCGTGCACGCAACCCCTGCCTACGTCAACGAGAACACCCTGGCCGTCGTCGTGTCCATGCGCGGCACCAAGGAGACCATCGTTGCCGCCCAGGTCGCCAAGGACCACGGCGCCAGCACCATCGCCATCTATGTTGACGAGTCCGGCCTCACCGAGGTCTGCGACTACAAGATCCAGTACGACAGCTTGGCCGTCGACGAGTCCTGCATGGGTCGCACCAACTCTGCCGTCGTGACCATGATTGCCATGGAGCTCACGCAGCAGACCGAGGGCTATGCCGAGTACGAGACCGCCATGGCCGCGTTCGACTTGGTCGACCCCATCTATCGCAAGGCCGTCGAGTACACCCGTCCGCTCGCTGCCAAGTGGGCCGAGCAGAACGCCGACAAGCCCTGCATCAACGTCATGGCTCAGGGTCCGCTCTTTGGTGCCGCCTACGTCTTTAGCATCTGCAACGTGCAGGAGATGCTGCAGATCGACTCCTGCACCATCAACACTTGTGACTTCTTCCATGGTCCTTTCGAGATCCTGGACAAGCGCACCTCGCTGTTCCAGCTCATCAGCGTTGGCCGCAGCCGCTGCAACGACGAGCGCGGCATCCGCTTCGTCAACCAGTACGGTGGCGAGCGCGTCTATCAGCTCGACGCCAAGGAGCTTGGTCTCAACGACATTAAGGACAGCGTAAGTGAGTACTTCAACCACCTGATTTTTGCGCCGATCCTCAACAACGTGTACATGCGTGCGCTCTCTGCCGTCACCCACAAGGACTACATGACGCGCCGCTACATGTGGAAGCTTGAGTATTAGTTACGCCGTTCTGCCGAACGGCGTAACGGCTCGACGCTGCGCGGGCCGCATTTGGACAATCTGACGTTCAACTTCAAGGGCGCGACCAGAAGGTCAGCGCCCTTTCGTTTCACGTCACCTTGTCTCAAATGCGGCCCGCTTGCTAGTAATCCGCTGGGGACGGAGGAAAACGGATCACTTTTCCGCTCACCGATTTGTGCCTTGAAAAATGTATATAACGACTATAACGTAGTACGAAACATATTGGAAACAACACCGAGGAGGCTGCGTTGAAGAGGAGCAATCTGGGCTATGTGCTGGTGCTGATCGCCGCGCTTATGTGGGGCAGCATCGGAATCTTTGTAAACGGAATATCGGCCCTGGGCGTTTCGTCTCAGAGCATGGCGGCCTTTCGCCTGTTGTCGGGTGCCGTCTTGATGGCTCCGGTCTTGGCATTTATGGGTTGCCAGGGAGGTGCTCGTGAGGGAAAAGCCTCGGGTCCCATGACGCTGTTCAAGGCAAGCCCTAAAGAGCTTGTTCCCTGCGCGCTTGTCGGTATCGTCGGTTTAGCCGTCGCCAACACCTGCTATTACGAGTGCATGGGCGAGGTGGGCATGTCCACGGCTTCGGTGCTGCTCTACACCTCGCCGGTGTTTGGCGTCATGCTCGGCCGCGTGCTTTATCGCGAGGACGTGACCCCCAACAAGCTCGTCGCTATCGTCTTTAACATTGTTGGTTGCGTGCTCGCGGTGACGAGTGGCGACCTGTCCGGTTTCCATTTCTCGGCTTGGGGCGTCGCGTCGGGTGTGATCGCCGGACTTTGCGGTGCACTGCTGGCTGTGTTTAGCCGCATGGCCACCAAGACGCTGCACCCGCTGGCGGTGACGTTTTGGGGCTTTGTCTTTGGCGGGTGCTTTATGGCAGTGCTTTCGGCTCCGTGGTCCGATATGGCCGCGGCAATGTCCACGCAGCTCATTCTGCTGTTCGCGGGCTTTGGCTTTATTCCGACGGCTCTTGCGTACATCTTCTATATGCAGGGCCTTTCGATGGATCTTGAGACGTCGAAGGTGCCAGTCGTGGCTTCGTTCGAAACCGTGGCGACCGTTCTGGTCGGCATTGGTGTCTATGCCGAGCCTGCCGGCGCGATCAAGGTTCTGGGCATTGTGCTGGTGCTCGCGTCCATCCTGATCATGAACACCGACTTCTCCAAGCTGCGCAACAGTGTGTTTGTCGGTCATGTCGTTGAGAGCATGACCTTTAAGCCCAACGCGTGGTGGACGGAGAAATCGCAGGACATGGATCTGTTCCGCGAGCGCACGGGCATTGCGCTGGAACCCACCGTGCAGGAAAGCCCCTGGTACTTCGTGCGATAGGGGATTGCGCGCGACGTCTGATCGGGCGCCGCCAAGCCAGCGCCGACCTACCCGGCCCCAACGTTTCAAGTACGTTAAACCCGTCAACGGTCGATTTTCACCTGCGAACGGTCTTTATACTAATTAGCAATATAAGCAACATATAAGACGTTATAATGACCATAACGAAAAGGAGGAGGCAAGATGAATCAGATCATTCTCGCATCTCATGGCGGCCTGGCCGCAGGCGCCAAAGACACGCTCGAGATGGTTCTCGGCGACGTGTCGAACGTCCACGTCGTGTCGCTTGCTCGTGACGACAAGGAGCCCATCACCAATAAAGTTGAGGCTATGATCGCCACGTTCAACGCGGACGACACCGTGTATGTGCTAACCGATATGCTCGGTAGCTCGGTCAACAACAACATGGTCGAGCTTTCCAAGAACGGCACGAAGTTCACGGTGATCAGCGGCTTCAACATCCCGCTGGCGCTCACGCTCGCTATGAGCCCCGACCCCGTCAAGGGCGCCGAGCTCGCGGCCCTCATCAACGAGGCCCGCACCGGTCTGACCAACCCCAACGCACCGGTCGAGGTCGCCGCGGCTCCCGCCAAGAAGGCCAAGGCGCCCCGTCACAGCTCCGGCCCCGCCAAGATCGTCCTCGCACGTCTTGACTACCGTCTGCTGCACGGCCAGGTCGTCTTTACCTGGACCACGAAGGTTCAGGCCGAGCGCATCATCGTCGTCGACAACGCTGCCGCCAACGATGACATCAAGAAGGGCGCTCTTAAGCTGGCCAAGCCCCAGGGCGTGCGTCTGAACGTCTTCACCGTCGAGCGTGCCCTCGCCAAGATGGACAAGCTCAACACCCTCGGCGAGCGCGTCATGTTCGTCTTTGGCAACACGGCCGAGATGCTGCAGTTCTGCCAGGGCTACAAGCTCGACGCCATCAACCTGGGCGCCACCGCCAACCACGACGGTGCCGATCAGGTCGGCGGCAAGGACAGCTCCGTCTTCCTCGACGCCACCCAGAAGGCCGACGTCAACCAGCTGCTCGACATGGGCATCAAGCTCTACGTCCAGCAGACCCCTACGTATCAGAGCGTCGACATCGACGCCAAGCTGTAATCAACCAGGCTTTTGCCTGACTGAAAGGAGAAGGGTATGAATACGTTCATCAGTGCGGTGCTCGTCGGCCTCGTCGGCGTGTTCTGCATGTGGGACTCCCGCCTGCTCGGTCGTCTTAACTTCGAGCAGCCTCTCGTTGGCGCTACGCTCGTCGGTCTGCTGCTGGGCGATGTGCCCACCGGCCTTGCCGTCGGTGCCGCCGTCGAGCTCGTGTCCATGGGCCTGGTGCAGGTTGGCGCCGCCGTTCCGCCCGATATGGTCCTGGGCGGCATCGTGGCCGCTGCCTTTGCATGCCTGACCGATGCTTCTGCCGAGACCGCCATGACGATCGCCATCCCGGTCGCCGTCCTGGGTCAGCTCCTCGGCATCGTGTTCCGCTCCATCATCGCCGCCCTCACCCATGTGGCAGATAGCGCGATCGATAACGGAAAGTTCAAGACCGCCTACCGTATGCACATCTGCGCCGGCTCCGGTCTGTACGCCGTCATGTACTTCCTGCCGATCTTCCTCGCCGTCTTTGTTGGCACCGACCTGGTTCAGGCCATCGTCAACATGGTTCCCGAGTGGCTGTCCACTGGTCTTAACGTTTCGACCAAGATCATGACCGCCTACGGCTTGGCCCTGCTGCTCACCATGATGATCAAGAAGGGTATGACTCCGTTCCTGTTCATCGGTTTCCTGCTCGCCGCTTACCTCAACCTGTCCGTCATCGCGGTCGCTCTGATCGGTGTGTGCCTGGCTGTCGTCTTCATGGGCTTCAAGTTCAACGGTTCCCATGCAGCCGCCGGTGTCGATTCCGACTACGATCCGCTCGAAGACGACGAAGACTAAGGAGGAACACACTATGGCAACCGCAACCAAGGACGTGTCCCTGAACAAGAAGGTCAGCCAGTTCTTCTGGCGCTCCTGGGCCATCCAGGCCTCTTGGAACTACGAGCGTCAGATGAACATGGGCTTCCTCTACGGCATGGTTCCCACGCTCGATCGCCTCTATCCGGATGAGTCCGATCCCAAGCAGCTCGCTGCTAAGAAAGAGGCTTACCACCGTCACATGGCGTTCTACAACTGCACCCCGCAGACGAGCGCTTTCATCCTGGGCCTCGCCGCCTCCATGGAGGAGGAGTACGCCAAGGATCCCGAGAACTTCGATCCCGATTCAATCAACGCGGTCAAGACTTCCCTCATGGGTCCGCTTTCCGGCATCGGTGACTCCTTCTTCCAGGGCACCATCCGCGTTATCGCCTTTGGTCTGGGCGTTCAGCTGGCTCAGCAGGGCTCCATCATGGGCCCGATCCTGGCCATGCTCATCTCCATCGTCCCCTCTGTGCTGATCACTTGGTTCGCAGCCAAGATGGGCTATCAGGGCGGCCACGAGTACCTGAGCAAGCTTCAGGGCGGCGACCTCATGGAGAAGCTCATGTATGTCTGCGGCATCGTGGGTCTTATGTCCGTGGGCGGCATGATCGCTACGCTGATCGGCGCCACCACCCCGCTGCAGTTCGCTGAGGGCACCGTCGTTATCCAGGACATCCTGGACGGCATGATGCCCCAGATGATCTCCCTCGGCCTCACCGGCCTTATGTACTGGCTCATCAAGAAGAACGTCAACACCGGTTGGCTTCTCGTGATCGCCATCGTGGGCGGCATCGCCCTCTCCGCGGCCGGCATCCTGGCCTAGTCGCGACCAAGCGCCTAACCGCTTTCCCCCGGGGGCCTGCCTGACATCCCATACCCCAGGCAGGCTCCCATCCCTAAATGTGTCAAAGGGACAGTTCCTTTGACACATCCTCAACGGGCCGGCGATTCGGTCCAAATCACGGTAACCCTGCGAGCGTCCGGCAATGTGGCGTCGCAAAAATCGAAAGGAATGTGTCAGATGTACGAGATCGACCTTAACCTCCCTAAGCAGATCGTCGCTGACGTCCTGTCCAACCACGAGATCCACAGCGTCGCCTTCGTCGGCTGCGGCGCTTCCATGTCCGACCTTTACCCCGCCAAGTACTTCCTGGCCAACAACACGGACAAGCTGAACGTTCAGATCTTCACCGCTAACGAGTTCAACTACGACACGCCTTCCTGGGTCAACGAGCACACCTTCGTGATCACCTGCTCCCTCGGTGGCTCCACGCCCGAGACCGTCGAGGCCAACAAGACCGCCAAGAAGCACAACTGCCCGGTCGTCTCCCTCACCAACAAGCCTGGCTCCGCTCTGACCGTCGACGCCGACCACGTTATCGTTCACGGCTTCCACGCCAACTACGCTGCCAAGTGCGAGAAGCCCGGCTACGCCATTGCTCTTGCTCTCGAGATCCTTCAGCAGACCGAGGGCTATGACCACTACGAGGACATGATCACCGGCCTCACCAACATCTTCGATCTCTGCGAGAACGCCGCTCAGCACTGCAAGAAGCTCGCCAAGAAGTTCGCCGAGGACTTCAAGGACGACAAGATGATCTACTTCATGGCTTCCGGTGCCTCCGAGAAGATGGCTTATTCTCACGCCGCCTTCCTGTTCACCGAGATGCAGTGGATCGACGCCGCCGCCTACAACACCGGCGAGTACTTCCACGGCCCGTTCGAGGTTTCCACCGAGGGTAAGCCCTACGTCTTCTTCATGTCCGATGGCGCCACCCGTCCGATGGACGCCCGCGCCCTCACCTTCCTTGAGCGCATGGGCGCCAAGGTCGCTCTGATCGACTCCAAGGACTACGGCCTGGCTGACGCCGTGCCCGCGAGCGTCATCACCTACTTCAACCCGCTGCTGCACCTCGCCGTTATGCGCGAGTACGGCAACCAGATCGCCGAGGCCCGTCAGCACCCGCTGACCATGCGTCGCTACATGTGGAAGCTTTCCTACTAATCACAAGTAAGTAGACCTTACGGGTTGATTGAGAGGGGATGGGGTTTGCGCCCCATCCCCTTTTTTGCTCTGGGGAGGGCGTGTCTATCGCGTCATAAAACCCCAGATAAAACCTACCAAAATAAACCTGTCCCCTTTTTGGCAGGTGGGAGGAGATGCGTATGATCAAGGCAGTGCTGTTTGACATGGACGGCGTGCTGGTCGATACCGAGTGGTTCTACAACCGTCGCCGCGTGGCGTTTATGGAAGAGAAGGGCTTCCACTTTGACGAGATTCCCGATCTTTCGGGGTCTAACGAGCCCGCCATTTGGAAGTCGCTGGTGCCCGACGATATTGAGCTGCGTGAGCGCCTGCGCGTGGAGTACAAGCAGGTCTACAGCCCGGACCACCCCGTTCCGTATGCCGAGCTGCTCAACGAGCAGACGGAGCCGGTGATGCGCGAGCTGCACGAGCGCGGCGTGAAGTGCGCCATCGCAAGCTCGTCCTATCGCGAGCTCATTGACGAGCTGGTTGAGATTGCCGGTATCGCCGACGTGCTGGACTACACCATCAGCGGTCACGAGTGCAGTGCGTTTAAGCCCGACCCCGAGATCTACCTGCGTGCCATGGAGGCGCTGGGGGTGGAGCCTACCGAGTGCTTGGTTATCGAGGACTCGCCTTTGGGCATCGAGGCCGGCAAGCGTTCCGGAGCCCGCGTCCTGGCGCTGCGTCCGCACGAGGGCGTCAACCTCGATCAATCGCGAGCCGATGCCGTTATCGACAATCTGATCGATATTTTGGCCGCTCTGTAGCGTTGATTCACCGCAAAAAGCACGGGTTCAAACGTTTTTTTGCGGTGGACTGGCTCGATTTGGTTTCGATTTTGATCCGCTTGGCTTCGATTCGGGCTAAGTGAGTAGACTTTTTGGCGCAGGTGGAGCACAAAACATATCTTCCTTTGTAAAACCGCAGGTCGCAGAGGTGGCTATTTTTGGGTGTGCTCGGTAGATCGTAAAAAGTCTACTCACTTGGAATTTTGCCCTTTGGTCGTGGGGGTTGCTGGTCCCGTTTTGGTTGTCGAGAGGGGGTGAATTGAAGCGCTCCCGCACACTCCATGCTACAATCGCGGGCATGCCCCACAACTATATCTGCCTTCGAAAGGAGCCTACGTGGCGAACGCCATCGATCAGCTCACGGACCGCGTGCTCGTGCTCGGCCGCCTCACCATCGTTCGCCGCGCCATTACTGCCGTGGCGGTCACGATTTCCGCCGTTCTCCAGACATTTCTGATCCAGGCGTTCATTCAGCCCGCCGACCTGCTTCCGAGCGGTCTTACCGGCGTCGCGGTCCTGCTCGATCGCGTTACCTCGCTGGGCGGCGTTCACATCGACATCTCGTTCGGTATGCTAGCGCTCAACATCCCCGTGGCGCTCCTATGCTGGAGCGGCATTAGCAAGCGCTTCGTCATCTTCTCGATGATGCAGGTTGTGCTCTCATCGCTGTTCCTCAACATCTTTCACTTTGCCCCGTTTTTGGGCGACAAGATCATGCTCATCATTTTTGGCGGCGTGGTCTCGGGTCTGGGCGCTGCCATCGCGCTCAAGTCCGGCGCATCCACCGGCGGCACCGACTTTATCGCGCTGTGGGTTTCCAACCACACGGGCAAGACCATCTGGGGCGTCATCTTTGGTTTCAACTGCTTTATCCTGGCGATCTTTGGCTTTATGTTTGGCTGGGACAATGCGGCGTACTCCATTGTGTTCCAGTTTATTTCGACCAAGACCATCGACAGTTTTTATCGTCGCTACGACCGCGTGACGCTGCAAATCACAACGCGCAAGGCGGACGAGGTCATGGCCGCCTATGTTGACCATTTTCAGCACGGCATTAGCTGCGCCGAGGTCATCGGCGGATACAGCCGCGAAAAGATGTACCTGCTGCACGCCGTTGTCTCGACCTACGAGAGCCAGGACATTATCAAGCTGGTGTGCGACATTGATCCCGGTGCCGTGATCAATGTGTTCCACACGCTCAACTTTGTGGGCGGCTGGTGGGGCGGTCATGTCGACGAGCCCATGCCCACGGCCGTACCCGATCCCGACAAGCCCGCGCGCATGGCCAGCAGGCAGGCGCGCCTCAGCGAGCAGGACAGCCTGCAGCAGGACGACGGCAAGTAGGGTATTGGCATTTTGCCGGCCCGGCGTAATCCTGTCCGCTTGAGCCCCTCGAAAGTCCCGTTGCATTCGAGGGGTTCTCGTTTGCCCAGATAAAACCTACCAAAGTAAACCTGTCCCTTTTTGGTAGGTGGGGGTGTATCGTTTTATCAATATGAGGTAACATGAAACTAGACGTTATATACGTATTAGTAATTTAGCTATTTTGATAAGAGTGATCAGATATGCCTGCACCCAAAAATGCACCGCTTTACCAGCAGATTTACGACGAAATCAAGGACGCGATCGAGAAAGGTGTTTATGCACCCAAGGAGCGTATTCCTTCCGAGCTTGAGCTAGCCGAGCAGTACGAGGTGAGCCGCATTACGGTGCGTCGCGCCGTCGAGGAGCTGTGCTCCGATGGCTACCTGGTTAAGCAGCAGGGCCGTGGTACCTTTGTTTCCACGCCGCACATCAATCGTCAGTTCCATGCCTCGACGCTGCAGACGTTCACCGATCTGTGCGCCACCAACGGCATGAAGGCGGGCGCACATGTGGTCGATCGTCAGATCGTTCCGGCGCGTCAAAACGAGATGGAGTTCTTTGGCCTGCAGAAGGATGCGCTGCTGCTGCATATCAAGCGCGTGCGTACGGCCGACGGCGAGCCCATCTTTGAGGAGAACATCTTTGTGCCGTTTGACGCCTACCGTGAGCTGTTGACGGCCGATCTTGAGGACAAGTCGATTTTTGCCGAGGTCGAGCGTGTTGGCGGAACGCCGATTGTCTCGGTTGGCTACCGCACGGTCGAGGCCGTTCGAGCCAACGCCGAGCAGGCGGCCGAGCTGGGCATTGCCCCGCACGATCCACTGCTCAACCTGCGTGCCGGCTTTACCGGTCCCAACGATGAGCCGGTTCTGATGGGTAAGCAGTACTACGTGGGATCGCGCTACGTTATGGTCATGTAGCTCTAGTTGCGCGGTTTTCCAAACCGCGTAACGGTTCGACGCTGCAAGCCCGCCAGAGCGGCAATCTGCCTTTCAACTTCGGCGGCATGACCAGAAGGTCAAT
>CAUGGC010000025.1 GCA_959599095.1 uncultured Collinsella sp. | reverse complement strand
CGTGGCTCCGAAGGAGCAGGACAAGGCGCCACACATGGTCGAGGACGTTCTGAAAACTAAGCCCGGCCCCCGCCGGACAGGTCCACCGCTACTCGCAGAGCAGCTTAGCGATCTGGACGGCGTTGGTTGCCGCGCCCTTACGGATTTGGTCGCCGCAGCACCAGAAGGTGATGCCACGCGCGGCCTCGGGGTTCGAGATGTCGCGACGCACGCGGCCGACCCAAATCAGGTCCTGGTCGGAGGTGTCCATCGGCATGGGGAAGCGATCGTGCGCATCCTCGGCGCTCATGTCGTCAACCAGCTTCACACCCGGAGCGGCAGCCAACGCAGCACGAGCCTCCTCAACCGTGATGTCGCGCTCGAACTCGAGCGTAATGCTCTCGGAGTGCGAACGCAGCACGGGCACGCGCACACAGGTGCAGTTCACGCGCAGCTCGGGCAGATGCATGATCTTGCGGCCCTCGTTTTGCAACTTCATCTCCTCGGAGGTAAAGCCCTCCTCCTTGACGCCGCCAATCTGCGGAATCAGGTTGCTCGCCAGCTGGGCGGCAAAGGCGCGCGGCTCGGGAATCTCCTCGTCACGGCCCAGAGCGGCCAGCTGAGCCTCGAGCTCGGCCATACCGGGCGCGCCAGCGCCCGAAGCTGCCTGATACGTGGACACGATCATACGCTTCACGCCGGCAAGCTGGTGCAGCGGCCAGGTGGGAACCAGGCCGATGATAGTCGCGCAGTTGGGGTTGGCAATCAGGCCGTGGTGCCACTCAATGTCATCGGCATTGATCTCGGGCACGACCAGCGGCACCTCGGGATCCATGCGGAAGGCGTGGCTGTTATCGACTACGACGGCGCCGCGCTTGACGGCCTCAGGCAGCAGCTCCTTGGCGATATCGTCGCCGGCGGCGCCGAGTACGATGTCGCAGCCCTCAAAGGCCTCGGGGCAAGCCTCCTCAATCACAACCTGCTCGCCGCGGAACTCAACGGTCTTGCCTGCAGAGCGCGCGCTCGCTAGCAGCTTGAGCTTACCGACCGGAAACTCCTGCTCGTTGAGGCACTCGAGCATCTGGGTGCCCACGGCTCCCGTGGCGCCCAAAATAGCAACCGTGTACTGTTTCATGCTTCCCCCTTTAAAGGTTGTGGCTATCGCCCGCACGCCAAGCAGGCCGAATATTGTTGCCAGTGTATACAAGAACGGGGCGGACACGAAACCCGCCCCGTCGAAACGAAACCGAAACGAAACGCCCCGCCTTAGTTTTTTGAGACATGACCCAAAAATCTACCGAGCAGTCGCTACTTTTTGAGCGCGGCCAGAGCGGGATCGACCGGCGCGGGAGCCTCCAGGTCGGAGACCTTCACAATGCCGTTCTCATCGGAGAAGGCACGGTAAATGGTCCGAATCGCTAGGTCGAAGTCCTTCTCCTCGACACCGATAATGATGTTGATCTCGTCACAGCTCTGCGAAATCATACGCACGCTCACGCCGGCCTGGCCGAGCATGCCAAACAGATGGCCCGAGATACCTGCACGACCGCGCAGGTTGCGGCCGACGGTAGCGATGAGCGCCAAGCCCTCGACAACCTCGATCTCGAGCGGTTCGACCTCCTGCTGGATGTCGCCCACGAGTGAGTACAGTGAATCGTGCACATCCTGCTCCTGCACCACGGCGCCAAAGCGGTCGACACCGGTGGGCATGTGCTCGACGGAAACGTCATAGCGCTCGAACACCGAAAGCGCACGGCGCATAAAGCCGACGCGGGGCTTGGTGCGGTCGCGGGCGACGTTGATGGCGACAAAACCGCGCTTGCCGGTCACGCCGGTAATGATGGGCTCCGCCTCGCCTTCATCAGCCGTCTCGCTAATGATGGTGCCGGGGTCCTGCGGCGCATTGGTGTTCTTGATGACCAGCGGAATGCCTGCCTCGCGCACGGGAAACACGGCTTCCTCGTGCAGGACGCTTGCGCCCATGTACGAAAGCTCGCGCAGCTCCTCGTAGGTAACGCGCGCAATGGGCTGAGCCTCCGGAACAATACGCGGATCCGCAGAATAGAAACCCGAGACGTCGGTCCAGTTCTCGTATAGGTCGGCGCCCAGGCACTTAGCCAAAATCGAGCCCGAGATATCGCCGCCGCCACGATCGAGCAGCTTAATCTGGCCCTCACGCGTCGCGCCGTAGAAACCGGGCATAACAAAGCCGCCCTGCTGACCGTACTCCTGCACCAGCTCGGAGGTGCGGTTCATGCTGAGCGTACCGTCGTGATGGAACGCAACGACCGTCGCAGCATCCAGGAACGGCAGGCCCAGGTACTCGGCCATCAGGCGAGCGGTGAAGTACTCACCGCGGCTCACGAGCTCCTCGGTGGAGTAACCGCCCGAGCGGGCGCGCTCGGCAAAGGCCGCGAACTCCTCACGGATGGGATAGGTGAGCTCCAGCTCGTCAGCGATATCAAAATAGCGCTGGCCAATGTCCTCAAGCAGCTCCTCACACGACACGTGGTACTTAACGTGCGCATTGACCAGATAGAGCAGGTCGGTCACCTTGGTGTCACCCTTAAAACGGCGACCGCAGGCGGAAACCACCACAAAACGGCGAGCCGGGTCGGCATCGACGATGGCCTTGATCTTCTTGAAGTGTTCGGCGTCGGCGACCGACGAGCCGCCAAACTTGGCAATCTTAATCATGGGCTGGAGGTTACCTTTCTAAAAAGCCTCTGCGAACCTATTTTGCACGCTCTGATACCATGGTTTCACCGATTGGGACCAAGGCATCCGAGGAGCAGTGTTATATGGGAACTTATCATAGTACACGAGGACGCACTTTATCGTGCTCAAGTAAGGTGGCAATCCGTACCGGCATCGCTCCCGACGGGGGTCTGTTTGTCTCGGACGAGCTCGGCACCCAGCAGGTCGATATCAGCTCGCTTGCAGATAAATCGTACTTTGAAATCGCTCAAGATGTGTTGGGAATGTTACTGAATGATTACACGGCCGAAGAAATTTCGGCGTGTGTCGACGAAGCATACCGCGGCACGTTCGCGAGTGAAGAGGTTACGCCGCTCGTCAAACTCGACGCTGCGCCGGGCGCTGACGCCCCTCAGACCTATGTGATGGAGCTCTTTGGCGGCCCCACGAGCGCCTTTAAGGATGTCGCCCTGCAAATGCTTCCCCGTCTCATGGCCCGCACTTCCGCCAAGGACGGCGGCTCCGGGCGCATCATGATCGTCACTGCCACGTCGGGCGACACCGGCAAGGCCGCACTCGCCGGTTTTGCCGACGCTCCGGGCACAGGCATCACCGTCTTTTATCCCGAGGGCAAGGTTAGCCGCGTCCAGAACCTGCAGATGTCCACGCAGGAGGGCGACAACGTCGCCGTCTGCGGCATCCGCGGCAACTTTGACGACGCCCAGAGCGCCGTCAAGCGCATCTTTGCCGATAAGGAGCTTGCCGAGCGCCTGGAAGCCGCCGGCACGGTGCTTTCGAGCGCCAACTCTATCAATGTCGGCCGTCTGGTACCGCAGGTCGTCTACTACTTTGCCGCCTATACGCAGCTGCTGCGCACCGGCGCTATCGAGGCTGGCGACGCCGTAGAGTTCTGTGTGCCCACCGGCAACTTTGGCGATATCTTGGCCGGCTACTACGCCAAGCGCATGGGCCTGCCCGTCGCCAAGCTCATCGTCGCGAGCGACAAGAACAACGTGCTTGCCGACTTCCTGACCACCGGCGTCTACGACCGTAACCGCCCGTTCTTCACGACCATCTCGCCGTCGATGGACATCCTCATCAGCTCTAACCTGGAGCGCATGCTGTACTTCCTGTCCGATGGCGACTGCGAACTCGTTGCCGGCCTTATGGAGCAGTTGGCACAGACCGGTCGCTACGAGGTACCCGCCGAGCTGCTGGCCAAGATTCAGAGCGTCTTTGGCTGCGGCTGGGCCAGCGAGGACGAGGTCCGCGCTGCCATCAAGAGTTGCTGGGACGCCAACGGCTACGTGATCGACCCGCACACCGCTTGCGGCTATCACGTCTTTGAAAAGGTCGCTCCCGCCGAGGGCGCCAAGGCTCGCGTGCTGCTTTCGACCGCCAGCCCCTACAAGTTCCCGCGCGCCTGCTGCGACGCCCTGGGCCTCGACGTTCCCGAGGATGATTTTGAGGCTATGCGCGTACTCGAGCAGGCCACCAACACGGTCGCCCCGACCCAGCTCGCCGAACTCGAATCCAAACCCGTCCGCTTCGAAGACGTCTGCGACGTCGATGAGATGGCCGGCTACGTCGAGTCTGCAGCAAAACGAATGAGCACCGACTAGATCCCTTATTAAGCGCCGGCGAAAGCCGGCGCACCTTCTTTTTATTTAGCTTTCGGGATAATGACGAGCATGCGAGCGGGTCTGGCCGTTTAGTTCGTCGCGAGTTCCGCACGAGCCGGAAAGCACTTAATGTGCTTTCCGAGCGAGCCAGGACTGCCCGAGCAGCGAACTAAACGGCCAGACCCGCCCAGGAGGACCCACATGATCAAAATCACCGTCCCAGCAACCAGCGCCAACTTGGGCATTGGATACGATACCCTCGGCATGGCCGTCAGCCTCTACTCGCACTTTACCTTTGAGCGTGCCGACAAGCTCACCATCACGGGCTGCCCCGAGGAGTTTCAAAACGAGAATAACCTGGTCTATGTGAGCTTTGTCGATGCTCTGGCCGCCTGGGGCGAGCCGGCCTTCCCCGTCGCTATCGACATTCAGACCGACGTGCCCGTCGCCCGCGGCCTGGGTTCCAGCTCCACCTGCGTCGTCGCCGGCATCATGGCTGCCGCCGCGCTGACAGGCCACACCGTCGACCGCGCCGAACTCGTCCGCATCGCCACCGAGGTCGAGGGCCATCCCGATAACGTCGCCCCCGCCATCCTGGGCGGCGCCGTCTGCTCCTTTACGCCGACTGATTCGCTCCCCCAGTGCCTGCGCTATGAGGTGAGCGATCGCTTGCGTTTTATTACCGTGATTCCGCCCTACGAGGTGCATACGAGCGAGGCCCGCAAGGTTGTGCCACAGGAGATTCCACTCTCCACCGCCGTATGGCAAATGGGCCGCATCGCCGGCATGACGCGCGGCCTGGAGACTGGTGACCTCGACCTGATTGCCGCCGCCAACGACGACCGCATCCAGGAGCCCTATCGCCGCCGCCTCATCCCCGACTACAACGCCGTGCGCGACACCTGCCTTAACGGAGGCGCCAAGACCATCTGGATCAGTGGCTCCGGCTCGACCCTCATGGCCGTGACTGACGACACCATCGTGGCGAAGTTCCTGCAGGTCAAGCTGCGCGAGCAGTTCCCCAAGTGTGACACGCACATTCTGACGTGCGACACCGAGGGCGCCCAGATCGAATACCTGTAGTCGCCGTCCCATATACCCGCCGGGGAGGCCAGGGGCTTTGCCCCCAAATCGTCCTCGGACATGGCAGGACCCCCGCTGCGCACTTCGTGCGGCGGGGGTCCTGCCGTCCTGCGGAAAGATTTGGGGGCAAAGCCCCTGGCCTCCCCTACGTTAACTTCGCTGGCGGCGGCTACAGGAACCTACGCTCTGGAAAGTCGCCGGGCTGATTTTTTGGCTTCTATTTGATAAAGGCGCACTTCCCAGCATCTCATTCGCCCTATGGCTCTGTTTTAATTTCTAATTGATGGTCGATGCGTGACGTCATCTAATTATCTTCGCTACTCAAAACAGCCCCAAGTTTACGTACTAGCGTCTCAACAGTAATTCCGAGTGCATTCGCATAGACAAACTGCTCATAAACCCTAAGGCTGCGTTCCCCGGTCTCGACCTTTGAGATGAACGATTGAGGTACCCCCAGTTTCTTTGCGAGTTCAACCTGAGTGATACCTTGCTCCCGACGAATCTGGGAAAGGCATTTTCCGCATGTCCTGTTAGCATCAACGTTCATGCCGTTTACGCTATATTCCATTTTGATATATCCCAAACTGGGATATATTTATGTCACCAGCCATTCCGCTTATCAAAAATGCCATCGCAGATTCATAGCTAGGAAGGAGTCTCGATAAACATGAATGACGAGATGAAGGAGCTCGACGAGGAAAAGGCACTCAGCGAGTCCGACGAGCGGAAGCCAGATTTCAAAGCCGAGCAGCTTTCTGATGGCGCTAGCGACACCCCCTCCTCTGAAATTCCGCCATCAAACGAAGATGACGGCGCACGCAAAAATGAAGAAAACGACTCACTTCTAACGCGGGCCATTCATAAATTAGGCAATAAAAAACGAGCGGCAATCGCAGCTGCCGTGGCAGTTGGCATCATCTTCAGTTTGCCCATGCTGTTTCCTCAATTGTTTTGTAGCCACAAACTATGGGCCAATGCAACCTGTACTAGCCCTCGTGTATGCAAAAGCTGCGGCAAAACCGAGGGAGAACCTCTCGGGCACGAATGGGAAGAAGCAACTTGTACGACACCGAAGACCTGCCAGCGTTGCGGCGAAACGAAAGGGGAGCCACTCGGACACCAACCGGGCTCGTGGACCAAAGAAGTCGACTACGTAGATGCCACATCGAAGGAAATACGAGAATGCGAGAGATGCGGAGAGGTCGTTGACACTCGCAACGAAAAGAAAATTACTTCCTTTCTTGGCGACGGATCGTTTTCAATTTCACCTGAAGGCTTTATTGATCGACTTAACGAGGAATTCTCCGATATCCCCAATTGCAGCAGCATGAATGCGGATTACGAACTAGACGATAGCGGCATGGGGCTCGAACTTCAGATCAAAAACGGTTCAAAGATTGCCGGTATTGGAGGCTTTTTTTCGGACTCGAGTAACCCGGTGCTACTCAGCTATCTTGGATCCGAAAACTGCTTCAAAAACATAGTCATGTACTTCGAAAATTCAGATTATGCCGCGGCGACAGCATTAGCAACCATACAAGCAATTGATCCAACACTCTCGTTTTCAGATGCCAAGCAAGTTGGCGCTGCTTGCGTAGATGAACCGATTGTCAAAAATGGAATTACATACGCAATCGTAGCTTCGAATGGAGAGTACTGGCTGAGCGCCAGAATTGAATAATTGGTCTTAATCATCAAATATGGGCGTTTTCTGTCGCAATATATTACAGCTTAACTCCCGTTAGCATCGCCGATTTAGAAATGCCCCGCTGAGCACCTTTGCTTAACGGGGCATTACAATATATAAGCTACCTAGTGAATACCCACGAGACCCGCATGCCCCAATAAAACGGCTAGCTTCACTAAATTAAATGCTGTTTGGCGCACCTTTGCTTGCACAATCATTAGTCAGTACCCGCTTTAGGCGGCGCTGATCTCTTTGTATTCGAAGACTGGTTCTAGGAGGTCTTCGATGTTGCAGTGGAGGGCTTTTGCTATGGCTCTTACGCTTGTTACCGAAGCTTCATTGATGTTTCTCTGGCGCTGCTCGTACATTTGGATTGAGCGGAGTGACACACCCGATTCGTATGCTAGGTCTTGTTGGGTTTTCTTAAGCTTCTTTCTTGCTAACGCAAGTTTGGTTTGCCTGGACGCTTTTTTCGCCATATCGCAGACGAGGCGAGCCACGCGTTCCTCCGAGGCTTCGTGCCAGGGGTAGTACAGCCCGCGCAACACATCGAATGGAACGACATGCAGCAAATCTTCGAAAGACTCTCCTAGGCGCCACTGAAGGTATGCCAATATCCAGCCCGTCCAATATTCCGGTGTCTTTTCGAATCGGTAGGTTCGATTTGGCATCGGTCTTGATTGATAGCCGGACCTTTCGGCAATGAGCGCGAACAGCTCAACGCCCGATTTTCCCGACACTACCCATGCGTTGCCGCGTTCGAACTCGCGGGCTACGCCGCTCAGGCAAAAGAGTTCAGCAACTTCCGATCCTTCTGCCCCATAATCGTTAACGGCATAGTCAAAGCAGTCGCCAAGGTTGTTCATTGCATCCTCTAGGTAGTAAACGGGGTATGTCCTACTCGGCCCACAATCCGTTAACTCTTGGATCATTTAAATCAACCCTTCCTGCCATCAAATCCCTAATGTCGACACCATCAGAGTCAAATCCGTTTACCGTATCCAGGTACTTTCGTCGAGCGTTCTGTTCTCGCTCAAATCGTTTGGGATAAAACTCAGCTCCCGAGGCCTGCTTCCAATCGCGGAACTTAATCGCCGAGAATGCACGCTCACTCATAAGCGCATATTGAATGCCAAAATCCCCCAAAAACATAATGCGCTGCAATTGCCTGAGCGAGATCATGCCGTTGACAAACTGTCTTGCAAACGAGAAATAGGAATCGTCTGCACGATAGCCTCGAATAACGTCATAGGGAGAAATATCAATCAGGCAGTTATCCAGCAGATAACGAAGCCCCTCGCGTGCTACTGGCGTTGAAACATTGAACTCTCTGTTATTCGCCAGAATTGCAAGCCAGTTGAGAATCGAGAACTCACCTGATTCCAAATCCAAAATCGCAAGGCCATCTAAATCAAGCTCATATCGATTGGCAATGCCATCAGACTCGGTCCGACATGCCCACTCCATTGCCATTTCCTCATGCGGTGTGCAATAAAACCCGCGCCCATAGTCATTGAATTGCCTGCATTTATCCAACGATGGATGATCGACAACAACGTCCGACCCGTGCCAAAGCTCCATATCGACCTCCAACAAATATCACCTCAGTGATAGTTTACCAATAACTATCACTGAGGTGATATAGATGAGAGCTTTTGAGGGGCCGCAGCCTGACTAAAGGCAGGCCTCAGCAATGCGGCGCTTAAGCTCGTCGATGCCGGTGCCAGTCTGGGAGCTTGTGATGATCACGTTCTCGGCAGGGACGTTGAGCTGCTTATTGATGGCTGCTGCCTGGCGGGCCTGTTGGGTGCGGCTGAGCTTGTCGGCCTTGGTGAGGCAGACGATAAAGTTGAACTCGTTGCCCTGCAGATAGTCGATCATGTCATGGTCGAGCTTGCTCGGGTCGTGACGAATATCCACCAGCGACACGACCAAGTTAAAGCTACGCTCGGAGTCAAAGAAATCGCCGATGAGCTCGGCCCAACGATCGCGCTCGGCCTTGGAGCGACGGGCGAAACCGTAACCCGGCAGGTCGACAAAGTGCACGTCGTCGGCCTCGAAGAAATTGATGTTGCTCGTCTTGCCCGGCGTGCTCGAAACCTTGACCAGGTTCTTGCGGCCAAATAGCTTGTTCATGATGGAGGACTTGCCCACGTTGGAGCGGCCGACGAAGCTCACCTCAGGGCAGGTGGACTCGGGAATCTGCGAAACCTTGCCGTAGCTGGCAACGAACTTGGCAAGCTGATAGTTAATGGAATCGGCCATGGACACTCCTTGGTCGTAGGTTCTTACAAATAGACGCGCTATTGCGCAGCGGCAATGCGGCGGACGATATCGAGCGTGATGTCACTTGCGGTGCGAGCGTACTCATCCAGATCGAACTCGCGCTCGCAAAACGCATCATATGCCTCGTCACAATTATCGCTGATAGCGCGCAGCACCAGGCAATCGACACCATTCTTGGCCGCGATGTGCGCAATTGCCGCGCCCTCCATCTCGACGCAATCGGCATGCGTGGCCTCAATCGCCGCGGTGCGCATGGCGTCGCCCGTTACAAAGCGGTCGCCTGTAGCGATAGTGCCAACCAGGAACTGTTTGGGGTCCTTCTCCACAGCCGCCACATCCAGCGATGCGTCCACAAACCCGTGCTCGGCAAGCACGGCGGCGGCAACATCAACCAACGCCGGCGTCGAGGCAAACTCCTCGAGCCCCGGCGCGGACTCGGCGATGAGTGCCGTATCGGTATCCAGATAGCGCAGGCACTTGCCTATAACCACGTCGTTAATATGGAGTTTAGGGTTTAGGCCGCCCGCAATACCCGAAAACACAACGGCCTGCGGGGCGTATTTGCTGATGAGATGCTGCGTTGCGGCGGCGGCGTTCACGGTCCCCATGCCTGCCGTCGTGGCGACTACCGTCAGACCCGAAAGCCCACCGTTCACAACGGTCAAGCCCGCCTCCTGCGACTCATGCGCGCCACTCAGCTCTTCCTTAATCTGCGCAACCTCTTTTTCGAGTGCGCCTATGATCGCGATGGTTGCCATGCCATCCCCCAAATCCGTGCAAATTGCTTATCCACGGTATGGTACCAGCATTTTGGCTCAACCGCGTCAGCACCAAGCCGTTAGGCCAGTACAGCTCGGGTATCATAAAGGGGCAAAAATAGCTTGTTAGCCGATGGCCGACCTGAGCTCCGCACGGCGCTTTCTCATGCCGGCCATAACGGCGTTGCGCAGCTCGGGCATGCGCGCGGTATCCATCTGTGGAACGCCCTCAAGCTTATAGGGAATGCCCAGTTGCTCGTACTTGACGACGCCCATCGTGTGATACGGCAGCATTTCCAAGCCCACCACGTTATGCCACGGGGCGATTAAACGACCGAGCGCCTCGCACTCCTCCACCGTGTCGGTAATGCCCGGTACCACCACGTGACGGATAACGACCTTAATCTTGCGACGCGCGAGCTCATCACCAAACGCCAGGATGCGTGCGGGATCACAACCGGTCAGCTTTTTATGCTCGACCGGGTCGGCATGCTTGATATCGAGCAGTACCATGTCGGTCTCGTTGAGCACGGCATCGAACTTCTCGGGATGTGCGGGATCGAACGCATAGCCGCAGCTATCCAAGCAGGTGTGCACACGACCATCGTGGTTATTGTGCATGGCGTGGAACAGGTCGGCCAAAAACTCAGGCTGCAGGAGCGGCTCGCCGCCGGACACCGTAATACCACCGCTGCGGTAAAACTCATGGTTGCTCTGGAACTCGTCCATCAGGTGCTCTACGGTCACCATGGTGCCGCCGTTAACCGACCAGGTATCGGGGTTGTGGCAATACGCACAGCGCATGGGGCAGCCTTGGACAAACACTACGAAGCGGATGCCGGGCCCATCGACCGTACCCATCGTTTCAATCGAATGTACGCGGCCCAGGGCAAACGCAGAGTCCTCGGGACGAGCGTCCACACCCTCAAGCGTCATTTCTGCCATTCGCGCTACCTTGCCTCTCCTTGGATGCAACCAATTAAAATGCCAGAGCCATTCTAGCCCATGCGTTTGCGTTTAAACGTCTCGGACTAGAACGGCACGTTTTAATCTATCCCCCATCACCATGGCTGGGGGCTACGTCGAGATGTCAGGCTGAAGAACGCTCGCCTGCGGCCTTTACGCCTTAAGCGTGAGCACCGCACCGAAGGCGGTCGGGCCGCAATGGCTCGAGATGACGCCGCCGACCTGAGTCCAGGTAACGTCCTTAAAGCCCAGGTCATGCGCATAGACTTCCATGTCATCGCGCAGCTCCTGGGAAAGGCCCACCGAATACGCCAAGCCAATGTGCGAGTAGTCAATCTCGCCCTTCGCAACCATGTGGTCAATAAAGGCGCGGGCGCACTTGAGCATAGAGCCGCGGAACTTCTTGGTCGCCACGAACTTGCCGCCCGTCACCTCAATGCAGGGCTTAATCTTGAGCAGATGGGCGCCAAGGAATGCGACGTTGGACAAGCGACCGCCCGCCTTAAGAAAGGCAAGATCGGTAGGAACAAAGCCCAGCAGCACGCGGTCCATGACGGAATTCGTAAATGCAAAGATCTCGTCGACGGTGGCATTGGGGTGAGCCTCGATGTATTTGGCGGTCTCGACGACAACGAGCGACTGACCCACCGAGACAAAGCGCGTGTCCATGGAGAACACGTAGTCGCGACCCTTGGCGGCGATCTTCGATGATTGATGCGAGCAGGTCGTGGCCTCGGAGTACGCAAGATGCAGAATGGTCGCATCGGGCTGCTCGGCATGGATACGGTCGTACACGCGGGAGAAATCTGCCGGCGCGCAACCGCTGGTCCTGGGCATCACGCCAAACTCGTTGCAGCGCGAATAAATCTCGAGCGGATCGATCGAGCCGTCCTCGACGGTCTCGTCACCAATCATGACATGCATGGGCACGCGCACGATGCCGTAGCGCTCGCAGAGCTCCGGCGTCACATCCGACCCAGACTCGACCACGATTACGTACTTGCCCATTATTATCACGACCCATCTCGACATTGGGTTTTCAATACATGGCACGCGCCGCCGCACTGTTGCACAACAGTGTCCAAGCGCCAAAGAGACGCCGCCCCTTGCACATAACAAAGGACAGCGTCTCCCTGGAAAACTCCGTGCTTATCTAGGATTCTACACGGTTTATTAAGGAGGGTTACTTATTCCGCAAACGGTCGCTATATGCGGTAAGCGGTAGTTGGCCGCGACAACTGCGACACATTCCGTCCAGCAAATCCAATCGTGCTCCACGCACGGTTAATGCACGAGGCGGTAGAAATTCATCGATGCCGCACCCTCGGCGTGCAGCTCCATCGCCGGAACCGCCGGCGAATAGGTACGGCTCGTAAGTGCCGCCTCGCCGCCATTTGCAAAAATCTCGACCATCGTAGTGTCCGAAAGCACGCGCAGGTCGCGAAGCTCGCTGAGCTCGATCGACCTCTGGTCGCGCCCATAGCCTTCGTCACCCATGTCGAGGGTAAGCATCCCGTCTGCATAGCGCACAAAGACACCCTTGCGGATTTCGAGCTCGATCACCTGGGCGCCCTCACAGGAAACCACAAGATCAAACAGGCGGCCCGGCTCCTCAACGGTTTCACCGCCTGTCGCGCAAACGCAGTCGCCGCGCATCCTCTCAATCTCGTGCACCGGCTGCTGACAGAGCTTACCATCGCGCATGCTCAGTTTTCTCGGCACCGTCAACGCGCACTGCCACCCGCGTGCCACCGTCGGGCTTTTTGCCGTCGCATCGGGGCAACCCGACCACCCGATCATCAAACGCCAACCCGCAGCATCCTCAAAAGACTGCGGTGCGTAGAAATCAAAGCCGGCATCGACCATCGGGGGCATGCCCTGCCCGGCGATCTTAAAACTCGGCGCCTCCCAATCGGCCTCGATGGGAAACCACACGCACTGGTGCGGATTGCGGTAACGCCATCCATCGGCGGACACACCCTGCGGACAGCAAACGAGAATAAGCTCACCATCGAGCTCAAACAGATCGGGGCACTCCCACATAAAGCCAAACTTCTCGCCCAACTCAATGCGCGTCGCATAGCTCCAGTCCTCTAGATTGCTCGAGGTATAGACAAGCACGCAGCCGCGGTCGTCTTTCGTACGAGCGCCCAGAACCATGTAGTAGATACCATCGTGTTCAAGGATTTTGGGATCACGCACGTGCGTACCGATATCGTCGGGGTAATCGACCGGCCCAACAGCTATGCGCTTCTCGCCCAATTCGTCGGGGTTCTCGGCAACCACATGAATCTGGTTTTGCTCACGGCCCGTCAACACGTAGTCGTAATCATCGCGGTCAAAATGCTTGACGTTGCCGGTATAGAAGTAGTGAATCTTGCCGTCGTGTACAAAGGCAGAACCAGAATACGCTCCGCTCGAATCCAAATCGGAATCGGGGAACAGCACAGGGCCGCGATTCTCGTACGTCACAAAATCCTTTGTTGTCAGATGATTCCAAAGCACTGGACCGTCATGCGCAGCATCGAATGGATCGTATTGGTGATAGATGTGATACGTATCACCGATCTGCACCAAACCGTTGGGGTCGTTGAGCCAGCCAAGCTCAGGCTCCACATGGAACAGGAGCCTATCGGGGTCGGACGCGATGCGACCCGCCGTCTCATCCTGTCCGGCACGCCACTGCTCATAGTCCGCGCGTGTCACCTTATTTTTTTGATTAAACATCGCCGTTGACTTTCTCGTCTATGGGGAAGGACGCTCGACTCACACGAGTCGAACGCCCTTCCCCAAATGGACTTATCCTCAGATTACGCTGAACGGCTCAACTAGAAGCTGACATCAAAGCCAGCACCAGCGCCCTCTTCATCAGTGGTCGGCACGCCCTTTGCCTTGTTGTAGGCAAAGATCAAGACGATCGGCACGATAAAGGCGATGAGATTGCCAGCCACATACCACACGAGCGTCTCGGGCGTGACGATGAGCAGGCCAAGCACGCCGGTCAGACCCTGACCGATGGCGCGCACCTCAAAGAGCTTCACGAAGGCACCGCCGCAGCCTGCACCGATGCAAGCGCAGATGAACGGGATGATCGAGTAGCGCATGTTTGCAGCAAAGATTGCGGGCTCGGAGATACCGACCAGCGTCGGGATAAAGGACGACATGCAGATGTTGCGCTCTTTGGGATGCTTCTTGTGAATGAGGTACATGCCGATGGCGCCGCCGCCCTGGGCGATGATGGAAACCGACCAGATGGCCTGGATGTAGTTGAAGCCAGTCGTGGCGACGAGGTTTGCCTCGATACCCTGGATGAACTGATGCGTACCGGTAACGACGAGCGGCTGCAGGAATGCGGCAAAGACAAAGGCACCGAAGACGCCCATCCTGTTGTACAGGATATCGATTACACCGGCGAGGACGTCGCCGATCAGGTTGCCGAGCGGGCCGAACACGGTGAACAGGGCGACGTTAGCAAGAATCAGGGTAACGGTCGGGACAAAGACGAACGAGACGACCTCGGGGATGTACTTCTGGGCAATCTTTTCGACCTTGGCCATAAACCAGGCAGTCAGGATTGCAGGGAACACACCGCCCTGGAAAGCAACCATGGGAATGGAGAGCGGACCAAAGTTCCAGTACTCAGCACCCGTCGGATCCATAACGAACGTGTTGCGGTTCATAAGGCTCGGGTGAACCATGACGATACCGACGAGGATGCCCAGAATCGGGTTACCGCCAAAACGCTTCACCGCGCTGTACATAACCAGGACAGGCAGGTAGTCAAACGTGGTGGCGATAATGGCAAAGAAGCTTGCGAGGTTCTTGAGGAACTCGCTGTGGTCGGCAAGGCTGCCCTCCATGCCAAAGAGGCCGTTGGCAACGATCAGCGACTTAAGGCCGATGATGATAGCAGCGCCGACGAAAGCGGGAATGATGGGGATAAAGATATCCGAGAATACCTTGAGGACCGAGAAGAACTTGCCCTTCTTGTCCGCCTCGGCGCCCTTGACCTCGGAAGCGCTGATCTCCTTAACGCCCGTCAGAGCCATAAACTCATCGTAGACCTTGTTGACGGTACCGGTACCGAAGATGATCATGAGCTGGCCGCTGTTGTACAGCACGCCCTTGACGCCATCGATGTTCTCGAGCTCGGCCTTGTTGTACTTGCTCGTATCCTTGAGCACCAGACGCAGACGCGTAACGCAATGCGTGGCGCCCTCGATGTTCTCCAGACCGCCGACGTTATCGACGACTTGCTGAGACACTACTTTGTAGTCCATGTTCCTCTCCATTCCCTTACGAAATCATAAAACGTTTTGATGCCATTACAGAGACGCGATCGTTGCATTTGCGCACTTGAGCGTACCGTCGGTGACCGTCAGTGCCACACCCTGGCCCTGCTTATTGCAGAAGCGCGCGTTAAGCGCAACATCATCGACAAAGATGGTCGCGATATCGTCGTCAACGACCAGGCGCACATGATGAGTGCCCTCGCCCTTAAAGAACAACGGACGCTCGAGGCCCATGTTGTTGACCTGGAACCACGGATACTGGGGGGCCGCCGTAAACTCGAGCTTGCCCTCACGCAGGTTGGCGCGGAACTCATAGGCAAGACCGGACTCGGCGTCCTCGGCAAGCTTCACCGAGAAGCCGGCAGCGTCACCGGCGAGCTCGATGTCGGCATCGAGCATATAGGTGGAACCGGCATCCGCGGCGAGCACCTGCTCGACCTTGCCCGACTCGCAGGAAAGCTCAAAGGCCTCGACTGCCTTAGCCTCGCCAAAGGCGCCAAGCATGCTGTCAGGGAGCTTGGTGCCGAGCGTTCCGTCGGCACGCTGAACGATCTCGAGAGGCATAAAGGTGCCACCCCACAGGTAAGAGCTGGGGTCACCGCCCTCGTCACGCGTAGGAACCCAACCAAAGAGAACGCGGCGCTCGCCGTCAAATGCGGTACGCGCGGCATAGTACGCGCGGCCATCGAAGGAATCGTCCGCAGGAGTGATCCAAGGACCGTTGATAGAGCGAGACATGCGGTAACGGGTCTTGTTGCCATCACTGTACTCGGAGAACACCAGATACCACCAGTCGCCCATCTTAAAGAGATCAGGCATCTCGAACATGGTGTACAGGCCCGGATTCCACCAGTCGCCCTGGAACTCCCAGGTATCCAGGTCCTTGGAGGTGAACTTGACCAGACGACCGGTCATCAGACGCTTGTCCTCGCCCACACGCGTGCCGAGGATGAGCATGTACTCTTCGTTCTCCTCATCCCAAAGCACAAAGGGATCGCGCCAGTTGCGGTCATCGTAACCCTCCTGGGGCGGAAGCAGCGTCTCGGCGATGTTCTTCTCCCACTTGACGGCGTCGTCACTCGTTGCGTGAAGAAGAACCTGCTTCATCAAGCGTGCCTTGACCTTATCGCGATTGCAACCAGTGTAGAGCGCATGGTACTTGTCGCCCACCTTAAACACCGTGCCGGCATAAACATACTGGTCGACTTCCTCGTCGCCGCCACGCTCAAGGCTCTCGCCAAAGTCTTTGTAATTGACGAAGTCCTTGGTTGTCGCGAGTGCCCAGCCAAACGGCTCTCCGAAAGGTCCGGGGTTTCGCGTGTCACGCTGATGATAGAGATAGAACGTGCCGTCCTCGCCGTACGGCATGATGTCGCCTACCCAAATTCCCTCAGGCTGGTAATACACCTTGTGCATCCGAGACTTCCTTTCTCACGAGATACTAACTCGGTACAACTGCAAGATATGTCAATCGTTTTCATATGTCAAACGTTTTCACACCAATACGTCTTTTCGCAGTTCCAGTCGTCGGCAAACGGTTGACATATGCCGGCGAACGGTCATCAGAGGTGTTTGAGGAATTCTTTTGGCACGGGATGAACTACGCGGTTTTACCCTCAATGAGTTCAACGGGGAGCTTGATATTCGATTCGGGCTTTTCGCCGTTAATAAGAGCAATGATGGATTGCGCCGCGAGCTCTCCGATGCGATCGATATCTTGGCGAACGGTTGTTAAGTCAGGCATAAACGTCATAGTGCGGCGGGCACCATCCGCGCCCACGACCTTAATATCGCCCGGAGCGCTCAAGCCGCGCTGCTTCATCACGTTAAGACAGATAGCCGCCATCGTGTCGTCTCCCGCAAAGATGCCGTCAATATCGGGGTTCTCATCGAGGATCTTCGCAACGACCGCACTCTTTTCGTCGTCGGGCTTAACGAACTCGACCTCACGGACAAGCGCGGGCAAACCGGCCTGCTCAACAACATCGAGGTAGGCATCGGTACGCTTATTGGCAGGCATGCGCATGCGGCTATTGCTGCGCAGGCACAGGATGCGTGAACATCCGTCATCGATCAGGCGACGCGTGGCAAGTTCGCCGATGCTATAGCTGTCGCTCGCAATCTGAACAGAGGCTTCGCCAAGGTCGCAGTCGATACCAACCAGACTCAAGCCCATCTCGGCATACGCCTCGGCACCGATATTAAGCGAGTTGACGATGACGCCATCAACCATATTGCGTCGAAGCATGTCGATATAAGAGCGCTCAAGCTCGGGTCGATTGGCGCTATTGCACAGCAGCATCTTAAAACCGTTTTCGGCCAGGGTATGCTCAATGACTTGAACCACTTGGGCATGAAACGGACTGCTGACATAGGGGACGATCATACCGATAAGATTCAGGCGACCGTTGAGCATGGCACGAGCGATATCGTTGGGCGTATAGTTGATGCGCTTCATCGCGGCATGGACCTTATCGCGGGTCTCTTGGCTAATATAGCCACGATTATTAAGCACACGAGATACCGTAGTAGGCGAAACCCCCGCCACCGCCGCAACTTCCTTGATGCCAGGCTTAGCCGTATCCTTAGAACGAGCACTCTCGCGAGCCATAGCACCCTCCCCCATCAACATGTCATACGTTTACATACGAACAAAGCATACCCCAACAACAGCGGGATGACGGTAACAGTACAAGTAAGTAAACGACTCATCCAAATAATTAGGAGAGTTCCGCCTAAAGGGTGACTACACAGGACCCAGCCGGGGCTGTTTGGGCTACCTCCCAAAACATTCCGCAGGACGCAAAGAGGCTCCGCCGCGCAACGCGCGCAGCGGAGCCTCTTTGCATGTCCGAGGACGTTTTGGGAAATAACCCAAAACCGGCCCCAGTAATCCTACAGGAGTTGAACCCTTTAGAACTTGTCGTGGAAGGTACGCGAAATGACCTCGTCCTGCTGCTCCTTGGTGAGCGTGTGGAAGTTCACGGCATAGCCGGAAACGCGGATGGTCAGCTGCGGGTACTTCTCGGGATGAGCCTGAGCGTCGAGCAACGTCTCACGGTTGAAGACGTTGATGTTCAGGTGATGGCCACCCTTCTCGGCGTAAGCGTCGAGCATGTGGACCAGGTTATCGGCCTGAGTCTCGGAAACTTCAGAAACCTTCATAATGTGTCTCCTTCAATCGATAGGCACCGGCCGAAACCGGCGCTCTAATCAGTAATCGTTATTGTTAGTATAGCACTAACAATAGTTACTCGCCCAGCTGATCAAGGTCGATATCACCAAAGAACACCTGGTCCTCCTTGCCGAGCGCGCCCGGGATGATGGAGAAGGTGTTGGAGATGCCGTCCTGAGCATCGCGGAACGGGAGCTTGGAAACCGAAGACAGCGAAGCGATGGCGCCGTGGCTATCGCGCTTGTGCATGGGGTTAGCACCCGGGGCGAACGGCTGGCCAGCCTTGCGGCCGTCGGGCGTGGAGCCGGTCTTCTTACCGTACACGACGTTGGAGGTGATGGTCAGAACCGAGGTCGTGGGCACGGAGTTGCGGTAGGTGTCGTTCATGCGGATGTACTCCATGAACTGGTGCACAACGTCGTGAGCGATCTGGTCGACGCGGTCATCGTCGTTACCGTACTTGGGGAACTCGCCCTCGGTCTCGAAGTCGACAATGATGCCATTCTCGTCACGGACGGGATGGACCTTGGCGTACTTGATGGCGGACAGGGAGTCAGCCACGACGGAAAGGCCAGCGATGCCCGTAGCGAACCAGCGATGCACGTGCTTGTCGTGCAGAGCCATCTGAATGCGCTCGTAGCAATACTTGTCGTGCATGTAGTGAATGATGTTCAGCGAGTTGACGTACACGCCAGCAAGCCACTTCATCATGTCGTTGTACTTGGCCACAACGTCATCGTAATCGAGCGTATCGCCCTCGACGGCGCGGTACTTGGGGCCGACCTGCTTCTTGGAGACCTCGTCAACACCGCCGTTGAGTGCGTACAGCAGGCACTTGGCCAGGTTGGCGCGGGCGCCGAAGAACTGCATCTCCTTGCCGATGCGCATGGAGGACACGCAGCAGGCGATGCCGTAGTCGTCGCCATGGTAAACGCGCATGAGGTCGTCGTTCTCGTACTGGATCGAGGAGCTGGCGACAGAAGTCTTGGCGCAGAACTTCTTGAAGTTCTCGGGCAGACGGGTCGACCACAGAACGGTCATGTTGGGCTCGGGGCTGGTACCCATGTTCTCGAGCGTGTGCAGGTAGCGGTAGCTCATCTTGGTAACGAGCGTACGGCCGTCAACACCCATGCCGCCGATGGACTCGGTGACCCACTGCGGATCACCGGTGAACAGGGCCTGGTACTCGGGGGTACGGGCAAACTTGACCATGCGGAGCTTCATGATGAAGTGATCCACGAACTCCTGGATCTGCTCCTCGGTGAAGGTACCGTTGGCAAGGTCGCGCTCAGCGTAGATGTCGATGAACGTAGAGGTACGGCCGATGGACATAGCGGCGCCATTCTGCTCCTTGACGGCAGCGAGGTAGGCGAAGTACATCCACTGGATGGCCTCCTGCGTGTTGGTAGCAGGGTTGGAAATATCGAAACCATAGGTCTCGGCCATCATCTTGAGCTCGCCGAGAGCGCGGATCTGCTCCTGCAGCTCCTCGCGATCGCGGATGTTGTCGGCGGTCATGACCGTCGGGGTGGAAGCCTTCTGGGCCTCCTTGTCCTTGATCAGGTAGTCAACGCCGTACAGGGCAACACGACGGTAGTCGCCGATGATGCGGCCGCGGCCATAGCCATCGGGCAGACCGGTGATGATGTGGGCCGAGCGGCAAGCACGCATCTCGGGGGTGTAAACATCGAAGACGCCGGCGTTGTGGGTTTTGCGCTCGAAGGTGTAGCGCTCGACAACGTTCTCGTCGACCTTGTAGCCGTGCTGGCTGGCAGCCTGGCAAGCAATGCGGATACCGCCGTTGACGTGCAGAGCGCGCTTGAGCGGCTTGTCGGTCTGGAGGCCGACGATGGTCTCCTTCTCGCGGTGGGCGTTATCGATGTAGCCAGCGGGGTGGCTCACGATACCCGTGACGGTCTTGGTGTCCATATCAAGGACACCGCCCTGCTCGCGCTCCTTAAGCAGCAGGTCGAGAACCTCGCCCCACAGCTCCTTGGTACGCTCGGTCGGGCCGGCGAGGAACGACTCGTCGCCCTCGTAGGGGGTGTAGTTCTTCTGGATGAAGTCTCGGACGTCAACCTCTCCCGTCCAGATGCCTTCCTTGAAGCCTTCCCATGCCTCCTGCATTGTGTAACCACGCTCCTAGTTACGTATAATGCGGCGCTCTCTCACACCGCTGCTTATTGAATTCTTGAATGTTAGACCTGCATGACCGGCTTCATTCGCCTTCCGTCGCGCGTTAGCACAGGGAAAAACGTTTATTCACCTTGGTCTTGCAACCCTAAACCCAAGATTTCACCCGTCTGTGAAGGATAACATAGCCACCCCCTTCATCAGGGCTGTTATATGTTTCTTTTTTTATACCATTAGGGCGTTTTTAACAAATCCGCAGGAAACGCATCCGCCATCAGCTACCGTTCACCGAATTGCTTGATATTTCCCCTTGCCTTTATACGTCCATCACTCTAGCTGTTATGCCAGATTTAGCAGGGTAAAGTACCCCAGAGACCTTACAGAAACTGCAGGGCGGCCACGGGATTTTCCCCATGGCCGCCCTGTGGCATGGCTAGTTTTTTAGCTTTGATTGCCGCTTGGCATTAGGCGGCTGCGGCGGCCTTGTCGGTCGTTGCCTTGCTGTTGCCCTGGCCCTCAAAATGCTTGTAGCACCAGCTGGTGACCAGCGGGGTCAAAATGGCCGTCACGATAGCGCACGCTGCAACCTGCGCCGTAGCCGTCGCGAGCACGGCGCCACCGTACACGGCCTCGTTGACGCTTGCCATGGCGGCAGGCGTGGCCACATTGGCTCCGGCGCAGCTCGAAATGGCCGCACCTGCGACACCCGTACCGCCCGTGAGCTTATCGACCGCGATGACGGGAATTGCAAAGATCACCGAGCAGATCACGCCGAGCAGGATGCCGGGAAGACCACCGTTGATAAGCTGACCAAAAGTCATAGTCGAGCCCATGGCAAAGAAGACGAGCACGATGATGGCGGAAAGTGCAGGTGCCATCATCTTCTTAAAGCTGGGGAAGAGGTTGCCCAGGATAATGCCAACGACAATCGGCAGGATGGCGCCCAAGAGCGACCAGCCGATCGGAGCCTGGCCAGCGGCGCCAAGGACAATCATCGTGACCGGAGGGCCGACAACCAGCGTGGTGATGGCGACGGCGCCACGCTCGGCCTCGTTGCCCATGGTGCCCATAAGTCCAGCGTACATAGCGTTGTTGGCACCCGTGCAAGCGGCCAACATCACCATGGCCGAGATGCCAAACAGGTTGTCGTTGAACACATAAAGGATGAGCAGCGACACGGCAACGACCACGATTTGCTTGACGGCGATGATGATGGCGCCGCGGGCAGCGGCGGCAGGAGCGCTCTTAAACGAAATCGTCGTGCCGACGATGAGCAAAAAAGCACCCACGAGCGGGCCTGCGCCCTGCTGGGTCATGCCGAGCGTAAAGCTGCCGAGCGTTTTAAACAGGTCGGGGAACAGCGTGTTGAGCAGGCAGCCCAACAGAAGCGGCACCAAGATATTGGCACCCGGGATGGAGGACATCTTAAAGAACGGCTCTTTTGTTGCCGGCGCCTCCACCGCAGTCGATTCACTCATTTATATCTCCTTTTGATGCGTGTGACACGCGGTCACACGCTCCTGTGCCAGAAAGAAGGCGACGGTCCCGAGTCGCAGGAGCCGTCGCCGAATAATCGTCGCGGGGTATTACCCGTCCAGAACGATGCCACCGTCGCAGTCACCGATCTCGCCGTTCACGAAGCTAGCGAGGTCGGAAGCGAAGAAGAGCACCATCTGCGCAGGCTCGCTGGCTTGGGCGGCGCGGCCCAGAGGAATACCGTTGATGATGCGCTGAGAATTCTCGTCAGAGAGAATCGAGGTCATATCGGTCAACGTGAGCGACGGGCACACGGCGTTGCAGCGGACGCCAAACTTGCCGCCTTCCTTGGCGACTGCCTTGGTTAGACCGTTAACACCGGCCTTGGAGCTGGCGTAGGCGGCTGTGCCGAGCAGGCCGCCACCGATCTTGCCCGCTACGGAACTCACGTTGACGATAGTGCCGGCATGGGCCGCCTTAAAGTGCGGATACACGGCGTTCATCATAGTGAAGGTACCGTTGAGGTTGATGTCGATGGTGCGACGCCACTCGGTGTCATCAATCTCGTCGAATTTCTTGGTGCTGATGACGCCAGCGCAGTTGATCAGGATGTTGGTTTGCGGCAGGTCCGTAAAAATCTGCTCGACGGTCTCGCGTGCCTTGGGTGCATCGGCGACATCGAGCTGATAGAACTTGTTGCCCTCGCCAAGCTCGGCCACCGCGGCCTCGCCCTTGGCAGCGTTCCTTGCGATGAGCGCGACGTGTCCGCCGCCCGCAACGATGCCCTTGGCAATCTCGAGGCCAATGCCCTGAGTGCCGCCGGTAACGATCGCGGTTTTGCCCGTGAAGTCAAATGCCATGACTCCAACCCCCTTGATTCAGGTGTCTCCTTGCGGGAAGTTGGAGCATCGCACGTGACGATAAATGAGTCCCAGTCGTCACGGTGGTGACAACCCCTCGCCTAACCGCGGGCATAGTAGTTCTTTGAAACACTTCAGCAATTGAATTTTTTAACTCTTTATGCGCTCTTTATATTGCCCACTGCATGAGGCCCGAATATGCGGGTATCATCTTTCACCGAAAATAGTTTCTAGTGTTAGGGGTTTTCGGTGGAAGATACCGATTTCCATGAGCTTGGACGTCAGCTCTTAACTGAGTTTGGCAGCATGCATCATCGCATTTCACGCTCTGCGGACAAAGCTCTCGGCGGCGAGATGGCTGTCATGCGCGCCCTCATGCTCGCTGGCGGTTCGCTCACGCCGAGCGAACTCGCAAATCGCGCCTGGGTCTCGAGTGCCCGCATCGCCAATATCTTACGCACTCTCGAAGCCAAGGGCTGGGTCGAGCGCGAGCACTCAAAGACCGACCGTCGTCGTGTACACGTCACGATGACCGACAAGGGATTCCAGAATCTCGAAATCAAACGTCGGGAATTCGAGGAGCGCACCGCGGCCTTCCTCGAGCAGCTCGGCGAAACAGATACCCAAGAGATGGTGCGCCTTCTAAGGCGTCTCAACGAAATTATCGACTACAATCAAGAAAGGAGAAATGCCAAGTGAGGATTCTCAAGCTCTTTAAAAAGCATGTCCCATCACTGTTCGCAGCTATCGTACTTATCGTAATCAGCTGTAACGCCGATCTGGCACTGCCTACCTATATGAGCGACATCGTCGACGTGGGCGTGCAGCAAGGCGGCATCGCCTCGCCCGTGCCCGACACCATTCGTGCCGAATCGCTCGACGACCTCGAACTCTTTATGAGCGCCAAGGACGCCAAGACAGTAGAAGCTGCGTTTGGCAAGGCAGACAAAAACAGCATTCGCACGTACAGGGGAACCGAGGATGAGCGCGCCGACGGCGGCAAGATTGCCGATATCATGAGCCTGCCCGAGACCGTCGTCCTTTCGCTCAACCAAGGCATCGACGCCAGCTCCATGGGCGACATGATGGGCGCGTCCAGCGAGAAAGGCAACAGCGACGCCCAAGCCATGCCCACGCCCGAGCAAATGGCAGCGATGACGCCCGACCAGCTCGCCGAGATGCAGCAAAAGGCCGCAGCGGCGCAGAATATGCAAAAGCAGATTGATGCCGACGGCGGCAAGATCACCATGAAGAGCCTGCGTCTAGGCGTTGAAGGCGGCCTAATCGACCAGGGCAAGCTCGTCGAGGGCGCCAACGGTATGGCGGACAAAATGGGCTCCATGTCGGGCTCCATCGTGACCCAACGCGCCGTGAGCTACGTGCGGGACGAGTACAAGTCACAGGGTATCGACCCCGCCGACGTGCAGAACGCCTACCTGGGCCGCATGGCGACCACGATGTTTGGCCTGTGCCTGGTGTCGCTTGTCGCCACCATCCTAACCGGCGCCGTGGCCTCGCGCACCGCCTGTTCCATCGCACGCGACCTGCGCCGCGAGACCTTCAACAAGGTCATGCACTTCTCGCCAGCCGAGGTGGGCAAGTTTAGCCAGGCCTCGCTCATCACTCGCTGCACCAACGACATTCAGCAGATTCAGATGGCCGCAACCCTGTTTATCCGCATGTGCCTCATGGCGCCCGTCATGGGCATCGTCGCCGTCATGCGCGTCCTGGCCAACCACACCGGCCTGGAGTGGACCATCGCCGTGGCCATCATCGCGGTCTCGGCCGTCGTCGGCGTGCTCATGGGCCTCACCATGCCCAAGTTCAAAAAGATGCAGAGCTTTGTGGACCGTGTGAACCTTACCGCCCGCGAGCTGCTCGACGGTCTTATGCCCATCCGCTCGTTCAACCGCGAGGAGCATGAGCTCGAGCGTTTTGACAAGGCATCACTCGACCTGATGACCACACAGCTCTACACCAACCGCGCCATGAGCTTTATGATGCCGCTCATGATGCTCGTCATGAACTGCATCACCGTGCTTATCGTCTGGTTTGGCGCGCAGGGCGTGTCCGACGGCGTGATGCAGGTCGGCAACATGATGGCGTTTATCTCCTACACCATGCAGATCGTCATGGCGTTTATGATCCTCACCATGGTTTCGGTCATCCTGCCCCGCGCCGAGGTCGCAGCCGAGCGCGTGGAAGAGGTCATCACCTGCCCCACGAGCATCAACGACCCTGCCTCGCCCAAACTGCCCGCAGCCAGCGCGCCGCGCGGTGAGCTCACCTTCCGCGACGTGAGCTTCCAGTATCCCGATGCCCGCGCCGATGTCATCAGCGGCGTGAACTTCACCACGCATGCCGGTCAGATGCTCGGCATCATTGGCTCCACAGGCTCGGGCAAGTCCACGCTTGTGCAGCTCATCCCGCGCCTGTACGACGTCACCGGCGGCAGCATTTCGCTCGACGGCATCGACGTACGCGATATGACCCTTTCCGAGCTTCGCCGCCGCATTGGTTACATCCCGCAGCAGGGGCGTCTGTTCTCGGGCACTGTCGAGAGCAACCTCAAATTTGCCGGCGACATGGTGAGCGATGATGACATGCGCCAGGCGGCACGCATCGCACAGGCCGAGGACTTTATCGCCGAGCGCGAGGGCGGCTACGACTCCCCCATCAGCCAGGGCGGCTCCAATGTTTCGGGTGGTCAGCGCCAACGCCTGGCCATTGCCCGCGCGTTGGCCAAAAAGCCCGAGGTCGTGGTGTTCGATGACTCGTTTAGCGCCCTCGACTACAAGACCGACGCGCGCCTGCGCGAGGAGCTGGCCAAAAACGTCACCGACGCCGCACTCGTGGTCGTGGCCCAGCGCATCGCGACCATCATGCACGCCGACCAGATCATCGTGCTCGACGACGGTCACGTAGTGGGCACCGGCACGCACGAGGAGCTGCTGCACGGCTGCCCGGCGTACCTGGAGATTGCACAGTCGCAGCTTTCCGCCGAGGAGCTGGGGCTTACCCAAGAAGAGATTGAAGCCGTCATGGAAGGAGGCGAGCGCTAATGGCAGACGAGACCAAGACTCAGATTCCCAAGCCCACCCGCCAGCGTGGTCCCATGGGCCGCATGGGTGGCATGCGCCGTGGCGAAAAGGCCAAGGACTTTAAGGGCACCATGAGGCAGCTGCTCGGCTATATCGGCCAGCACAAGATTGCCGTGTTTGCCGCCGTCGCCTTTGCCGTGTGCTCGGTCATCTTTAACATTGTGGGGCCCAAGGTGCTTGGCCAGGTTACGACTAAGCTGTTCGAGGGCTTGGTTGCCAAGGTCAACGGCACCGGCGATGTCGACTTTGATTGGATCGCCAAGACGCTCGGCTTTTTGCTCTGCCTGTACCTGGCGAGCTCTGCCTGTAGCCTGATCCAAGGCTGGCTCATGACCGGCGTCACACAAAAGATCTGCTATCGCATGCGCAAGGAGATTGCCGCCAAGATTGCCGTCGTGCCGATGAGCTACTTTAACGGACACAGCAAGGGCGACGTGCTCAGCCGCATCACCAACGATGTCGACACGCTGGGTCAGTCACTCAACCAGAGCGTGACACAACTCATCACATCGGTGACGCAGATTATCGGCGTGCTCGTCATGATGCTTTCGATCAGTCTGCCGCTCACCGGCGTCACCGTGCTCACGCTGCCGGCTGCCGCGATTATCCTGTCCGTGATGATTCACTTCTCGCAGCCGTACTTCCGCGAGCAACAGCAAGTCCTGGGCGCCGTCAACGGCATTATCGAGGAGGACTTTGCCGGCCAGAACGTTATTCAGGTGTTCGACCGCGCCGAGGCCTCAATCGAGGAGTTCGACCGTCAAAACGACCGTCTCTTTATTAGTGGCTGGCGCTCGCAGTTCCTATCGGGCCTGATGATGCCGCTTATGAGCTTGGTGGGCAACATGGGCTACGTGGGCGTTGTCGTGGTGGGCGCACAGCTCGCGCTGACCGGCAATGCCACGCCCGGCGACATCCAGAGCTTTATCCAGTACGTGCGCAACTTTACGCAACCCGTGCAGCAGCTGGGCAACGTGAGCAACACGATGCAGTCGATGGCCGCTGCCACCGAGCGCGTCTTTGAGTTCCTGGCCGCGCCCGAGGAGGAGCAGAAGGCCGACGCGCAGATTCCCGAAAAGCGCCCCGGCCACGTGGAGTTTGACCACGTCAAGTTTGGCTACACGCCCGACAAGACCATCATCCACGACTTTAGCTGCGAGGCGCAGCCCGGTCAGACCATCGCCATCGTCGGCCCCACCGGCGCCGGCAAGACCACGCTCATTAAGCTGCTGCAGCGCTTTTACGACGTGGACGGCGGCTCGCTGCGTGTCGAGGGCGTCGACGTGCGCGACTGGGATCGCGCGGCGCTGCGCGGCGAGTTTGCCATGGTGCTGCAGGATACCTGGCTGTTTAACGGCACCATCCGCGAGAACATCCGCTACGGACGTCCCGATGCGACTGACGCCGAGGTCGAGGCCGCCGCACGCGCCGCACGCTGCGACCACTTTATCCATACGCTCGCCGGCGGGTACGATTTTATGATCAACGAGGAGGGCACTAACCTGTCGCAGGGTCAGCGCCAGCTCGTGACCATCGCCCGCGCCATTTTGGCCGACCGTCCGGCGCTGATTTTGGACGAGGCGACCTCCAACGTCGATACCCGCACCGAGGAGCTTATTCAGCGCGCCATGGATGCGCTGATGCAGGGCCGCACGAGCTTTGTCATCGCGCACCGCCTGTCCACAATCCGCAACGCCGACGTAATCTTGGTGATTCGCGACGGCGACATCGTCGAGAAGGGCACGCACGACGAGCTGCTCGCCCAAGGCGGCTTCTACGCCGACCTGTACAACTCGCAGTTCGACGAGGCGGCGTAAAACCGGCGGCAAACAACCGCAATACCCAAAAACGGGGGCGCAGAATGAACTGTGCCCCCGTTTTTTGTTCTGCGGCCCTCGAACCGCCCCATTACAGTCTGAAGTGGGCCACCGATAAATTTCGATGGCGAGCATTCGG
>CAUGGC010000024.1 GCA_959599095.1 uncultured Collinsella sp. | reverse complement strand
CAAAGGAAAGCACTTAATGTGCTTTCCGTCTTGCGCAGGACTGTAGAGCAGGAAAGTTCATATGCGCCGCCCGGCTCCCGCGGCTCTCAGGGGCATCTCTCAAGCAAAAACTGTCGTTCGGTAAAGTCCGAGGTCAGTGGCGTTTTATAACGAGAAATTCAAAAAAGTTGAAAAGTCATTACTTATTTGCGTTGACTTTAGGTAACTAAAGTTTCATACTGCTTTTCATCCACTGGGGGATGTGAACACGCACGGATCGTTCGCATCATGATTGAAGAGGATTTCTTAGACATGTTCACGCATCAGCTAAACATTATCAGCGTAGTAATTATCTGATGCGGGTTAGCACATACAGCTAGCCCGTACGATAACGGGCGGCTGATGAAGATGAGGGCCGTCGAGCGCAACCGACGGCCCTCATTTTTTATGTCTAGGAAGTTCTTTTTAGAGGAGGAAATGTAATGAACGGAGTTTTGCTCATGGTTGTGGCCGCGGCGGTGCTCGCCTGCGGCTATCTGGGCTACGGCCGCTGGCTGGCCAACAAGTGGGGCGTTGACAAAGAGGCCCTCACGCCGGCCAAGCGCATGAAGGACGGCAAGAGCTTCTCGCCCGTCTCCGCCTTTACCGCGTTCTCGCACCAGTTCAGCTCGATCTGCGGTGCTGGCCCTGTCACGGGTACGATCGTCGCCATGGCCTTTGGCTGGCTGCCCGTCGTGCTCTGGGTCCTCGTCGGCGGCATCTTCTTTGGCGCCGTCCACGACTTTGGTGCCCTGTACGCTTCGATGAAGAACAACGGCAAGTCGCTCGCTCAGCTCATCGAGAAGTACATCGGCAAGACCGGCCGTCGCCTGTTCCTGCTGTTCTGCTGGCTGTTCTGCATCATCGTCATCGCCGCCTTCACCGACATGGTCTGCAAGACGTTCATGTTCACCCCGGCCGTTGACGCTTCTGGCGCCGCTACCGGTGCCATCGACTTCACCAAGTCCTATGCCGCTGGCTGCGCTGGCACCATCTCCATCCTGTTCACCTTCGTTGCTATCGCCTTTGGTTGGGCCCAGAAGAAGTTCAACCTCACCGGTGCCGCCGAGTTCGTCACCGGCGTGGTCCTCATGGTTCTCATGTTCGCCGTCGGTATGCAGTTCCCGGTCTACCTGGATAAGTTCCAGTGGTTCGCCGTCGTCATGGTCTACCTGGTCTTTGCCGGTGCCATGCCCATCCAGATGCTCAAGACCCCTCGCGACTACCTCACTTCCATCATGATGATCGTCATGATCGCCTGCGCTGTCCTCGGCATCGTCGTCCTGGGCGTTAACGGCCAGGCCACTATCACCGCTCCGGTCTTCACCGGCTTCTCCACTGCCTCCGGCATGATGTTCCCGGTCCTGTTCGTCTCCGTCGCTTGCGGTGCTCTCTCCGGTTTCCACAGCCTTGTTTCTTCCGGCACCTCTTCTAAGCAGGTCGAGAAGGAGCAGGACGCCGTCAAGGTCGGTTATGGCGCCATGGTCGTCGAGTCCTTCGTCGGCATCCTTGCCATCATCGTCGCCGGCATCATGTTCTCCGACATGAACACCGCCGGTACCGGCGCCCTCAACGCCGGCGTCGCTTCCACCCCGTTCCAGATCTTCGCCGCTGGCATCTCCCGCGGTATGCAGGCCTTCGGTGTTGACGGCACGCTCGCTACCGTCTTTATGACCATGAACGTTTCCGCTCTGGCCCTGACCTCGCTCGATGCCGTCGCCCGCATCGCCCGCACCTCGTTCTCCGAGTTCTTTGCCCAGACCAACGACGCCCTGGCCATCGAGTCCAAGGCCGGCTACATGAAGGTTCTCGGCAACCCCTGGTTCGCCACGGTCGTCACCCTGCTTCCCGGTCTCGCCCTTGCCTTTGGTGGCTATGCCAACATCTGGCCGCTCTTTGGTGCTTCCAACCAGCTGCTCGGCGGTATGACCATGATCACCCTCGCCGTGTTCTGCAAGTGCACCGGCCGCAAGGGCTGGATGCTCTACGTGCCCGTCGCCTTCCTGCTCTGCTGCACCTTCACCTCGCTGGTCCAGAGCGCCATGGGCTGCATGACCGCTGTCCAGGCTTACGGCTTCTTCGGCACTATCCCGGCTACCGCCACCACGGCCGCCGTCTCCGTCGCCGCTACCAAGGGCCTGCAGCTCGTTTTCGCCGTCCTGCTGATGGTCCTGGGCCTCATCGTCGCCGTCAACTGCCTCAAGGAGTTCTTCGGCAAGGAGGCCGGCTCCATGCCTGACGAGGAGCCCGAGTGGTCCGAGATGGGCAAGGCCGAGTACGGTCGCGCCGCTGCCGCTGAAGCTCCTGCCGACGCCGAGGCCGCCAAGGCCTAGTCGGTCGGACGGGTTGAATCTCCCATCTATTTGACTCGGAAAGACCGGGTCCGCAATCAAGCGGACCCGGTCTTTTTTCTTGTGAGAACAGGTGGTGCAAGGGCGTTCTCGCAGATGTTTTGCGTGGATAGGCTCGTGCGTTGTACCATATGGACGTATATGTGTGCATATGAAAGGGGCCCCGTGGCCAAGACGGTATATTCCGATAATCAAAACAATGTCGATGCTCTGGCTGAGCGCCTGAGCAGCCAGACGTCGCTTTCTGCTGAGCGTGCCAAGCTGGTTGCCTACGATCTGCTTTGTCGCAAGGCGCTCAAGATTAAGTCGAGTGCACTGGCGCAGATTTTCCGCTCCGTCGATAAGGAATGCGACACCAAGGCGATGCGCGATGAGCTTATCGAGGCAAATATCGTGACCAAGATCGAGGGTAGCGGCATTAACGGGCGCCCGGCGTTCTATACCATCAATGCTGAGATCCGCGATGCCCAGGAGCAGCCTGCCGAGTCCGTCGAAGATTTTGTCGTCGAGGATTCCGCTGACGTGCCTGCTGTGGAAGAAGTTGCTCCGCATGAGCATGTCGATACCGATGAGTTGCTCGATGAGAACGTCGTGCGCGCCTTTACGGCCAAGGCAGGACGCGGCGGTTTTGGCGGGGGTGGCAAGCGCGATGCGCAGCGCCGCGCCCAGCAGGAGCGCTTCCGTCGCGCCGTTGCTCAAAAGGGTGAGACGGATGCCGAGGCTGTTGAGAACGAGGTTGCTGCCGAGTCGCAGAAGCCCGCGAAGGAGCAAAAGCCCGTGGAGGCCCAAGAGCCCCAGCGTCGTCGCGGTGCTCGCTTTAAGGCTGCGCAGCAGGATGTCGCGCGTGAGGTTGAAGAGCCTTCCGAGGTTGCAGACGATGTTGAGGAGTCTGCCAAGAGGGCTCCGGGTTCGTGCCGTCCCGGACGTGGTTTTGCGAGGCGCGCGTATCCCGTAAGGCGTCAGGAGAAGGGCGAGCCGGCTTCGACCGCTCAGGCCGAGAAGGCCGAACAAACCGAGAAAACCGTTGAGCCGGCGACTCGCGAGCAGCAACCTTCCGAGTCGCAGCCTGCGGCTGACGCTGAGGTCAAAGCTCAACAGACCGCTGATAAGCAGGCGGGGGAGAGCACCTCAGGCAAGCCCCGCCGTCGTCGTCACCGCGGCGGTCGTGGCTCAAATGCCGAGGCCGCGGCCGAGAAGGCAGCGACACAAAACGGAGATGAGAAGGCCGAGACTCCGGTGGATCAGGTCAAGCGCCAGCCGGCGAAGGAGGCCAAGTCCGATCGTCCGCAAAAGCGCTCGTCTGCGCCCAAGCAGAAACGTAATACCCGGGCAGATTCCAAGCGTAAGCCTCATGCACAGGCTGAGCCTGCCGCGGCTGATAGTGCTGCCCAGCGGTCTGAGTCGACCGTCCACGGCGAGGTATCGGCGTTTGCCCTTGCCCGCGTTTTGGGCAGGCAGCTGCTCAAAGTTGTCCCTACGCCTACGGCGCTCTCTAAGATTAAGGAGCAGCAGACTCAAATTGTTAAGGTCGAGGGCAAGGACGGCAAAAAGGCGCCGCAGCGCACCCAGCACAACGAGATGTCCAACCGCAAGATTGCCGAGGAGATTGCAATCATCCAGGCTTGGATCGAGCAGAACCGAGGTGCCGATACGCCGGTTGCTTCGCGTCGCCAGCGCGCCTACCAGATTTTTAACGATGAGAAGGCCTTTGACGGCAAGCACGGCGAGCGCCTAATTCGGCGTATGACCGAAAAGGGCATCAGCATGCAGGCGATTAAGGTCGCCCCCAACCGCCCCGTGCACTTTACGGGTTTCTTTACGCTGGGCGCCGACAAGCCGTTCATTATGGTTGAGAACCTGGATACCTACGACGAGATCGTCAAGCTGTTGCGTGGCCGCAAGCACGCCAAGCTCTTTGGCATCAAGGTGGGCGGCGTGATTTTTGGCGGCGGATGCAAGGCGAGCGTCTCGCATGCCCTGGACGATTATCTGGCCGAGATCGGCTATCGTTTTAACTACGTCTACTACGTGGGCGATATCGACCGCGAGGGCGCGCGCATCGTCGAGCAGGCTCGCAATGCCAATGTGGTTGAGATTCGCCTGCATGCCGGCATGTACCGCGCCATGCTCGCCGAGCACAAGCGTCGCGTGAAGGCCGGCGGCGAGTGCGAGCCCGCGGCTGCCAACCAGGGCGTGCCGCAGAACTTGGCGGCGACGATCAAGGATCTGCCCATGGTCACGCGTGTGCAGTTCCGCAACGTGCTACGTGAAGGCGGGCGCATTCCGCAGGAGATTCTGATGACCGCCGACTATCGGGATGGCGACTCGGGAAGCTTCGACCGCATGCTGAACAACTAAATTCCGCCGGCCCCGGGAGAGCGGGGACACCGGCTTAGGTTTCCTGCTCTACAGTCCTGCTCACGACGGAGGCCACATTAAGTGGCCTCCTGTTCGTGCGGAACTCGCGATAAACCTAAGCCGGTGTCCCCGCTCTCCCGGGGGCTGTCGTGGCTTGGCCGTTGCACGCGGCTCGCTTTTCGGAACGGGGCTGACGGACACGTTCCGAAATCTACCGCCGTCGCTGTACAGGGTGTCTATAAAGAGCCGTGGCCAAAAAACGGCAAATATGAGTAATGATACTCTTTTAGTAGCAGTAATTTCGACCACATTTAAGGTGATTTGACGTGTCGGTCGAGCAGATAAGCTGCCGTATCTCCTCAAGTGTTCATTAAAGGAAGACCTTGATGCGAATAAATCTCATTAAGATCTTCTTTTATTAACGAAAATAATGTAGCTACAACGGTAACAGTACTCATATTTGCCGTTTTTTGGCCACAGTCCTTCGGAGGGTCCTCGAAAATAGTCCCGAGCCGGCACTTGGGGACGTTCCTATAATGCCGGCACTTAGGAGCGTCCCCAAGTGCCGACACCGCGTCTGCCTGCGGCGGCCGCGCCCCGCTGCATCGCTTCGCTCCTTGCGTGCTGCGCTGGAAAACGCTTCGCGTTTCCTCAGCTCCGCACCCTTGCGGGCTCGAATTCCTCCGCTTGCCCACAAGAAAGCGCCCTGGGCTGTTATGGGCTTAGGGCGCTCAGTTTTAATGGCTGGGACGGAGGGATTCGAACCCCCAACAGCCGGCACCAAAAACCGGAGTTCTACCGTTGAACTACGTCCCAATGTGTGGTGTTGCCCAAAAGCAACTCGTCTAGTTTACCTAATCTGCGAGGGCATCGCAAACGCCGTCGAGTAGGCGTACGGCGAGCGTCTGCGCGTCGCTGGCCGTGAAGGTGCCGTTGTAGCGCGTCATGCCCGTGAGCTCAATGCGAATGCGAGCCGGCTTCTGCTGCGCGGCGACATTGGCGGTGCGGATGCGCTGGGCCAGGTTGTGGCACTCGGCGAGGGCAATCGTGGCGCGTGGCGCGGCGTCGGCGGGCAGCTCGTCGCTTGCGATCTCGAGCACCAGGTCAACGTCGGTTGGGACCTCGGAGTCGCAGAGCATCATGCCGCTGTTGTCGGTCGTTGCCGTGGCGATATTCCACATGCGCGACGCAACACTGCGCGCGATGGGGTCCTCGCCGATAACGGCGATCTGGAAGCGCTCGAGCACGTTGGCGGCGCGAGCAAAACCGATGCGGGACTCGGCTTCGGTGACCGAGGGCTTGCCCTCCCACACATGGTGCAGGCGGTTGATGTAGGCGTAGGTGTCCTGGAAGGCCATGCCGTCGGCAAACAGGCCGACATTTTCCTGGAACTGCTGCAGGGCGGCCTCGGTATGCGGACCAAAGTAGCCGTCGTCCTCGCCGCAGGCAAAGCCCAAAACGTTGAGAGCGCGCTGCAGGGCCTGCACATCGGCGCCATGGAAATTGGGCATGCGCAGATACAGAGTGCGGTCGCCCAGCTTATACGAGGCGTCGACCAGGGCGCTCCAACAGGGGATATCGACGGCATGACCGGCAGCAAGGCCGCTGTCGAGCCTGAAGGTGCTGACGGCCTGCTCGGTGGTGGTGCCAAAGCGCTTGTCGGCAACCTCGGTGTCATCGATTGTATAGCCGAGCTGCAGAAGGCGGGACTGGACGTCCTCGACGGCTGCTCCCTGCATGCCCGTTGTAATAGGTTCCATGAACGAACCCCTTTCGGCGTACCATTCGTACTATTTTGAGCGTGTGTCGGATAGACAACGCGAGACAATTTATAAACATGCACTCAATAGTGTAGCAACTTGTACCCTAACTCGCTGCCCACAGGTTTTATGACCCCCGCTAGTTAAGACGCTCCACAAAGAAATCTGCCATTGAGAGGAAGAGCTCGCGCGCATGCGGGTCGAGCTCGACGCCTTCGATAGCGGCCTTGGCCTTAGCGGTCAGGTCGAGCGCATAGGTGTGGGCGTAATCGATGGAGCCGGTCTCCTGGAAGATCTCCACGGCGCGTGCGAGCTGCGCAGGGTCCTCGGTGCCCGAGGAAAGGATTGCCTCGATCTCGTCGTGATAGCGCTCGTCTGACAGGGCATGCACGGCAACGAGGGTGCGCTTGCCCTCGGTGATATCGGTGCGGAAGTCCTTGTTGGCGGCCTCCTTGGTGCCGATCAAGTTGAGCAGGTCGTCTTGAATCTGGAAGGCAAGGCCCGTGTGCAGCCCAAAGGCGCGCAGTGCCTCAATCTGCTCTTCGCTGCCGCCGCCGATAATGGCTCCGGCGGCAAGCGGCGTCGCTCCGCTGTAGTACGCGGTCTTGTGCGTCGCCATGTCCAGATAATCGTCGACCGAAATGTCAAAGCGCCCGTCGCGGACCCAGCCCAGGTCGAGCGCCTGGCCCTCGATGGTACGGACGATCATCTCGGTAAGCTCGTGGAGCACGCGAAGCTTCACGTCTGCGTTGAGTGTGGGGTCGTCGAGAACCGTCTTGGTGACCATGGTGAGCGCCAGGTCACCGCAGTTGATGGCAAGACCGGTGCCCTCGGTAAGGTGCATGCAGGGCTTGCCGCGACGAATCTGCCCGTTGTCGGCGATGTCGTCGTGGATGAGTGCGCCCGACTGAAAGTGCTCGATGGCCGCCGCTGCGCTGCGGGCGCTCTCAAAGCTGCCGCCTACCGCAGTGGCGGCGAGCATGCAGATGAGCGGGCGGTGGCGCTTGCCAGCGTTTGCCGTAAATGCCGAGAGCGGGGTATACAGGTAGCGCTCGATATCGGCGGAAGTCGCCTGTCCGTCAAAGAACGTGGCCAGATAGTCGTTAATCTGGTCAAAGTGCTGGGCTAAAAAGCTGGTAAACGGACTGGACACGGGTTCTCGCATTCTTTGATAGGTTGCATCGTTGCATTATGCAGACAACATATTGCCACATTAGGGCGTCGAGCGCGGCGGTTGAAGACGATTGGTCCATGCGGCCGCAAGTGCGGTAGGGGCTTGGCTAGATAAGCCCAAAGTGTTCGAGCGCGGTGACGACGCCGTCGTGGTCGATGCTGTCGGTGACATAGTCGGCCTTTTCCTTGAGATAGTCCGGCGCATTGCCCATGGCGATACCGACATCGACGGCGTTCATCAGCGAGATGTCATTGCTGGCATCACCGATGCCATACACCATTCCATGGTTGGGGTCGAGAGCGTCGAGTACGGACTGGATACCCTCGCGCTTGGTGCATTCGCGAGGCGAAATCTCGGTCACTTCGAGCTCGAGCTCGTTAAAGCAGAGCAGCGGCTCAAACGCTTGATCCTGAGCGATGTGGTTGGCAAGCGACGTGGACATTAAGATCTTGTAGGCGCTGTAATGTTGCAGCTGCGTAATTGCATCGCCCACGGTGCGGGCGTATCCCGGGGCGTCGGGCGCATCGGCACTCATGCGAACGACGCCATTGAGTCCCTCAAAACGAATCACTTCGTCCGATTGCTCAAGAATGGGAGCAAGGCGCTGCAGCATGCCGGGCGTCATCGCCAAATCGCGAATCACGTGTCCCTCAAGTTCGACATAGCCACCCGCGAGGCAGACGATGCCGGTCCAGGGCAGCTCGAGCAGCTTTGGATGGATGCAGCTCAGCGTGCGCCCTGTGCAGATAAACGCCATATTGCCCTTGGCGACAAAATCACGGATGGCTTGCGAGACCGCTTCATTGGGATAGGGGGAGAGGTCTCGCTCGCTCTCGGGAAGTTCTTGTGCCACTCGAGGGTCTTGCCAGGCGAGTGTTCCGTCGATATCGAAGAAGCAGATATCGCCGCGCTTATGGGCTGCGCTGGCGGCAGGGGAGGCCGAGGTGGTGGGCACAAATCCCGGCTCGAGGCCCATGATCTGGTCAAAATGCTCTTTAACGCGGGGAACGGAGATGCCAATAATCACCTGGGCGGTCTTGCCCGTAATGATGAGGCCCTTGGCGCCCACCGCGACAAACGACGCATTATCTGCAACGATGGAAGGGTCTGCGACCTCGACGCGCAGGCGCGTGGCGCAGTTGGTTGCGCCCACGATATTGCCAACGCCACCTAAAAGCTGAATTACCCGCTCGGCGAGGACGTGATCTTGATCGGATTGAATACTGACCTCGCCATTGGGAGATTGCTCTTTGGCAAAGCCGCTTCCCGTTAAACGATCGATTGCCGCGCGATTGGAGACATGATCCTCGCGGCCCGGCGTCTTAAGGTCATAGACCAAGATGAGTGCTCGAAAACTAACAAAAAAGATGAGGCTAAAGGCAAGACCGATACCGAGCGCCAAAAGGTAGGAGCCGGCATGCATTCGCATGAGTGGGATGAAGTTGAAGGCCGTCATTTCCATGAGACCGCCCGAGAAGATGCCGACGATGCCAAAGAAGTTCATGGTCATGGCAAGGCAGGAGGACAGGACGGCGTAGAGCAAAAAGAGTCCGGGATAGGTGAACATAAAGAGAAACTCGAGCGGCTCGGTGACGCCGCAGACCACCGAGGCGACGATGGCGGGCAAAAGGATGACCTTAAGGCCGGCGCGGCGTTCGGGTTTGGCGGTGAAATAGAATGCTGCCGCGATGGCGGGAAGGCCAAAGAGCTTGCCCCAGCCGGTGGCGGTAAAACCTGCCCAGGGCGCAAGTTCATTTAAAGGGCGCGTGCTATGGGAGAGAATGGGGAGCAGGTTGGTCCACGTGGCGTAAATACCGTCGTGAATGACCAGATTGTCGTAATAGATGGGCATATAGAGCAGATGGTGCAGCCCCATGGGCTCGAGCGCTCGCTCCAAAAACACAAAGATGCCCACGCCGAAGGGGCCGACGCCCGCAAGTGCGTGGCGCAGCGTTTCGGTTACAGCGTATGCGAAGGGCACGATGGCGGCCGAGATGGCGGCGAGGGCAAACACGGCAAAAAAGCTGATGAGGTAGACCAGCGAGGAACCCGAGAAGGTGCCGAGCCAATCGGGAACCTTGGCATCGTAGAAGCGGTCATGGATGGCGACGACGGTTGCCGATACCGCCAGCGGGCCGATAATGCCGGTGTCGAGCGTCTTGATGCCGTCGATGACGGTGATACCGCTGGCGGGGGTCAAAGATGATGGGTACTTAAGCCCAAGGTTGTCTCCGCTCAGCTTAATGATCTCGCTCAAAAAGAAGCAATAGGCAAAATAGGCCACGAGCGCCTCGAGGCAGCAGCGTGCCGGTTGCTTTTGGGCAAGACCGATAGGCAGCGCTACGGCAAAAAGGAGCGGGAGACGTTTAAAGACCGTCCACGAGCCGCGCTGGATGATGGTCCAGAAAACGTACCAAGGGGTTCCGTATACGGCGAGGTCACCGACGATGTCTACGGTCGTGGCGAGGGCGGAGATGCCGACCATGAGGCCTGATATAGAAAACAGCATGGCGGGCGCGAACATGGCTCCGCCAAAACGTTGGATTTTCTGCAGCATAATATGCCTTCCGGATGCAACATGCTGTGCGAGCAAGAACGTTTAAACAATGAACTCATTGTAGAGGACTGGCTGCTTGCCGCATTGACGGTTTTGATTCGGTCCGATTTGGGTTTCGGGGGAACCGTCGACGGTAAATAATCCGTACTTTACCGATAATCGGTTTAAACAACTTTAAGAAATGCTATCGTGCCTAGCCATACATATTCATTAGAGGTGAAGTCATGCCAAAAGCGATTTACGAAGGAATCTACCGCGAGATCCGTTCGCGCATCATTAACGGGACCTATGCGTTTCAGGAGATGCTGCCAACCGAAGCCGAGCTGACCGCGGAGTTTGGCTGCACGCGCAATACCGTTCGACGCGCCTTGAGCATGCTGGCCGACCAGATGTTTGTGCAGCCCATACACGGCAAGGGCGTGCGCGTTATTTGGCTTAAGGGCGAAACCGACATGTTGGGCGCACTCGAAGAGGTTGAGTCGTTTGGCGAGTTCGCAAAACGCAACAATGCCGTCGCATCGACCGAGGTCAAGTCTTTTGAACATTTGATTTGCACCGAGCAACTTTCTCGTCGCCTGGGCTTTAAGGTGGGCGAGGAGCTGATTCGCGTCGTGCGTGTCCGGAGTCTCAACGGCAGTGCTCGCCAGGTGGACCACGGCTACTTTTTGGAGTCGATCGCCAAGGGCCTGACGCCCGAGGTCGCCGAGAAGTCCATCTACGACTATCTGGAGCACAAGCGCGGCATCAAAGTGATGGCGAGCCGCCGTACGGTGAGTGTCGAGCTCGCCAACGATGAGGACTGCAGCTACTTGGACCTTGGCAAGTACAACTGTGTCGCCGTCATGGAGAGCCAGTCGTACACTTCGGACGGCATCTTGTTCGAGGTCACGCACGCCCGCACGCATCCCGAGATCTTCCACTACCGCGTCAACTCCAAGCGATAGCCGGCTAGCTCGCAGCCTGACGAGACTCATGCCCCCAAAGAGAATACGCCCGGTCAAACCGACGATGCATCGGCTTGACCGGGCGTTTTCTCTGCATTCGTTAACAAATAATTGTTTATACAAAACTTGTCAAGTATCAAGTTGAAATTACCGTTCACCGAAGTTTTTCTACCGCTCTAGTAATACTTGTTCAAACAACTAGCCAAATAGCGTATTGTGCAAATTAGCAAAAGGGGCAAAGTCCCCGAGCCAATCTCCGAAGGCGGCGGCAAAGGGTGCCGCCACGGTGTGAAAGGGTGGATTGTAATGAAGAACGAAATGAGCAGAAGGCAGTTCCTGGGCTTTGCTGGTTCCGCGGCTGCGGTTCTTGGTCTGGGTCTCGTGGGCTGCGGTGGTTCTGCCGGCTCCGGCTCCTCTGCTTCTGGTGACGCTGCCGAGGTCTACTTCCTCCAGTTCAAGCCCGAGGTCGACAAGGAGTGGAAGGAGATCGCCAAGGCGTACAAGAAGGAGAAGGGCGTCGAGGTCAAGATCGTGACCGCCGCCTCCAACACCTACGAGGAGAAGCTCAAGTCCGAGATGTCCAAGAGCTCCGCTCCGACGCTGTTCCAGGTCAACGGCCCCACCGGCCTTAAGAACTGGAAGGACTACTGCGCCGATCTTTCCGACACCAAGCTCCGCGGCGAGCTCATCGACGACTCCCTGGCGCTGCAGTCCGACGGCAAGGATCTGGGTATCGACTGGGTTCAGGAGAGCTACGGCATCATTTACAACAAGGAGCTCCTCGAGAAGGCCGGCTACAAGGCCGAGGACATCAACTCCTTCGACAAGCTGAAGGCTTGCGCCGATGACATCCAGGCCCGCAAGGACGAGCTCGGCGTTGACGGTGCCTTCACTTCCGCCGGTATGGATGACTCCTCCAGCTGGCGCTACACCACGCACCTCGCCAACCTCCCGCTCTACTACGAGTTCGAGAAGGAGCACAATCAGGAGGACGACGAGATCAAGGGCGAGTATCTCGACAACTTTAAGCAGATCTTCGACCTGTACATCACCGACTCCACCTGCGATCCTTCGCAGCTCGCCTCCAAGACCGGTGACGACGCCACCAACGAGTTCGCAACCGGCAAGGCCGTCTTCTATCAGAACGGCTCTTGGGCCTACGCCGACCTCACCAAGGCCGGTATGACCGACGACCAGCTCGGCATGCTGCCGATCTACATCGGCGTCGACGGCGAGGAGAACCAGGGCCTGTGCTCCGGCGGCGAGAACTACTGGTGCGTCAGCTCCCAGGCTTCCGAGGATGCCCAGAAGGCCACCGAGGACTTCATGTATTGGTGCGTCACTTCTGACACCGCCACCAGCATCATCGCTGACAAGATGGGTCTGACCGCCCCGTTCAAGAGCGCTAAGGAGACCACCAACGTCTTCTCTCAGCAGGCCGTTGCTATGGCCAAGGACGGCAAGAAGACCGTCGCTTGGGACTTCGTTTACATCCCCTCCGAGGAGTGGAAGAAGAACCTCAAGCAGGCTCTCATCGCTTATGCTGCCGACAACACCAAGTGGGACGGCGTCAAGAACGCCTTCGTCGATGGCTGGAAGACCGAGAAGGCTGCTTCCGAGTAAGCAGTTGCTGCCCAAGCTATCTGATTAGCGACAGGGGGCGGGCAGACGTAGGTTTGCCCGCCCCCTGCATATTGAAAGGACCCTTCTATGGGCAAAGCACTCAAGCGCTGGTGGCCGCTCTTTATGCTGCCCACGTGCCTGGCGTTTATGATCGGGTTCGTGATTCCCTTTATCCAGGGTTTCTATCTCTCGTTCTGCCAGTTTATTACCATCAATAACGCGCACTTTGTCGGTATCGAGAACTACGTGCGCGCGCTGTCCGATCCGCAGTTCTCCACGTCGTTCTTCTTTACCGTGGCGTTTGCCTTCCTGTCGACGGTGCTCATCAACGTGATCGCGCTGGCCATTGCGCAGGCGCTCACTCGCAAGGCGCTCAAGGGCACCAACATCTTCCGTACGATTTTCTTTATGCCTAACCTGATTGGCGGCATTGTACTGGGTTACATTTGGCAGATTCTGATCAACTGCCTGCTCTCCAACGTGGGTGCCCAGCTTATCGCCCTCAACTCCGCCGCTGGCTTCTGGGGCCTTATCATCCTGACCCTGTGGCAACAGGTCGGCTACATGATGATCATCTACATCGCCGGTCTGCAGTCCATTCCGTCTGATTACATCGAGGCCGCCAAGGTCGACGGCGCTACGGCATGGCAGACGTTTTGGAAGGTTAAGATCCCCAACCTGATGCCGACCATCACCATCTGCCTGTTCCTGTCCATCACCAACGGCTTTAAGCTGTTCGACCAGAACCTCGCCCTTACCGGTGGCGCCCCGGCGCACTCCACCGAGATGCTCGCCCTGAACATCTACAACACGTTCTATTCGCGTGCTGGCATCGCATGGCAGGGCATCGGTCAGGCCAAGGCAGTTATCTTCTGCATCCTGGTTGTCGCTATTTCTATGATCCAGCTTAAGGCCACGAGGTCCAAGGAGGTGCAGCAGTAATGAAACGCGATAAGGCTATCAACCGCGCGCTCTCGATCTTCTTTACGATTCTGTCGCTCGCATGGATCTACCCCGTGTTCATGATTGCGCTCAATTCCTTTAAGAAAGCGACCGCAATCAGCACCACCACGGCGTTCGATCTGCTCACGCCCGAGACGTTCAACGGCCTCGCAAACTACGTGCACGCTCTGAACGAGCAGGGCTTTGCCTCGGCGTTTATGTACTCTCTTATCATCACGGTCACGTCGGTCGTGCTGATTCTTGTGTGCTGCTCCATGTGCGCTTGGTACGTGGTGCGCGTCAACAGCAAGATCTCGAACTTCTTCTATTACCTGTTCGTCTTCTCGATGGTCGTACCGTTCCAGATGCTCATGTTCACGCTGTCCAACCTCGCGGACCGCATCGGCTTTAACACGCCGTTTAACATCTGCTTCATCTACCTTGGTTTTGGCGCGGGCCTCGCGGTCTTTATGTTCGCCGGCTTCGTCAAGAACATCCCGCTCGAGATTGAGGAAGCGGCCATGATCGACGGCTGCAACCCGGTCCAGGTGTTCTTTAAGATCGTCCTTCCCATTATGAAGCCCACCTATCTTTCGGTCGGCATCCTTGAGACCATGTGGGTCTGGAACGACTATCTGCTGCCCTACCTTACGCTCGACTCCACCAAGTACAAGACCATTCCTATCTTGATCCAGTACTTCCGCGGCGGCTATGGCCACGTCGAGCTCGGCCCCATGATGGCATGCATCATGATGGTCGTTGTTCCCATCGTCATCATGTACATCTTCTGCCAGAAGTACATCATCGACGGTGTGGTGGCAGGTGCCGTCAAGGGCTGATGCCGTAACTGTTTTGCAAGTTTTGGCGGCGCCCCTCAGCGCGGCGCCGCGTATCGAAAGGTAGAGACATGGCCGAGATCGTTCTCAAACATGTTCAGAAGGTGTATCCCAACAACGAGTCAAAAAAGAAGGGCTTCTTTGGCAAAAAGAAGAAGACCGAGGAGAAGAAGCACAACCTCAAGGTTACCGAGGACGGTGTGCTCGCTGTAGAGGACTTCAACCTCACCGTTCACGACCAGGAGTTCATCGTCCTCGTTGGCCCCTCTGGCTGCGGTAAGTCCACGACGATGCGCATGGTCGCCGGCCTAGAGGACATCACCTCCGGCGACGTGCTCATCGACGGCAAGCGCGTCAACGACGTGGCGCCCAAGGACCGCGACATCGCCATGGTGTTCCAGAGCTACGCTCTGTACCCCAATATGACGGTGTACGAGAACATGGCGTTTACGCTTGAGCTCAAGAAGGTCCCCAAGGACGAGATCGACCGTAAGGTTCGCTCCGCTGCTGAGATCCTGGGTATTACCGAGTACCTCGACCGTAAGCCCAAGGCGCTCTCTGGCGGCCAGCGCCAGCGCGTCGCCATCGGCCGCGCCATCGTGCGTGACCCCAAGGTCTTCCTGATGGACGAGCCGCTGTCCAACCTGGATGCCAAGCTTCGTAACCAGATGCGCGCCGAGCTCATTAAGCTGCGTCACGAGATCAAGGGCACCTTCATCTACGTTACCCACGACCAGACCGAGGCTATGACCCTCGGCGACCGCATCGTGGTCATGAAGGACGGCGTCGTCCAGCAGATCGCCACGCCGCAGGAGGTCTTCAACCATCCCGCGAACATCTTCGTCGCCGGCTTCATCGGCGTGCCGCAGATGAACTTCTTCGATGCCCAGCTGGTGCGCTCGGGCAACGGCTTTACTGTCAAGACCGAGGATATGAACGTGGCGCTCGCCCCGGAGACTTGCGCTCAGCTTGCCCTCAACTGGGACGGCGGCGACGTGAAGGAGATTACGGCCGGCGTGCGCCCCGAGCAGATTCTGCTTGCCGACAAGGGCGAGGAGGGTGCGCTCCAGGGCACCGTCGAGGTGACCGAGCTCATGGGCTCGACCGAGCATGTCCACGTGACCGCTCCCGACGGCCAGTTTGTCCTGATTATCCCCGTCGTCGACCTCGAGGCCAAGGGCGCGCTCAAGGCTGGCGACCCCATCTGGTTCAAGTTCGAGAAGAACGCGACTCATCTCTTCGATAAGGTGTCTGGCAAGAACCTTATCTAGGCCCGGTGCATCCAGGCCCTCCCTTTGGGCGACTGCGGCTTTGCCATCCTTTTGCCGCGGTCACATATAAGGCTCCCCTCCCGTCCACTGGGCGAGAGGGGAGCCTTTCTTTGTGTTGGGACTGTCTGGCCGGTCGTTTGTCTCGATCTGTAACGGATAGGGCCGATTTCGGACGTTAGATGTTACAGATCGAGACGGTTCCGCTGAGCTAACCATTTCATCTAAATCTGTAACACCAAAGGCGAATTTCACCTGCTAGATGTTACAGATTGAGATAAACCCGAGGGGAGGGGCCGGTATGTCTCAATCTGTAACGGCTGGGACCGTTTTGGTTGAGTAGTTGTTATGGATCGAGATTGTTTGGCCGAGTCGGATCACAGGGTAACGTGCGGGCACAAAAAACGGAGCCGTGTTGCCACGACTCCGTTTCTCAAGAGGATGGGTAAGGGGAATGAGCTAGCTCAGGTGCCAGATCTCGTCGTTGTACTGGGAGATCGTACGGTCGGACGAGAAGGTGCCGGCGTTGGCGATATTGATGAGCGCCTTGCGCATCCAGGCGTCCTGGTCCTCGTAGTCGGCCAGCACGCGCTCCTTGGTCTGGATGTACTCCTCAATGTCGAGCAGGGCCATAAACCAGTCCTTGCCCTTAATGTCGTCGTGCAGGCGCTGCAGGCGCTCGGCGTTGCCGGTTGCCATAAAGGCCGGGTTGGTGATGAAGTCCACCAGCAGTTTAATGCCGGGCTTGCGGTAGAGCGCACCGGCGTTGTAGGTGCCGTCGGCGTAGAGCTGCTCGACCTGTTTGGACGAGGCGCCAAAGGTATAGATGTTCTCGTCGCCCACGAGCTCGGCAATCTCCACGTTGGCACCGTCGAGCGTGCACAGGGTTAGGGCGCCGTTGAGCATGAACTTCATGTTGGAGGTGCCGCTCGCCTCCTTGGAGGCCAGGCTGATCTGCTCGGAGATGTCAGCGGCGGGGATCACGCGCTCGGCGGCGGTGACGTTGTAGTTCTCGATCATGACAACCTGCAGGTAGGGAGCCACGTCGGGGTCGTTTGCAATCCACTGCGACAGCGTCAGGATCAGATGGATGATGTCCTGCGCGATAGTGTAGGCAGGCGCCGCCTTGCCGCCAAAGATGATGGTGACGGGGTGCTTAGGTCTGTTGCCGTTCTTGATATCGAGGTACTTCCAGATGATGTAGAGCGCGAGCATCTGCTGGCGCTTGTACTCGTGGATGCGCTTGACCTGGACGTCGATGATGGCGTTGGAGGGAATGGTCACGCCCTGCTCGAGCGCCATGAACTGGCGCATGATGGCCTTGGCCTCGGTCTTGGTGGCAGCCAGGCGCTCGAGAACGTCCTTGTCGTCGGCGAACTTGGCGAGTTTGCTCAGATCGCCGGTGCTGCGCCAGTCGGTGCCGATCACATCGTCGAGCAGGCTGGCGAGCGCGGGGTTGGCCCCATGGATCCAGCGGCGGAAGGTGATGCCGTTGGTCTTGTTGGAGAACTTCTCGGGATAGATCTCGTAGAACGGATGAAGCTCGGTGTCCTCCAGGATCTTGGTGTGGAGGGCGGCTACGCCGTTGATGGAGAAGCCAAAGTGGATGTCCATGTGGGCCATGTGGGCGGTGTCGTGCTCGTCGATGATAGCGACGCGCGGGTCGTCGTGCTCGGCCTTGGCGATCTCGTCAAGCTTGACGATGATGTCGGCGATGGCGGGCGAGACCTTCTGCAGGCTGGCGAGCGGCCACTTCTCGAGCGCCTCGGCAAGAATCGTGTGGTTAGTGTAGGCGACCATGGAGCGTACGATGGTCACGGCCTCGTCAAACTCGATGCCATGCTCGGTGGTGAGCAAGCGAATGAGCTCGGGGATGACCATGGTGGGGTGCGTGTCGTTGATCTGGACAACGGCGTAGTCGGCCAGATCGTGCAGGTTGCTGCCGCGCTCGACGGCCTCGTCGATCAAGAGCTGGGCGGCGTTGCTCACCATGAAGTACTCCTGATAGATGCGAAGTAGGCGGCCCTGCTCGTCGGAATCGTTGGGGTAGAGGAACAAGGTGAGGTTCTTGGCGATCTCGGTCTTGTCGAAGTCGATGGAGCTGCCGGGGACCAGGCCGTCGTCGATGCTCGCCAGGTCGAACAGGCGCAGGCGGTTCTTGGTGGGCTGGCCGTAACCGGGCACATCGATGTTGACGAGCTTGGAGGTAACGGCAAAATCGCCAAACTCGACGGTGTAGGAGCGGTCATCGTCGACTAGGATGTCCTGCTCACCGAGCCACTCGTCGGGGACGGCCTTCTGCTGGTTGTCGACAAAGCGCTGACGGAACAGGCCGTAGTGATAGTTGAGGCCCACGCCATCGCCGGTCAAGCCCAGCGTGGCGATGGAATCCAGGAAGCATGCGGCCAAGCGGCCCAGGCCGCCGTTGCCGAGTGACGGCTCGACCTCGAATTCCTCGATCTTGTTGAGGTCGTGGCCTGCGGCGGTGAGCTGGTCCTTAACCTCGTCGTAGATGCCGAGGTCGATCATGTTGTTGATGAGCAGCTTGCCGATCAAAAATTCGGCGGAAATGTAATAGAGCTTTTTCTTGCCGTTGTTGAGCGGGCAGGCGGCGGAGCGCTCCTGCACGAGTTTGACCAGTAGCTTGTAAATGCGACGGTCGTCGAGCTGCTCGAGCGAGGTGCCAAAAGACTGCTCGGCGAGTTCCATGAGGTTAATTTGGGGCATGTTTTCTCCTGTGATGGGTTGTTTCATGTCTGCAATTCATGAGAAGCCCGCGCGAGGGGATTGGGGTGGCCTCGCGCGGGAAAAGCAAGCGCGTCCGCACGGTGGGGAGGGGTCGGGCGCGGTAGCTCCTATTGAGGAAGCTCGATTTCGGCTTCCGATGGGATGCGGAAGTAGGTCTCGGTCCAGTCGGTGAGTTTGTGCTCGAGCTCGTGGGTGATGGCGCCGTCGAGCATGCGCCAGGTCCAGTTGCCGCCCAGTGTGGCAGGGGTGTTGATGCGCGCCTCGTTGCCCAAGTTGAGCAGGTCCTGCATGGTGTAGATGCACGTGTCGCTCACGCTGGCTGCGATGGTTCGGTTGAGCGCGTCGGTGATGGGCTCGCCGGCCTGCTGATGGGTGTACAGGGCTGCCTGCTCACGCTGACGCGGGGTGGCCGTTCCCTCAAACCAACCGCGCGCCGTCTCGTTGTCGTGGGTGCCCACATAGGCGACGGTGTTGGCGATGTAGTTATGCGGCAGGTAGTACGAGTTGGTGCCCTCAAAGGCAAACTGCAGGATCTTCATGCCGGGGAAGCCCGAGTTGTCGCGCATGTCGATGACGCCGGGGGTGAGGAAGCCCAGGTCCTCGGCGATGATGGGCAGCGTGCCGAGCTTTTCCTCGAGCGTCTTGAAGAACTTGAGGCCGGGACCCTGCGTCCACGAACCGTAGGACGAATCGGGCGAGGAGAACGGCACCTCCCAATAGGCCTCGAAGCCGCGGAAGTGATCCAGGCGGATGACGTCGTACATGTCGAGGGCGGCGCGAATGCGGCCCTCCCACCAGGAGAAACCGTCGGACTCCATGGCGTCCCAGTCGTAGATGGGGTTGCCCCAGTACTGGCCGGTGGCCGAGAACTGGTCGGGCGGCGTGCCGGCGACGCTCACGGGATTGCCGGCGGCGTCGATCTTAAAGAGCTCAGGCGTCGCCCACATCTCGACGGAGTCACGCGAGACATAGATGGGCAGGTCGCCGATGATGAGAATGTCGCGCTCGTTGGCATAGGCCTTTAGGCGGCTCCACTGGCGATCGAAGAAGTACTGTGTCATCTGGTGGTAGAGCATACGCGCCGGATGGTCGGCGCAGACCTTGGCGGAAGCCTCGCCGCGGGTGCGGAGCTCCGCGGGCCACTCCCAAAATGCCTTGAGACCGCACTCCTCTTTGACGGTCATGAACTCACAGTAGGGGATGAGCCAGTCCTCGTTGGCCTGGATAAAGTCATCGAAATCGGTCGGCTTGTCGGCGGCAAAGCGCTCGGCGGCGCGGTCGAGAATCTGACGGCGGCCGCCAAAGATAGCACCGTAGTCGACATTGCTGGGGTCGGATCCCAGATAGACGCCATCGATATCGCGCTGCTCCAGATACCCTGCCTCGATAAGCTCGGCAAAGTCGATAAAGTTGGGGTTGCCTGCGCGGGCCGAGAACGACTGATAGGGCGAATCGCCATAGCTGGTCGTCGTAAGGGGCAGAATCTGCCAGTAATGTTGTTTGCACGAGGCGAGAAAATCGACGAAGTCGTAGGCATTCCAGCCAAAGCCGCCGATTCCGTATGGTCCGGGCAGAGATGAGACGGGCATGAGGACGCCGCTTGCACGCTCCATGAATGCGCTCACCAACCTTCTTGTTGTGGGGTCGGCCTGCCGATGGGTGTGCAGTCCGCCTCCGATGTTCTGATTCGATACGCCTATTGTAAAACATGTTGTTTAAACATGTACAGGCAAGATAAAAAAGTTGGTCGATTTTCGGCGAATGGTTACATGCCATGAAAAAGCCCCGACCTCACAACGTGAGATCGGGGCAAGAGCGGTATGTAGGTTTTTGCTACTCGGCGTCGGCGAAGCCATTGGGGTTGTGGCTCTGCCAGTTCCAGCTATCGCGGCACATGTCCGCGATGTCGTACTGGGCCTTCCAGCCCATCATACGCTCGGCCTTGGAGGCATCGCACCAGTTGGCAGCGATGTCGCCGGCGCGGCGCTCGCGGATCACGTAGGGCAGCTCCTTGCCACAAGCCTTGGAGAAGGCGGCGACGACCTCGAGTACCGAGGTGCCGGTGCCGGTGCCCAGGTTAAAGATCTCGACGCCGGTCTTGCCGTTCATCCAGTTAAGGGCGGCAACGTGACCAGAGGCCAGATCGCACACGTGGATGTAGTCGCGCACGCCGGTGCCGTCGGGGGTGGGGTAATCGTTGCCAAAGACCTGAACGGCCTCGAGCTTGCCCACGGCAACCTGGGCGACATAGGGCACCAGGTTGTTGGGGATGCCCTTGGGGTCCTCGCCGATCAGGCCTGACGGATGAGCGCCGATGGGGTTGAAGTAACGGAGCAGCACGACGTCCCACTCGGGGTCGGCGGTGTGGACGTCCATAAGGATCTGCTCGATCATCCACTTGGTCCAACCATAGGGGTTGGTCGCGGGCTTCTTAGGATCCTCCTCGGTGACGGGCGGGTTGTCCGGGTCGCCGTAGACGGTCGAGGAGCTCGAGAAGATGATGGACTTGCAGCCATGGTTGCGCATGACGTCGATGAGCACCAGGGTGTTCTCGATGTTGTTGTGGTAGTACTCGACGGGCTTGCTCACCGACTCGCCGACGGCCTTAAAGCCGGCAAAGTGGATGACGCGGTCGATCTGATGGGTATCGAAGATCTTGTTCATCGCATCGCGGTCGAGCACGTTGGCCTCGTAGAAGGTGAGGTTCTTGGCGGCCTCGTCGCCCACGATGGTCTTGACGCGGTCGACGGCGACGGCGCTGGAGTTGGAGAGATCATCGACGATGACGACCTGGTAGCCACCCTCGAGCAGCTGAACGACGGTGTGCGAGCCGATAAAGCCGGCGCCACCGGTAACGAGGACGCAGGTGTCTTTGGGGTCGAGTGCTTTGGACATGTAGTCTCCTATCGAATCAGGAACACTTCTTCAGGGGAGTATAGCGCAGGCAGGGACGCCCAAATCGTGCGCTGTAGGAAAAGCAGAGGATTGTGCTAACGTACTCATAGAAGAGCTTGCGTACGCATAACCTGATCTTTGGCATTTGCTTACGAGCCGCTGACCTTGCAGTTTCCTGCCGTTCGTGGAAATCGTTGGGACGCGCCATATGTACGCTAATATGTATGAGTTGAGCGACATATAAATAAGCATGTAACGGAGTACATATGTCACCAAACAGCGATTCCATCCTTTCCCAGGAGTTCTCGCGCCGCACTGCCCTCAAGGCCCTGTTCGGCGCCGCTTCTGCGGCAGTTCTTTTTGGCCTGCCCGCTCGCGCCCATGCGGCGGAGGCTTCCAAAGAAACCACCGATAAACTGAATGCCGCCCAGGCCCAGCTCGACGAGGTTCAGGCCCAGCTCGACAGCATCGCAAATGAGTATGCGGCGCTGGCCAACAAGAATGCCCAGACCCTCAACGACATCGAGAATGTCCAGGGCAAGATTGACGACACGCAGGCCCAGATCGATGAAAAGAAGGCCGAGCTCAAGAAGAAGCGCAACGACCTTTCCGATCGCGTGGCCGCCAGCTACAAGTCCGGCGGCACGAACATCCTGTCGCTGCTGCTGGCCTCTGGCTCGTTTGAGGAACTCGTCGCCAACGCGCATTACGTTGAGAAGATCAACAAGAGCGACCGCGACGCCATCGAGGACATTCAGACCATCCAGGAAGAGCTCGATGCGCAAAAGACCGAGCTCGAGTCGCAGAAGGCCGACTTAGAGAAGCTCAAGGACCAGCAGACTGCCCAGATGCAGGACATGCAGGCCAAGCAGCAAGAAGTCCAGACCGTGCTGAACGGTCTTTCCGACGACGTCAAGGAGCTCATGGCTCAGCGCGATTCCGAGATCCTCGCTGCTGCCCAGGCTGAGGAGGCCGCTAGGAAGGCTGCCGCTGCCGCGGCTGCCGCGAACAAGAACAATTCCTACTCGGGTGGTTCGAGCTCGGGTGGCGGATCGTATGCGCCCGGAACCCCGCAACAGAATGCCGGCTCGGGCAAACAGCAGGCCGTCGTCAACGCGTGCTACTCTACGCCTTCGCCGGGTCAGAACTGGTGCGCGGCGTGGGTCACCAATGTCTTCCGTAACGCCGGCGTTGGCTACTTTGGCGGCAATGCGTGCGACATGTTTAACGCATGGTGCTATAGCTCCGACCGCTCGGCGCTGCAGGTGGGCATGATTGTTGCCGACTCATCGCATAGCGGCACGGGTGCTCCGGGCCTTATCTACGGTCATGTGGGTATTTACGTTGGCGGCGGCATCGTTATGAGCAACGAGGGTGCCATTACGTCTAAGTCGCTTGATTCGTTTATTAGCTTCTATGGTACTGGCTCTGGCGTGCGTTGGGGCTGGCTTGGCGGTATTGCGCTGTCGTAGCTGCGGTTTGAAGCAAGTTGGTCCGGGGCTGGGGGCGAGGCATAAGGTTGCCTGCTCTACAGTCCTGCGCAAGACGAAGGCCACATTAAGTGGCCTTCTTTGCGTGCGGAACTCGCGACCAACCTTATGCCTCGCCCCCAGCCCCGGACCTTCCGGGTCCAAGGCGTGACATACCGGACTGGGTTATCTGAATAAATATGGTGAAGGCCCCTTTCGGGGCCTTCTTTGTTAAAGGAATTCGCCTACTCGGTGGACTTCGGGTTCTAGGTCTACGTCGAACTGCTCTTTGACTTTGGCTTGGATGTCGCGGATGAGTTCGTCAACGTCGGCGGCGGTGGCGTGGTTGGCGTTGACGATAAAACCGCAGTGCTTTTCGCTTACCTGCGCGCCGCCAACGGCGTGTCCTCGCAGGCCGGCATCCATGATGAGTTTGCCGGCAAAGTAACCCTCGGGGCGCTTGAAAGTGGAGCCGGCGCTCGGCATGTCGAGCGGCTGCTTGTCCTCGCGGCGCTGGCGGTAGTCGTCCATGTCGGCCTTGATCATCGCGGCGTTGCCCGGGGCGAGATTGAAGGTGGCCGAAAGCACGATAAAGCCGTCATCGGCGATGCGGCTCTTTCGATAACCCAGGTTGAGCTCGTCGACATCGAACTCGATGATATTGCCGCTGCCGCGGGTGCCGTCGTCGAGCTGGCGAGCGGGTTTGTAGACGCGCACGGACTCCAGCACATCGGCCATGCAGGCACCGTAGGCACCGGCGTTCATGTAGCAGGCGCCGCCGACCGATCCGGGGATGCCCGAGATGGGCTCCATGCCGGTGAGACCGGCCTCGGCTGCCGCGGCTGCGACATCGGAAAGCAGCGCGCCGGCTGCCGCCGTGACGTGCGTGCCGTCGATCGTAATGTCGGAGAGGCCTTCGCCCAGCGCCACGACGACGCCGCGGATGCCCTTGTCGCCGACGAGTAGGTCGGAGCCGTTGCCCACGATGGTGAGGGGCAGATCGCAGCGATAGCAGGTATCGAGCGTGGCGACGAGGCCCTGCTCGGTATCGGGCGTGACAAAGACGTCGGCCGGGCCGCCGATCTTAAACGTGGTGTGCTCGCGCATGGGCTCGCTCATCAGTACGTTGTCCTCGCCGGCAACGCCAGCAAGCGCGCACAGCAGGTCCTCGTTAAAAAAGTCGTTCTCGTGCATACGAATATCCGCCTTTTGGTGGTCGTTGTCATCAATCGATTGCAATATACCCCACCCGGACGGATTTGGTGCGCTGGCGGCGATAAAACAGCCGTCTACCGGATTGGTAAAGTGTTTATCACCGAGGTAGAGGGGTAGTCGCTATACTTTCAAGAGATTGCGCGTAAACCCGGAAGGAGCGAGATGGCCAACAAAGTCACCCTCAAGCAGATCGCCCAGGAGGTGGGGCTTTCCCCCTCGTCGGTCTCGCTTGTGCTCAATAATCGGCCCTGTCGCATCTCGGAAGAAAACCGCAAGCTCATCAAAGAGGTCGCGGCGCGCAACCACTATGTTCCCAACCAGATCGCGCGCAGCCTGGTCATGCGCGAGTCGCGCACCCTGGGCCTTATCGTCCCTAACATCGAGAGCCGCTTTTTTGCCTCGCTCGCCGGTAGCCTGGAAAAGCGCTGCCGCGAGGACGGCTATGCGCTCTTCATTACCAGCTCGGGCGGAAGCGCCGATGACGATCTGGAGCTGCTGCGCCAGCTGGTGACGCGCGGCGTTGATGGCGTCTTCCTGGTCGTAGGCGACGAGTTCTCCGACGACCGCGCCCTGCGCGAAGAAGTCAGCCATCTGCCTATCCCTGCCGTGATGGTCGACCGTGCCATTGAGGGGCTCGAGTGCGACAAGGTGATGTTCGACCACGAGATGGGTGGCTACATGGCCACTCGCTATCTGATCGAGCAGGGCCACCGTCGCATTGCCTGCTTGGTTAACGCGCGCCGTTCCAATACGGGGCGTAAGCGACTTGCCGGCTATGAGCGCGCGCTGCGCGAGGTGGGGCTGCCGATCGACGCGCGTTTGGAGTTTGAGAGCGAGTACTACATTTCGAGTGCCTACGAGGCCTCGGAGGCGGTGCTCGCAACTGACGCCACCGCCGTGTTCGCAAGCTCGGATAACATTGCCCTCGGTTTGCTCAAGCGCCTGCACGAGATGGGGAAGAGCATTCCGGGCGATATCTCGGTGGTGAGCTATGACAACTCGGCAGCCGACGTTCTCTTTGAGCCGGCGCTGACCGCGATCGAGCAGGACCCCGGCGTCCTTGCGGAGCATGCTTTTGGCTGCATGTCCAAGCGTCTTGCCGGTAGGGGCGGCAGGCGTGCCGAAGAGGTCGTTCTGGAGCCGGAGCTTATCGTTAAGGACAGCGTGCTCGAGCTTACTAAACACAACTAAACACGTTGATCAATTTGCAGAGACTGAATGTGGAGCACCTGTGACAGGCAATGCCGCAGGTGAATGTCGCGTTTTGCTAATCGATGGAATTGATAAGGGTGCTAAAACGTTTTTTCACCATGATAAAACGTTTTAGCAAATATACTAGTCCCAACGAAAGGTTGCCGTATCGGAGGGCGACCGCACAGCGAAGGGACATAAACAATGGCTAAAACACTGGGGACGCCGTGGCAAAAGCTGGGCCACGAGGTGCCGACTTCCGAGCTCGAGGGCGTCGACCTGTATTGGCGCGCATCGAACTATCTGTCCGTCGGTCAGATCTACCTTCGCTCTAACCCGCTAATGCGCCCCGACTTTGTCGACGAGAAGACCGGCGAGACGCGCGACTTCGGTCGTCCGGACGTTAAGCACCGGCTGGTTGGCCACTGGGGTACCACGCCCGGCATCAACTTCCTGTTTGGTCACGTCAATCGTCTCATTGCCGACCACAGCCAGAATGCTATCTTCTTGATGGGCCCTGGTCACGGTGGCCCCGCCGGTACTGCTCAGTCGCTGCTCGACGGCACCTACCGCGAGATTCGCCCCGACATCACCAATGACGAGGCCGGCCTGCAGAAGTTCTTCCGCCAGTTCTCCTATCCCGGCGGCATCCCGAGCCACTTTGCGCCCGAGACGCCCGGTTCCATCCACGAGGGCGGCGAGCTCGGCTACACGCTCAGCCACGCCTACGGCGCCGTTATGGATAACCCGAGCCTGCTGGCCGTGGCCGTGGTGGGCGATGGCGAGTCCGAGACCGGCCCGCTCGCGACCTCTTGGCAGTCCAACAAGCTCGTGAACCCGGCAACCGACGGTATCGTCCTGCCGATCCTGCACCTCAACGGCTACAAGATCGCCAACCCCACCATCCTTGCCCGCGTGTCCGACGAAGAGCTCACCAAGTTCTTTGAGGGCATGGGCTATAAGCCGCACTTCTTTGTCGCCGGCTTTGACGACGAGAGCCACGCAAGCATTCATGCGCGTTTCGCTGCCCTGTTTGAGCAGGTCTTTGACGAGATCTGTGACATCAAGGCCACCGCGCAGGCCCAGGCCGCCTCAGGCGAGACCGTGGTCCGCCCGGCCTACCCCATGATTGTGTTCCGTACGCCCAAGGGCTGGACTTGCCCCAAGCACATCGACGGCAAGAAGACCGAGGACTCCTGGCGCGCACATCAGGTGCCGCTGGCGAGTGCCAAGGACACCCACGAGCACTTCCGCGTGCTGCGCGAGTGGCTGCGTTCCTACAAGCCCGAGGAGCTCTTTACACCCGAGGGCCAGGTGCGCCCCGAGGTGACGGCCTTTATGCCGACCGGCGAGCTGCGCATCGGCGCCAACCCCAACGCGAACGGCGGTAAGGTGCGTCGCGAGCTCGAGCTGCCCGATGTTCATGCCCACGAGGTCCCCGTCGCAACTAAGGGTCATGGCTGGGGCTCCACCGAGGCCGCCCGCGTCTTTGGTGAGTACACTGCCGACGTTCTGGCCAAGAACATGGATGACTTCCGCATCTTTGGTCCCGATGAGACCGCGTCCAACCGCCTGCAGGCTGCCTACAAGGTGACCAAGAAGCAGTGGGACGCCGGCTTCTACGAGGACGAGGCCAACGACGAGCTGCTGGCAGGCTCCGGTAAGGTCGTCGAGCAGCTGTCCGAGCACCAATGCGAGGGCTTCCTCGAGGCCTACGTGCTCACTGGCCGTTCCGGCGTGTGGAGCTCCTACGAGAGCTTTGTCCATGTGGTCGACTCCATGGTCAACCAGCACTGTAAGTGGCTCGAGGCTACCAAGCGCGAGATTCCGTGGCGTGCCCCCATCAGCGGCCTTAACATTTTGCTGTCGAGCCACGTCTGGCGTCAGGACCACAACGGCTTCTCGCATCAGGACCCCGGCTTTATCGACCTGCTGCTCAACAAGGCCAACGACACGCACATCGTAAACGCCTACTATCCGGCCGACGCCAACATGGCTCTCGCCGTGGCCGAGCGCGTCTACCAGTCCACCGACTGCGTCAACGCCATCTTCTGCGGCAAGCAGCCTGCCCCGACCTTCCAGACGGTCGACGAGGCCAAGGCGGAGCTCGCCGAGGGCGTTGCGACCTGGGAATGGGCATCGACCGCCGACTCGCTCGCCGAGGCCGACGTCGTGGTCGCCACCTGCGGCGACGTGCCGACGCTTGAGGCTCTGGCTGCAACCGACATGCTGCGCGAGCTGGGCATCAAGGTGTGGTTCGTCAACGTGGTCGATCTGCTCAAGATTCAGAACGTCTGCGAGAACGACCAGGCTCTCAGTGACGAGCGCTGGGCTGAGCTGTTCGGCTGCGGCGAGAAGCCCGTCCTCTTTGCGTTCCACGCCTATGCCGGCACGATTCGCCGCCTGATCTGGAACCGCCCCGGCCACGACGCCTTCCGCGTCCACGGCTACGAGGAGAAAGGCTCCACGACAACGCCGTTCGACATGCTGCGCCTGAACAACATGGACCGCTGGGCACTGGCCGCGGACGTGCTGCGCATGGTCGACGCCGATAAGTTTGCCGAGCAGATTGATAAGTGGGAGGCATTCCGCACCGAGGCCTTCGAGTTCGCGTGCGACGAGGGCTACGATCACCCGGCCTTCACCGACTGGGTCTGGCCCGACGCTGCAGCCGCAACCGCTGCCGACGGCGCGCTTTCCGCAACGCAGCTAACTGCCGGCGACAACGAGTAGGTAGGCATCCGGGACGGTCTCGCGCCGGGCAAGGCCCTCTCGACCGTTTCGATCTGCGGGGGCTGATATTTTTTATGTAATGGGGACTTTGCTGATGCTGCCCCGGAGACCGCATATCTAACTTTGGTCAGCCTGAAATGCATTGCCGGGGCCGGGGGGGGGGGGGGTGTGTTTTTTTTTTGGTGGCGGCGACAACCCAAAAAAAAAAAGAACCCCCCCCCCCCCCGCGA
>CAUGGC010000023.1 GCA_959599095.1 uncultured Collinsella sp. | reverse complement strand
CGGTCTTTCATGCAGCAGGGGCTCTCAATGTTTTTATGTCCTGCTCATATCGTCTGTGCCGGCAGAAAGGGACTGTCCCCAACTGCCGGGAGTGACCGTTTAGCGGTGCGGCGGCTGAATGGGCAGGCTGAGCTGGTATCCTTATGCGAAACTGTCTCAACTCGATAGGATTTCATGTGAAACCTTCCGCCGTCCTTCGCTTGGCTCTATATCGCACCCTAGCCGTCGCGCTTGCAGCACTCGCCGTACTGAGCGCCGCCGTGCCCGCCCCCGTCTTTGCCGCCGACTCCGATCAGCAGGTCAAGACGGTCCGCGTTGGTTGGCTCGTCAACAATGAGGGCTTCCAGGACGGCACCCCCGGCGAGCGTCTCTCGGGATGGGGTTACGAGTACCTCCAGACCCTCTCGTACTACACACCCGGCTGGCAGTACAAATACGTCTCCGGCACCTTCACCGAGCTTATGGAGAAGCTCGAAGCCGGCGAGATTGACCTCATGCCAAACATCTCCTACTCCGAAGAACGCGCCCAAAAACTGCTCTTCTCGTCGAACCCCGAGGGCACCGAACGCTACTACATCTACGCTAGGCCCGACCGTGACGACCTCGCAAAGGGTGACCCTCAAGCACTCCAGGGTCTCACTATCGGTTTCAACCCCGGCGTCATGCAAACCATCGTTGGCCAGCAATGGCTCGCCAACGAGGGCATTACCTGTACCTATAAGGAAATCAGCAGTAACGGCGACCTTTTCGATGCGCTGGCAAACGGCGAGGTCGATGCCATCATCATGAACGACACGACCTCGTCGCCCAACGCCTCCCCCATGTTCTACATTGGTTCGAGCGACTACTACTTTGCCGTTCCCAAAAGCCGCCCCGACCTGATGAACGACATCAATGCTGCCATGACGGCAATCGCTCGCGTCAACCCACGCTATAACGACGAAGTCAAATCTAGCTACTCGACCCAAAACAGCGGTTCATCATCGCTCAACGGCCCCGAATGTTCTTGGCTCAAAGCAAACAACAACACCATCACGCTCGGCTACATTACGGGCAAACTCCCCTACTGCAACGAGGGCGAAGACGGCGAAATGGAAGGATCGCTCGCATCGCTTGCGACGACGCTACACGATAAATTTGGCATTACGGTCAAAACCGTCGCCTTTGATAGCTACAAGATGATGTCAAAGGCTCTGTCAAAGGGAAGTATAGACGTTGCGCTGCCGGTATACCGAGATTACTGGTTTGCCGAGCAAACAGGCGTTGTGCAGTCGATATCGTTGGGGACCATATCCCTCACCGCCATCCACACCGGCAGCAACCTGAACAAAGACCTTCAGAACATTGCCTGTACCAAATCATCGTTTGTCAACAAAAATGCACTTGAAAGTCTGTTCCCCACAGCGACCGTAACCGAATACCAATCCGACGATGAAGCGTTCGATGCCCTCAGGAAGGGAATGGCGCACTGCATCGTCGCTCCCAGTTCACGCGTAAAAACCATCGGTGACCGTTACGATCTCGAGGACTGCGAGACGACCGAGCTCCCTGACACCTGTGAGCTCTCGTGCTGGATTTCGCGCGGAAAACCCGAGCTGTTGGGAATCATCAACAAGGGCATCATCAATGCCGGAGAATCGCTCTCCGCAAGCAATTTCTCCTCCACGTCGTACACGGCCCAGGAATCCAACACGCTTCAATTCCTTTATCGCAACCGCACCGCCATTGCAGCTACCCTCATCGGTATGTTGTCGGTCGGCGTCGTCCTGCTCATCTGGGCGCTCGTGCGCGCTCGAACCGAGCGCAAAAAAGCCGATGCTGCCAACGCCGCTAAGACGGCATTCCTCACGCGCATGAGCCACGACATCCGCACGCCGCTCAACGGCATCCTGGGCCTTATCGAGATCGAGGAATTGGAGGAAGGCGATATGCAAGTCGCCCGCGAGAGCCGTGCCAAGGCGCGCGTTGCCGCCAATCACCTGCTCTCGCTGATCAACGACATCCTCGAGATGGGCAAAATCGAAGACCGCAAGCTAACACTGGAACATGCACCTTTTAACCTCAAAGAGCTCTGTGACGATACGCTGGTGCTGTGCAAGCTCCGCGCGTCCAGTAACGGCATCACAATGCAGGACAATAGTCTGCCGTACGCCACGGGGCCATACATGATCGGCAGTCCCACCCATATCCGACAGATCATGATCAACCTGTTAGACAACAGCATTAAGTACAACAAGCACGGCGGCTCCGTCACCTTTAGTTCAAAGACCAAGCCACTCGATAACGGGCGCGCGCTCTTTTGCTTTAGCGTTTCGGATACCGGCATTGGCATGGCTCCCGAGTTTTTAAAGCATATCTATGAGCCGTTTGCCCAAGAAGGTGACGATGCGCGCAGCAAGTTCCAAGGAACCGGCATGGGCATGCCAATCGTCAAGTCGCTTATTGAACTGATGGGCGGCACCATCGAAGTCAGCAGCGAACTCCATGTGGGCACCACGTTCTACGTGGAAATTCCGCTCGATATCGACAAGAACCCCCGGGCGCGGGCGAATACGGTCGAGAGGGCGCTCGACTGCTCGCTCGCCGACATGAACGTGCTGCTCGCCGAAGACAACGAATTGAATGCCGAGATTGCCCAGACGCTGCTAGAATCCGAGGGCGTCGTGGTCACCCGCGCCGTCAACGGCAACGAAGTCGTCGATCTGTACCTGTCTCATCCCGCCGGCAGCTTCGATGCGATCCTGATGGACATTATGATGCCGGACATGGACGGTTACGAGGCAACCCGCGCGATTCGCTTGAGCGAGAAGGTCGATGCAGCCGATATCCCCATCATCGCGCTCACCGCCAACGCCTTTGCCGAGGATGCCCAGGCGGCACACGATGCCGGCATGAACGCCCATCTGTCCAAACCGCTCGACTTTAACAAGCTCAAAAACATGCTCGCCCGCATCAAGAAATACGGATCCGTTTCGCTATAGTTTGTGCTCAACCACCATGCACGGCCAGAAAGGAAACCAACGATGTTTAGGCCCTTACGTCGAAAGAAACGCGCCATCACCGACGAGGAAGCGCGCGAGTTGCTCGCCACCTGCAAGCGCGGCGTCTTTGCCGTCAACGGCGACGATGGCTACCCGTACGCCATTCCCGTCAACTACTTCTTCGACGCCGAGCACGACAAGATTTATTTCCATGGCGCCAAGGCTGGCCACAAGGTCGACGCACTCAAGCGCGATGACAAGATCTGCTTTACCGTTTACGGCAACGAGTGGTACAAGGACGATGACTGGGCTCCCTACGTTATGAGTACCGTGGTCTTTGGCCGTTGTCGCCTGGCGAACGACGCTCCCGCGTTTATCGAAGACAAAGTCCGCCAGCTCGCGCTTAAGTACTACCCTTCTGCCGAAGAAGTCGAAGAGGAAATCGCCAAAGACATCAAGGGCGTCCAGCTCTACGAGATTACGATTGAGCATCTCTGCGGTAAGCAGATCCAGGAAAAGTAAGCCCCTCAGCAGGCCTCATCAATAGCAATATGGCCCGGTTCCGACCCACCTTGGAACCGGGCCATATGCTTATGAAGCGTCGGCGGCTATGTGCGCTAGCGCCTCAACGAGCTCCTGCGAGCTCACGGGTTTACTCAGGTGCGCGCCCATGCCCGCCTCGCGCGAAAGTCTGCGGTCGTCGGCAAAGGCGTTGGCACTCACGGCGATAATCGGCGTAGTCGCGGCATCCTCGCGATCGAGTGCTCGAATTCGACGCGTGGCCTCAAGGCCGTCGATACCGGGCATCATGATGTCCATCAACACCACGTCGTACTCGTACGGCGCGCTCGCGGCAAACATCTCGACGGCAGACTCGCCATCCTTAGCATGCGTCACGACGGCACCGGCACGGCTGAGCGTAAACTGCGCGATCTCGGCATTCAGATCGTTATCCTCTACGAGCAAAACGCGCAGGCCCTGGAGCGCATCGCCGTCGCCCGCATCTACGCGAACTGCCCGAGGAATCTCGGAGCGGTCGCACTTCTCGAACGGCAGGCGGATGGTAAAAGTCGTCCCCTGCCCCAAGACACTCGTAAAGCTCATGGTTCCGCCCATAAGCTCGACCAACTGTTTTGCGATAGGCGCGCCCAGGCCAGTTCCCGATGAAGCGCCTTCCACCTGTTGCTCCTCGCGACAAAACGGCTCATAGAGGTGCTGCTGGAACTCCTCGCTCATGCCAATACCGTTATCGGCAATCGTGTATTCATAGACGGGGACGCCGTCCACCGGCTCCACCTCACGGCACGTCAGGCGAACATAACCGCCCCGACGGTTGTACTTGACGGCATTGCCGGCAATATTGAGCAACAAGCGCTTGAGGTGCGTCACGCTCACCCGCGCATAGGGATGATTAAGCGTCTGCTGGTCGCAGATAATTGTCACCAGGCGCTCCTCGGCCTGGCGCTCCAGAATATCGCGCACCTCGTGGTTGAGGGCCACCAAATTTATGGGCACGAGGTTCAGGTCGACCTGCCCGCTCTCCAGGCGACTCATATCGAGCGCCTCGTTGGCAAGGTCGAGCAGCAGTCCCGATGCCGTCCAGATTTTTGAGCGGCACTCAGTCTGCTTTTGCAGATCGTCCGCATTGGCATCGCCAACCTCGACCATGCCGCGAATGCCGTTGATGGGCGTGCGCAGATCGTGGCTCATGCGACGCAGAAACTCCGTCTTTGCCGAGTTGGCAGACGAGGCCTCACGCGCCGCCTTTGCCAGCTTGTCGCCATAGTCGCGCTCCTGCTGCAGCAAGTCCGTCAAACGTCGACGATCAGCGCGGCGACGCACCGTCACAACAACGGCTATAACACCGCCGTAGAGCACCAGCACGCCGGCGGCAACAGCCGCGGCGACCTCAAAGTAGCGCTGCGCCGAGGCATAGGTGTACACATAGAATTTGTGCGCTTTTCCAAATGTGCCCAAATACCACTCGCCGTCGGCGTTAACCAATCTGACCTTACCAGCCAGGCATCGATCCTTAATACCGTCGACAATAAAGACATCCGTCGCAGGCAGATCGAACACGCCCAATACGGTGGGTTCAACGGCATTGGTCGCAACGACCTTGCCGTCGCTTTCGATCACGATATTGCCGCTATCGATGGTTTCATAGCCATCAAGCAAGCTCTGCAGTTTGAGTGTATTGCTTGCAACTGCCTTCGCGCTCTGATGCCTGACCGCGATAACGATGCCCTCGCCATCCTGCCGAGTCACGCAGCCAATGTCTGCGACCGAATCATCCGCAAGCGTGATGCGGGCGGTATAGGACTTAAGCGGATGAGTTGCCACCTCCAGCACGGGTGATTCTTTGAGATACGTAGCGAGCGACCCGTAGTCCACATCGCCCGTTGAGGACTCGGACACCAAATTGCCCGATGCGTCCGTCACGATCAGCGCGCTCACGTTGAACTGGTCGGCGTATTGCTCCAGCATGGCGTTATCCACTGAACCGTCGCGCTCCATATCGCGGGCAGCCTCTCCGGCGATCTCCATAACGCGAATCAGGTTTTTGGTCGTATAGGCGCTGTTGAATGCATCGTAGGAAAGGCTCTGCGTCGCCACGTAATCGACAACGTCGGCAAAGCGCTGCTCGGCTTGGGCCGTCGTGTAACCGTAGCTCATCATGCCGGCAACAACCGAGAGCGCTATCCCCAGCAGAGCGACAAGGAGCCATGCCCCTGCCGAACGATTGCCCCGCTCCTGAGCAGCGTGGTCGGGCGCATCGATCATGACAGGCCCTCCATATTCAAAAATGGCGAAGGGTCATCGAAGTACTTTGACACCAGGCGTTCCATGGTGCCATCGGCAAGCATTTCTTGGTAGGCATGAGTGAGCTTGACGTCGATGCCACGCGTATCGTTGATATCGAAAGCGGTGCCCAAACCGACCTCTAGCAGCGGCTCATCCAAAATGCGATATGTCACACCATAGTCTTTTTCGTAGGTGAGGAACGAGGACTCATGCGCGGCGATAGCGTCGACCAGGCCCTCGACGAGCGCCGGGTTCAGGTATGAACCGTCCGAAAAGCTGTAGAGTTCCTTGATCTGCGGAACGTTTTCATTTATGCGATTGAGCAAAATGTCCTCGGGCTTGGTGGTGGACTGAACGGCCACGACCTTGTCCTCAAGATCGGCAAGCGTGTAGATATCGCTCTGGGGATCGACCGCGACCACCTGGCGGCTCGCAAGGTACGGGCCGGCCCAACGATACTCGTTTTCGCGACCCGTCATGCTAAAGCTGCCCATGACACAATCGAGCTCGCCGCTCGCCAGTAGCTCTTTCTTCTTTTCCCAGTCAATCAGCTGGTATTTTGGCTTGTAACCAATGCGGGCCAACGCCTCGGTCAATATCTCAACATCCAGGCCAACGATATCGCCGTACTCGTCGGTATACACAAACGGTGGGTAGAGGTCGCTGCCGACGTTGAGCGTCTTAAGGTCGTCGTCCTTGACCTGAGAGGCATCCAGGCCTTTTGATGCAGACGTCGAGGCTTCGTCATTCGACCCAGAACAGCCAGCTATCGCTACGACAAAAGCACTCGCCACTGCAAGCGCAACAAACAACGAAATGGCAACCGAGCGACGGGGTCTTTTCATCGAGCTCCAGACGATCCTGTTTACAGACTGAAATGCTAGAAATAATAGCAAATGAAACCACTCGAGCGCCCAATGGTTACAGACGCTTTACCCTGCGGGGCCTTCTAGCCGACTTGGCAGAAGACCCCGCATGCAGCGCGCACTTACCGTGCATTAAAAACGTAGCGGTCCAGGCGGTCGCACGCTTCCCTCACGCGCGAAAGCGGCAGCGCCAGATTCACGCGAATGTGGCAGGGCCCGTGGAACGGACGGCCATCCTGATACCCAACGCCCACGCGTGCCCCCTCGTCGAGCAGCCACTGAATATCGCGGCCATGCTCGCGGCACCACTCGGTGCAGTCCAGAAACACCATGTACGTGCCCTGCGGACGCGAATAGCCCACGCCCTCAAAATGCTCGTCCACGTAATTGCAGAAGTACTCGATATTGCCGGCAAGCACCTGGTTGAGCTCGTCCACCCACTCGTAGCCCTGCGGCTGGTAGGCACCGATAAGCGCATGCATGGAGATGACGTTCATCTCGTTGTAGTGGGTCTTGTTGGACACGGCGCACACGCGGTCGCGCAGCGTCTCGTTATAGATGATGTGGTAGCTGCCGACCAGGCCCGCCAGGTTAAACGTCTTGCTGGGCGCGTAGAGGGCAACCGTGCGCATGCGGGCATCTTCGCTCACCGACTGCGTCGGGATGTGCTTGTGCCCCGGCAGGATGATATCGGACCAAATCTCGTCCGAAATCACCACGCAATCGTGCTGGCGATAGATGTCCATGGCGCGCTCGATTTCGTCGCGCTCCCATACGCGGCCGCAGGGATTGTGCGGCGAGCAGAACACCGCGGCATGGATGTGGTTTTGGGCGAGTTTGCACTCCATGTCCTCAAAGTCCATGCGCCACACGCCCTGGTCGTCGAGTTTAAGCGGGCTGTGGACAATGCGATAGCCCGCGGCTTCGATAGACTTGGTAAAGCCAATGTAGGTGGGGCTGTGGACCAGCACCGCATCGCCCGGCTGGACATACGCGCGCAACGTCGACACGACGCCGCCCAGCACGCCATTTTCGTAGCCGATATGTTCAGGGCTCAAACCTTCGACGCCATTGCGGCGATTCTGCCATTCGATGATGCGGTCGAAGTACTCGGCGCGCGGGTTAAAGTAGCCAAACATGGGATGCTGAGCGCGCTGAATGATGTGCTCCTGGACCGTGGGCACCGTGGCAAAATTCATGTCGGCCACCCACATGGGAATGCGGTCGAAGCCCTCGTCGGGTGCGTTCGGGGCCATACCGGGGATCTCGCCCCAGGAGTCAACGGCGATGGAGTCCATGCCGTGGCGGTCGATAAGCGAGCTAAAGTCGTATTTCATGCTGAGCCCCCGTGCAAAGTGATTGTTTTGGTAGGCGTTATTGTCCACCAGCGTGGGCGGTTTTGGCGCGGGGTTTGGCGCTTAATTTGACGGGTGCAGACGAATGGCAGGTTAGCCCCGCGCGCCGTTGACGGCGACTACGGTTAGCTGGGTTTCATCAACCGTAAAAGATATGTCGAGCCCGGCGAAGGCCAGATGATAGACGCGGTTCGGCTCGTGCTTGCTGCCTGCGCGACGTGGATCTTGGCGAAGGACCTCGACCAGGCCGGGGAGCTTTGCGGGCGGGACCATATCCTGCAGTGCTTGCGGAAACTCGACGTCGAGCTCTTGCCACGGAGCATCCTCAATCCAGCCGCCGGTCGCATCCGGGTGGCAGTCCGCAAACGGAATGTAGGGCTTAATGTCGTAGATGGGCGTGCCGTCGCGCAAATCGGCCCCCAGCACATGGATGATGGGACCATCGTCGGTGAGCTCGACGCGATCGAGCTTGACGCAGGTAAGCCCAATGGGATTAGGGCGAAACGGACTGCGCGTGGCAAACACGCCCACGCGCTCGGCTCCGCCCAGACGCGGCGGGCGCACGGTTTTCGACCACTTGGCATTGGTGCCGGACCTGTCCTGCGCCTTGGCATCGGCAGCTATGTCCTTAGCCGTGCCGCCGAGCGTTCCGTTTTCGAAGCGCCACAGCAGCCATAGGTGAGAGAAGGAGTCCAGACCCTCAACCGCCGCACTGGAGGCAAATTCCGGCTCAAAGACGATGCGTCCCTGCAGATGAGGCGCCAAAAAGCTGTTGCGCGGAATGCCGAACTTCTGCGGCAGGTCGGTATGTATGTGTGCGATAGGTTCCATGCCGGTCATTGTACGGCATGGAGGCTTGGGGCGTTGCGCGCAATTCTTCGCCGCGGTCTCCCGTCGTGCAACCAACGGTTGCTTGGAAGGGCGCCTGCCGCCGCGTATGCTTAAGCCATCAACCAGCAGAAAGGAGCCGCTATGGCCTTTGCAGAAAAGCTCATTGCCATCCGTCGCGCCCATCACCTTACCCAGGAGCAGCTCGCCGCCAAGCTCTTCGTCACACGCCAAGCCGTCAGCCGTTGGGAACGCGGCGAGGTCACACCGGGCATCGACATGATGAAACTCATCGCCGCCGTAACCGGAGAACCGCTGTCCCACCTGCTCGAAATGCCTGAGCACTATTGCCAGAGCTGCGGCATGATACTCACGCCCGACGACTGCGGCACCGATGCCACGGGCACCGCGACCGATCATTACTGCAAGTGGTGCTACGACCACGGCAAGTACACCTATGACACCACCATGGAGGCAATGATTGAGGATTGTGCCCCGCGCCTGGCACAAAACACCGGCATGTCGCTCGACGAAGCCGTCTCGCTCATGGGCGCCGTCCTGCCGCAACTGGAGCGCTGGCGCACCGTGCAGGAAAACGAGGCGCGCTACGGTGCCGAGGCGCGGGCGCGCTACGGCGATGAGGCTATCGATGCAGCAAACGAAGCGTTGCTGGACATGGACCCCGAGACATGGAACGACATGAAGGAACTTGAACGCGCTATTCTGGGCCAGCTCTCAATTGCCATGGGCATTGGCGACCCAGAGAGCAACGAGGCTCGTAAGCTTGTCGCGATGCATCGTCGCTGGATTGCTCTCAACTGGGGATGCGAGCCCCAAGACGAGGCGTACCTGGGCCTCGCCCACGGTTATCTTGCCGACCAGCGCTTTGTTGACTACTAAGACAAGCCCTGCGCCACCGGAGCCACGGCGTTTCTGGTCCAGGCCATCGAGTCTTCGTTGACGCGCGCATAGACCGCGGCGGCTTTGGGTATTTCAATCAAAACCTCAACCGATTGGAGACCTATGGCTACTAATCACGAGCTCGCGCTGTACGTTATGACCGGCTGCCCGTATTGCTTAAAGGTCAAGCACTTTTTGGCCGATAACGGCGTGACCATTCCCGAGCGCAATATCTCGACCGATTCCGATGCCGAACAGACACTCATCGCCGTCGGCGGAAAACGCCAGGTTCCCTGCCTGTTCATCGACGGCAAACCACTCTACGAATCGAGCGACATCATCGCGTGGGTGCAGGAAAACCTGCTCTAGTACGCACGCTCTGTCCGTCCAGGGCCCCAACCCATACGACCCAAACATGTACGCCAGCATCCAAAGTCGACATTTTTCGACATCTTTGGATGCTGGCGTACAGCTTTTTGGTAGTCATGGACGCTCTTGGCCGGCTAATTGTTTGAGGAGACCTTTGGATTATGGCTGTTTGACGCCTCTGGAAAGGTTTCCGAGAGGGCTGTGGTCAAAAAAGGGCAAATATGAGTACTGCTACCTGTTTAGTAGCAGCGATTTTGATCACTTCAGGAACTATTCAACGTTCCACTCGTCCGCAGACGACGTTATTTCTCCTCATATGTTCAATAAAAGTAGCTCTTAATGGGAACAAATCTCATCAGGAGCTACAATTTATAGCAAATAAATGCAACCATAATGGCAACAGTACTCATATTTGCCCTTTTTTGACCACGACCCTCCAGAATAGTCGCTGAGAGCGACACTAAATGACAAAATCCGACACTTGAACGTTCTTATATGAGTAGCCATTGAAGGACACCTAACGACTACTCCCATTCGCGACACACTGTGTCGCGAATTAAGCTGGCCCCATTACCGAAGACCAGTGAGAGCTCCTGCCCAGAATCTCAATAGCTTAATAAAGGGCTCCCCTCCGGAAGTTCAATGAGCATCCAAATTCCAAGCTGAAAAGCAAAGGAGTATCGAAGCCGTCAATGCTCATTTCCTATCGAACAGGCAGGTCAAAACAAGCTAATTAGCCCGATGAACTGCTTGTATTTTTGTCTACAAAATTGTATACAAAAAGAGAATCCGAGAACCGGCGCTCGACATTATGTCGATCGATAGGAGGCGCCATGGATGCTAAGCAGCTCGAAAAGATGATGGGGTTTGCTCCCGGAGAGTTGAAGAAAGCCGCGGAAGCCTACGAAAAAGATGAGTGGCCGAAAGGTCACACCATCAAGTTGGGAAGGCCACCAATCTCCGATGAGCCGAGCGTCGTTATATCAGCACGTGTGGGCGAATCGATTCTTGAGGCGTTTGACGAAAAAGCCAAACGCCATGGGCAAACACGCACGGAGCGGCTCAGAGAGCTCATTACACTTGATGCACTGATTGCCTAGGCCCGCTCCCCCGTCGGACCCAAACATGTACACCAGCATCCAAAGTCGACATTTTTCGACATCTTTGGATGCTGGTGTACATGTTTTTGCTACATAGTCGTTGGGGACGTCCTTAAATGACCAGTCGTTAAAGAACGCCCCCGATGACTAGTTAGCCGTGGAAGCGAGCTGTGGGTGCAAGCGGCTGTTCACGAAAGACGCGCTCGACGGCAGCGCGGTATTCGTCGACCTTTTTGGTCTTGCGTACGATCTTGTGGACGGTAGCGGGATCAGCCAAAGCGCACTTGGCGTAGAACCACCACTCCTTCATGCGGAAGACCGCATTGCCGCCAATCTCTTCTGCATATGCCGCAAACAGCGTGTCGTGGAAGCGCTGCAGCTCAGCAGCCGTTGCAGCAGGGCCGCCCTTGACCATGCGAGCCAGAGCGGGGTTCGCGAGCAGGCCACGCCCCAACATCACATGGCGCGTGCCGGGATAGGCCTCCACCAGCGCGTCCATATCCTCAAGATCAAAAATGTCACCGTTATAGGCCACGGGGAACGGCGCACGCTCCAGCGTCTCGCCATAAAACTCTTTGCGCGGCAAGCCCGTATAGCGGTCCTTCTGTACGCGCGGATGCACGATCAGCTCTGCCAACGGCATGCGGCAATACAGATCGAGCACGCGCTCGTATTCGTCGTCATTCTCCAGCCCCAGTCTGGTCTTTACCGACACCGGCAACGGCGACCGCTCGCACACATCGCTTAAGAACGCCTCGAGCTCGTCGAGATTGCGCAAGAAACCCGAGCCCTTGCCCTTGGCGACAACCGTTCCCGAAGGGCAACCCAGGTTGAGATTGACCTCGCGGTAGCCCATGTCGGCGAGCACCTGTGCCGCCCACACAAACTCGTCCGCGTTCTTGGACATCAGCTGAGGCACCACGTTGAGCCCCTGGTTATTGGCAGGATCGATCTCCTTAAACGCCTTGCCGCCAAAGCGGTTTCCCACCCGCGGCGGCGGCAAAAACGGCGTGTAATAGCAATCGAGCGCACCGAAGCACTCCGCATGCACGCGACGGAACACATGCCCGGTAATCCCCTCCATGGGGGCCAACGATAGAATCATCTACTCTTCTCTCATATCAACGAACGTGACAAAGGAACTGCCCTTTTGTCACATTATTCGGAGCGCAGGGCTTCCACGGGGTCCTTCTTGGATGCGCTGCGGGCAGGCAGCAGGCCGGCAACGACCGTTAGCAGTACCGAAATTGCGATGAGCACCAGCGCATCCTGCGCGGGCAGGCTCATCAGATTGGGTACTTGTTTGGCAGCAAGCGCCCAGGTATTAACCGGGAAGCTCACGGCCACCACGACGACAATGGCAAAGACGCCGGCAATGAGGCCCTCGATAAAGGTCTCGGCATTGAATACGTTGGCCACGTTACGCTTCGACGCGCCGATCGCACGCAGGATGCCAATCTCCTTTTTGCGTTCCAGCACGCTGATGTAGGTGATGATGCCGATCATGATGGAGCTCACCACCAGGCTGATACTCACGAATGCGATGAGCACCAAGCTGATGGTGTTCACGATGTCGGTCACCGAACCCATGATGATGCCCATATAGTCGGTGTATGAGATTGCCTGTTCATCGTGACCAGAGGCTTTGACCTGCTTGTTGTACGCGTCGATGTGATCGAGCACGCGCTCCTTGGCCTCAAAGTCGCGCGGGAAAATCTTGACCGAGATGGGGTCTGCCTCATCCGCATAGCCCAGCGTGGTCAGATTGTTGTCGTAGGTGAGCTGCGACGCCTTGGCATAACTCATCATGAGCGAACTCAGGTCCTCGGCGTCCATGTTGAAATGGATGGCACGAGCAAAGGCGCTCGCATCCACGCGCATGGCGCCCGCCAGGTTGGCAAAACTCGAAGACATCTGCGTCGCCATCTGGTCCATGAGCCCTGCCGCGCCCGCCCTAAGCTGAGCTGACACCGTCGCCGCAATCTGATCGCTGATCGACTTCATCACCTGATCCATAGCCTGCTGCAGATACGGAGCCAGCTGCTTTTGCACATAGTCGGTCATCGCCTGCTGCAGACGCTCGGCCGGGGCATCGCCGCCGAGCGCTTTGAGCTGGGCCAGGATTTGCTGGGCTGTGTCATCATTCTCAAGATACGTCGAGAATGCGGCAGAGAGCTTTGACGCGTCCTTAAGATCATCGGGCGACAGCGCCTTAAACTGATCAGACTGCAAAAAGCCCTCAAACAGCTGGTTGGCTAGTGTTCCCACCTGCTGCATTTGCTCGGGCGTGAGTTCCAGACCGTCAAAGATACCCGAGAAATCTGGGGTTGGCGCTTTTGCCATGATGTCGCTGAAGTCGATGTCCTTGCCAACGCCCGAAAGGTCAATGTCCAGTCCCGACAGATCGATGCCAGAAAGGTCCATACCGCCGGCTGCACCCGAGAGCGCAGATGTATCGAACGAAAACGCGCTCTTGAGCGCTGCCTCGTCCACACTGAACATGCTGCCCAGATCAACGCCTTGCTTGGCCTCGCCCTGCAGTTCATCGAAAGACTTGCCCGTAAAGACATCCGTCTCGGGGTGGGCGAGTTGCTCCCGCACAATCTGCGAATCGGCGGCGCGCTCCATAAGCTGACGAGTCAGTGCATGCGTATAGGCAATGCCCGGGGACAATGCACTCGCATTGGCCGTCTCGTTGGGTCGTACCACGCCCACAATGTGCACGTCAATACCGTCGGCAACCTTGGCAGCCATAAAGTCGGCGTCGTCAGACATGTCGGTCCACATGCCGGTCTCTTCGTTTTTGCGATAGGCATCGGCCGGCGACAGCACCTTAAACGTCGTGGACAACGCATCATCGTAGGTAAAGTCGGCGCCGGTCTCGGGCGTCTCAATCTTGCCGTCGGCTGTCATAGCACTGTTAACCAGGTCGTTGAGCTCATCGATATCCAGCGCGCCGATGCTGTAGAGCGTATAGTCGCCCACCGTGCCACGACTCGAAAGCACCATCACGGCTTCGTTGGCAGACGTGGGCCAATGACCGGCGACGACATCGTACTGGCTGTCGAGCAAGCTCTGGTCGTCAATCATCTCGTTAAAGACCGAGGTTCCCATGGATTCCATGCTCACCGTTGCCGCCGAGCTCGCGCCTCCGCTCATGGCCTCGGTCATGGCGTTGGGCACCAGCCGGACAGGCTTCTCATCGCCCTTGCCGGCACGATAGACAACCGGCGATACACCGTAGCCGTACTGAATGGCGTTGACCTCTTTATCGATGCCGTCGCCACCGGCATCGAGCCATGCCTTAAAGCTCGTCATGTCGTTAGACTTAACGCTCGCAAACATATCCTTTACGGCCGTAACCACGGGAATCTTATCGGTTCCCTGAGCCTTGCCGCCGGCACTGTCGTCGGACGAATCCTCGCTCTTGGACGTATCGTCGCCCGTGGCCCCCTGACCGCCCATCATGGACGACAGGTCGTAATCCTGCTTGGAAATGGTGAGCGGGTAGCTCGAGAGCGTATCCTCCTCGACCTTTTTGATGTAGCCGTTTACGCCGTTGGACAGCGCCAGAATCGCCGCGATACCGATAATGCCAATCGAGCCCGCAAAGGCAGTCATGGCCGTGCGGCCCTTCTTGGTCATGAGGTTTCGGGCAGAAAGCCCCAGCGCCGTCACAAAGCTCATCGAGGTTTTGCGCGTAGGCTTTGCCTCGCGACGCGCGGCCTTGGCAACATCGAAGGGGTCGGAATCGTCGGTGATCTTGCCGTCCGCCAGATTGACGATGCGCGTGGCATATTGGTACGCCAGCTCGGGATTGTGCGTGACCATGATGACCAGGCGGTCGCGCGCCACGTCCTTGAGCAGGTCCATGACCTGTACGGATGTCGTTGAATCCAAAGCGCCGGTCGGCTCGTCTGCCAGCACGATCTCGGGATCGTTGATCAGGGCGCGGGCGATGGCCACGCGCTGCATCTGTCCGCCCGATAGCTGGCTCGGGCGCTTGTTAACATGCTCGCCCAGGCCAACTTTCTCCAACGCCTCGCGCGCACGCTGGCGGCGCTCGGCATGCCCCACGCCCGTAAGCGCAAGCGCCAGCTCCACGTTTTCCAAAATGGTCTGATGCGGAATGAGGTTATAGCTCTGGAACACAAAGCCGATGCGGTTGTTGCGATAGGCATCCCAATCGCGATCGTGAAAGTCCTTGGTCGAGATGCCGTCGATCAGCAGGTCGCCGGAATCAAAATGATCAAGCCCGCCGATAACGTTGAGCATCGTGGTTTTGCCCGAGCCCGAGGGGCCCAGAATGGCCACGAACTCGTTATCGCGAAAAGACAGGCTTACGCTGTCGAGCGCCACCTGCGTAAACGACTGCGTAACGTACCTTTTGCAAATACCTTTGAGCTCCAACATGGACGGCAACCTCTCCCACGCGGGCGCACTTGCCCGCTCTCCCCCGCCGTTCGTATTCGACGCGTTTGTCCTACTCTATCCCCATTTTTTGCCGGAGCCAGTGAGGAATGTAACGAACCGCGCCAAAAAACGAACGGGATGACGCCCAAAAGAAGAGGTCCCGAGCGGGACCTCTATATGGTGGAGCTTATTTTGAAAGGTAGCGAACTACTTCGCACAGCGGCGCACGATCCTCGCTATGCTTACACGTTTTTTATTGCTCGCTATTCGCAATCGCCTGGTCGATAAGCTTGTCGAGTGCTGCGCGCTGCTCGGCGGAGCTGATGGCTCCCACGATTGGATCCCCTACGATGTTGCCATTCTGATCGATGACATACGTTGTCGGGAACGAGAACAAATTTGACGTAAACTTACCGGCCTCGCTGTCCGACTTGAACCAGATGTTCTTATATGTCACGCCTTTCTTGCTCAGCACGTCCTTGGCATCTGCAATCTCGCCCTTGTTGCCATCGAGCGTAAAGGAATTGACGCCCACGACCTGGCCGCCCTTCTCGGCAAGCTCCTGATTCAGTTTCTCAAGATCGCCCAGCTCGCCCACGCACGGCTTGCAAGTAGTGAACCAGAAGTTCATGACGGTGACCTTGTTCTTAGAGAACAGCTCGTCGCTGCTCACGTCGTTGCCATCCAGGTCTTTGCCCGTAAAGCTGGGGAACTTCGTCGCCTCGCTCGAAGCATTGGCACCAGCCGTCATGCCAGCGGTCGAAGCGTCGACGCTCTCGCCTGCGCTCGGCGTGCTTCCACAGCCGGGGAACTCCTTCTCCAAGCTCTCGAGCTTGTCCTCGATCTCCTTGATCTGCTGTGCACCGGCCTTGAGTGTCTTAAGCTCATCCGCCGTGAACTCATCCTTGGCGCCGTCGATGGTCTTGAGCAGAAAATCGCCGTAATTGCTGCCGTCCTCAATCATTGCCGAGTCTTTATTTGCCGCATTAAATACCTTTTCCCACAGCGCGTTATCACTCGAAAAGATATCGTTCTCCTTCTGCATGAGTTTTGCATACAACTCGGCGGCCTCGTCGGCATTGGTCGGCTTCTGCGCAGTGAGTTCTGCGATCTTAGGATCGGAGCCCGCAGATTCGCTCGCATTGCCACCAGGTGCCGAGCACGCCACAAGACACAAGGCCAGTACCGGCACCATAAACAGGGCCGCAATCTTAGAAAGCTTCATAGTCATTCCTCCGTTTTGTCGAAGCTTGTTTACTTTTTATCGGCGGTCAAGGGAAGTTTTTCCGCCGACACATCCAGGCCATAGCGATAGCTGATGGCATCGACGGGACAGGCCCCGATGCACTTTCCGCACCGGATACATTCGGCATGATTGGGCGCGCGGACCACATCAACGTCCATCTGACAAACCTTTGAGCACTTGCCGCACGAGACGCATTTGCACGCGTCAACCTGAATCCCCAGTAGGGACACCCTATTCATGAGCGCATAGAATGCGCCGAGTGGACAAATCCATTTGCAGAAGGGGCGATAGAACAAAATGCTCAGCACTACCACGGCAATGAGAACGGCAAGTTTCCAGGTAAAGAGTTGGCCCAGCGCAGATCGAATGCCGGCATTGGCAATGGCCAGCGGAATGGCACCCTCGAGCACACCCTGCGGACAGACGTACTTACAAAAGAACGGGTCGCCCATGCCCACGTCGTTAACCACCAAGACGGGCAGCAGCACCACGGCAAACAGCAGCACGACGTACTTGATGTACGTGAGCGGCTTGAGCTTTTTCGTGGAGAACTTTTTGCCGGGAATCTTGTGAAGCAGCTCCTGCAGCCAGCCAAACGGGCACAGAAAGCCGCATACAAAGCGTCCCAGCAGCACGCCCAGCAAAATGAGCGTACCGGTAACATAGTAAGAAAAGTTGAACTTGGATGAGCCTACCACCGACTGGAACGACCCGATGGGGCACGCACCCGATGCCGCGGGGCACGAATAGCAATTAAGCCCAGGTACGCAGACTGTTTTTCCCGCGCCCTGATAGATGCCGCCTTTGGCAAAGTTTGGCAGGTGAATATTGGTGACCAGCGTCGCCGCCGCCTGAATGAATCCGCGAAATCGGGCCAAAACATGCGACGCAGTGTTTTCTCTTTTATCCAATTCCGATACACTCCAAGCACAGCCTAATCGCTTTGGCCAGCACGGCATCCGCCTCGCCACGCATGACACCAAAGCACACCATGGTAATTCCGACGATCAACAAAGCGACCTGTACCACGGGTTTTACCGCTTTGAACAACACGACCACTCCTTTCGTTACGCGACCATTGGACCATATCGACTATAAAATCCGTGTTAAGCGCGATTTGGAATGTGCGAGGAGACTGTTATGCGAATTTTGATCGTCGAGGACGAGCGGGCGCTGTGCGATGCAATCGCGCGCAGTTTGCGAAACTTGGCGTACAGCGTCGACTGCCGTCACGACGGACAGGAGGCGCTCGACCTACTGGACGTTGAGGCCTTCGACCTCGTGGTACTCGACCTCAACCTTCCCCGTATCGACGGCATGACCGTACTCAGGGAACTTAGGAAAACTGACTGCGAGACGAAGGTACTGATTCTGTCCGCACGTGGCGAAGTATCCGATAAAGTCGCCGGACTCGATGCCGGCGCCAACGATTACCTCACCAAGCCGTTTCATCTGGACGAGCTTGCGGCAAGGATTCGCAGCCTTACCCTCAGACGCTTTACACAAAGCGACATAGTTTTAACCTGCGGAAAGCTCCGCTTTGACACCAAGGCGCGCATCGCTTCCGTGAACAGCGAGGCTTTGTCTCTTACGCGCAAGGAAACGGGAATCTTGGAATACCTGATGCTTAATCAGGGGCGTCCGGTAAGTCAAGAGGAGTTTATCGAGCACGTTTGGGATAGCAGCGTGAACAGCTTTAGCAACGCAACCCGCGTTCATATCTCGTCACTCCGAAGAAAGTTGCGCAGCGCTTTGGGATACGACCCGATTCGCAATCGGATTGGAGAGGGCTACGTTATGGAGGATGGCGAATGAAAGGGCTTTCGCTGCAATGGCGCATAACGATCATGACGGCACTGCTGACGTGCGCGGCGTGCGTGCTGACGAACTGCCTGGTCGGCTATACGGGTATGCGCTACATGGATGCCATCGGCAGTGACATCTCGGCCTTTAACGCAACCGGTGAAGATTCGCCCCAGGCGTTCGACCCAACGAAAGCGACCCTCGATGAAAAGGTCACGATCGTCGTAAACGACGCACAAGAGTCTTTCGGCACGACAACCTGGTACATCACGGCTGGAGTCACACTCCTTGGCGGCGCGCTGGCATACTTTGTGAGCGGCCGTGCACTTAAACCGCTACGGGCTTTTGCAGCCCAGGTTGAGCGCGTGCAGCCTGACAACCTAAGCGAAATTAAGCTCAGCAAAGATGTACCCACCGAGCTACAGCGATGCAGCGCCTCATTCAACGACATGATCGCCCGTCTTGGCGAAGGGTTCTCTGCACAGCGTCAGTTTACCGGCAACGCCGCACACGAGCTGCGCACCCCGCTCGCCCTTATGCAGGCACAGATTGAACTATTCATCTCCGAGCACTCCGGTTTGCAACCCGAAACAGCCGAGCTGCTCGGCCTGCTACAAGAACAAACTGAGCGGATGTCGCGGATGACCAAGGTGTTGCTCGAGATGAGTGAGCTCCGCAGCGTTCCTTGCGAGGACGATGTGGAACTTGGTCCCTTGTCCGAAGAGGTCCTCACCGACCTTGCGCCACTTGCCGAAAAAAGGGGCATAGCCCTCAATTGTGCTGGAGACGCTCTGGTAATCGGGAGCGACACGCTCCTCTATCGGCTGGTGTTTAACCTGGCCGAAAACGCTATCCGCTATAGCCGCACCGACTCGAGCGTTACCGTCTCCATCTGCGACAACGACAGCCACGTGTTCCTGCGAGTCGAGGACCAGGGCCCGGGAATACCCAAGCAGTACCGTGAGAGCATCTTCCAACCGTTCTTTCGTCTAGACAAATCCCGCAGCAGGGCATACGGCGGCGCAGGACTCGGGCTAGCGCTCGTTTGTGAGATTGCAGCTCTTCACGGTGGCACAGTAGAGGTCGAAACAAGTTCCGAGAACGGGACCACCATGCTCGTAAGCCTTCCAAAACGATCCGCAGCGTCAACCGAGCAGTAAAACGAAAGGGGTCCCGAGCAACAGGAGTACAATTGCTGCTATTGTTGCCAGCTGTTGGGAGATGGAAGATGGACTGCGATGGCTACCCATGCGTTCCCATGCCGTTGATGTGTACTGCCTTTGTGCCGGGGCAGATTGACGCTGCGGTTGCAGGCATTTCCGACCCCGATTCACGCACCATCGCCACGGCAGAAGCGCTGTACTTTCGCGGACAGGCCGCCCTCGCTGCCAAGACGGCGCGCCCCTATCTTGACGCCACCGATTCCGCACTGCGCTATTCCGCATGCTTTATCTGCGGATACGCCAGCCTGTCGCTCAACCGTATCGCCGACGCCCGCCGTTGTCTTGCGGGCATCCTCGATACGCCAACTGACGAGGAATCACCCGCCGTCCACGCCATGCATATCCTGTTCGCCTCGGCCGCGAGTGTCCTGCTGCACTTGCCTTCCCCGTATTCTGCCGAAGAGTTTTATCCGCTTGCGGCGCACCTACCCGAAGGCCTGCGCCTGTTCGCCAGCTACGTGATGGCGCACGCCTTGTATCTGCGCGGCGAATATGGCCGCAGTCTGGGCATGGCGGAAAACGCCCTGATCATGAAACAGGGGAGTTATCCCATCTCGGAACTGTTCCTGCACCTGGCAGCTTCCATGGCATGCATGAGCCTCAAGGACATCGACGCCGCAAAAACGCACTTCGGAGCTGCTTGGAACATTGCGCGCCCCGACGGCCTCATCGAGCTCATCGGCGAGCACCACGGCCTTTTACAGGGGCTCATCGAGGCGTGCCTAAAAACGCAATACCCTGACGATTTCGCGCGCATCATCGAGATCACGTACCGCTTCAGCTACGGCTGGCGGCGCATCCACAACCCCGATTCGGGCGAGGACGTGGCCGACGATTTAACGACCACGGAATTCACCATGGCCATGCTCGCCTGCCGCGGGTGGACCAACGCCGAAATCGCACACCATATGGGAGTATCGCCGGGCACCGTTAAAAACCGCCTATCCGGCGTATATGCAAAGCTTGGCATCGGAACTCGCGCCGAGCTGGTTACCCACATGTTGCGCTAGCGGCCAGACCGACCGGCATATCGAAAGCGCTCCGGAGCCCCGGCGCTTCACTCGCTCAAATTGGACATTTTCGCCCTCGGACGGCACTACCGCCACGGGGCACCTTCTCGCAAAATTGGATTATTTCCACCGATATTTGCGGGATGGGAGCCCAAGATGCTTGATCGCCGTTCGTTACTTGTTGCTGGAGCGTCCTCGCTAGCGAGCATTATGTTGCCTCGCGTGCCGGGAAGCGAAAATGCCTTTCTGCTGCCGTTCGCGCCCACCGCGGCCTATGCCGACGAAGAAGAACCCTTCAAGGTGCTCGTTCTCTCGCGCACCATGTTTGGTGTGGTCGTGGTCGACGTCGCCAACAAGAATATGCCCATCAAGGGAGCGCAGGTCACGCTCACGTCGCGCTACGCCGCAGGCAAGCAGCTCGCCGCCACGACCGATGACGAAGGCACGGCCATCTTTGAAATCGCGCCGCTTTCGGAAGGCTACGTAGACGAGGCGACGCTTCTCGACGCGTACGACTTTAACGGCGGCATCTCCATTAGCATGGCGGGCTACCGCGATGTCGAGATTCCCCTTGCGCGTATCCAGGGCGGCACCGCCATAACCGCGCCCACACGTCCGCTTTCCGACAGCAAGCCGTACTTCCGCCAGCTCACATTCGACGAATGGGACATCCAGTACGCTGAAGCCACGTTCATGGCATTGCCAAAGGACGACACGGCAAACGAACAGCCTGATACGCACGCCTTTACCGTGCAGGCGCATCTGCCACAGGGTGGACAGGCAACGCTGCGCATCAACAAAGTAGTGCCCGCCGCGGGCAGCTCACCCGAAACCGTCACGCAGATTGGCCAAGTCAAGGCCAGCGCATCGGGCGCGGATAATCTGGCGACGTTCACGCTCGAAGACACGTTCCTCGATGCAGCTTCGGGCCTTCTGGAGGAAGGATGCAAGTTGCGCTTTGTCCTCGACTACCAGGGCAAGACCTATACACTCTCCTCCCCCATGGCCGTTGTCACCGCGCCGGCCGCAAAGGCGGAATCGGGCTCGACCACTATCGTCCCCACTACCATGGACCAAGAGGTCACTCCGTTTGATTTCCCAGCGGCGTTTCCCGGCATCGGCGGCAATAAGTTCACGTGCTGGATGCCTTCGTTCCCCATTTTGTTCGATTTCTCGTTTGCCGGGTACGTACTGTTTGGCGGAGGATACAAACCGGTCGGCTACATGAACGATTCGGGCAATCCGGATCAGGAGTACTGGAAGAAGTCACCGCGCGAGTCGGGTGCCAAGCAGGCAAACCGCTACCTCGACGAGATGGAGGGGAAGTGGAATCAGTACAAGAGTATGAGTGCCGGTTCGGGCACCGATCCAAGGAACACTAAGCTGCTTCGCCACCACTGCACGCTGCTATTTACGATGGATATCGCCACGCAGCTGTACGGCTCGCTCGCCTACGATTGGGTGGGCAAAACCTGGGGTAACAACAACGACCCCGCATACGGCAATATTAAGGCCCTCTTCCAGGTAAGAACCGACCTCAATTGGACCGAGCAGTTTACCCTAGGACCGGTGCCCTTTTTCCTAAACGTCAACCCCTGGGTGCTGGCGAAGCTGGCGCTCGCCGTGGGTGCCCACACGCACGGCAGCGGCGCGGCGTTTTTTAAAAACATTTCGCTCGACTATTCAAACACGTCGGGCTCGTTCACCATCCAGATCGGGCTTGCCGTCACCTTTGGCGCCGGCGTTGCAGGCGTCGCTTCGTCTGCCGTGCGCGGCGCCGCATCCCTCACGCTGTTCATTGGGTACGAGAAGGCAGATGGACACCAGCTTCCGCGACTGCGCGTAGGTGCAGACGTCGATGTCGATGTGATACTCCAATTCGTAATGTTCAAGTGGACCACCAAGGCTTGGTCGGGGTCGTGGCCCACACTCCTCGATTCGTGGAATATGTCGGTGAACAATGGCAACCAGTATGTGCTCCAGCGCTCTGAGCTCGCATTGGGCGGAGATACGCCTTACACGTTGGATGCCTGCTTCGGCACGCCCGGCAACATCGAGGCGGCCGGCGTGCCGCAATTTATCGCATCGGCCACCATCGTCACCAACGCCGAGCTGCTCGCACGCGCCGAGGTTAAGGCCACTGCCGTAAACGTCGTGCCTGTCGTGCGCGATTGGGACCGGTCAGTCACGTGCATTGAACTCGAGGCAGACGCGGAGAGCGACGACACGGGACAGGTCGAACATTTCGTCCACGTGCTGATGGAGAACGACGAAAATGCCGCGCCGATGTATGAGTACACCTATATCGGGCAGGCGACGAACGCCGTTGCGGACCCCAACGCCAATTCTGCCGGCGTGTCGGAGGACGATCGCGGCGGCATCAGGCCCTCGAGCGACAACGTGCTGTTTGCTGGCGTGCTCAGCGAAGCCCACATGAAGCTGGCGATAATCGCCGGCGTGGAGTGCTTGTTCCGTATCGCCTCGGTGCGCTACGGCGAGAACGGTCGCTCGCGCCTGGTGGTGCATACAAAAACGAACGGCACGTGGTCCGCTCCCACGCCCGTGGACTTCTCCCTTGGGTTTGGCGAGGGCGACGTGGAGCGCAACGGCATATTCGATTACGACTTCGACGTGGTGGAATATACAGACGGGAGGAGAAACCAGGACGCCTACGTGCTGCTGGTCTCGGGCGAGCGCCCCGCCGGTGACAACACCCTTTTCGATACGGCGAGCACATCCGGCATACTGTCCGTTGTGCGCCTGCGCATAAGCAACGACGGAGTTCGCGTGATATCGCATACGTCATGGCGCAGCATCTCGCGCGGCCGCCTTCAGGAGGATGGCTACCATTGCCTGCAGTGCCCACGCATCACGGTGGGCAAGACGCTAGTCGACGGGCGCCTGTCGGGCGCCTACCTCCACCGCCGCGGAGCCACCGCAGAAAAGGCACTCGGCAGCGAGGCCGAGGTTGCGCTGGAGTGCTTTACCCTGTGGTCGGACGTTTCGGGCGACAGTCTCACGTTCCGTCAGGTCCTCCGCTTTCCGCAGGCACCGTCGAGCATCGAGCTGGGCACGCCCGAGAATATCAACGGCAAAATGGTGGTGCCCGTTGCATACGAGACTGCAGACGGTTGCGGCTGCGCATCGTACGCCGTGATCGGCCAGTCCATTGCGGGCTGGGGCGTTATGTCGCCAGATGCGGCAGTACCCCACGCGGTGCCGTGGCCGCAACACACGGGCTTTTTGGCAACCGTCAACGAGCAACTGCAGCATATTACCTGGACGCGAGGCGCATCGGCATTTGCAACGCAGCCTGTGGGTGCCGCAGGCTGTGGCCCGGCATCGTTTAGCGTAAGCAACAACGGCAGGTGCGTACTCTATGTAGAGAACACCGATGGCAAGGTGGGACAAACCTACGACGAAGAAGGCAACCCGGTAGCAGTGATGGGCAAGCACTTCCGCATCTTCGCCAGCACCTTGGCAGGCGATTTGTTCACGGAGCCGTTCGTGATGTGCGAGCTGGACCATCCCGTCGATCAGATAACGACTTTTTTGACGTCGGGAGGCATGCTCTCCGCGCTCGCCACGCACATTGTGAGCGCGGAGAAGAGCGAGGCAGAGCTGCACGGCATCGAAGTGCCCTTGGTGGCGTGTGCCACTCCGACGGGCGCGGTCGCTACCTCGGGCGCAGTGGTGCCCGGAGCAGCAGGAGAATCCTTCATGGTCACGGTGCGAAACGACGGCAACACCTTGCTGACCGCCGGCACGATCGATCTGTACCGAGAGGGCTCCAGCCAGCCGTTCTCCAGCGCATCCATCGGATTCGGAGCGAACGCACGTATGGCTTCGATCTACGATCCAGAGCTTGCCGAGGACGCTTCGGCCAACGACATGGCACACGTGAAGTACGCGCTCGAGACGCTGGGCGCACGTTTTGCAATGCACCCGCTGGTAGCCGACAACGGCAACGCCGTGCTGGCACCGGGTTGCACGGCACAGTTTCGCATGAGCTTCGCCATCCCCGAGAGTTGGAGCGACGAAGTGGGCAAACGCGTAACGCTGTATGCGAAGGCGCGTAATCTGGTGGCGCTCGATCCCGTAACGCTCGAGGAAATTCGACCGGGTGCAAACTCGGCGCTGGGTGCCGTGCTGCACGAGCTTCATGTGCCCGACGCGGCATGCGAGCGCTCAGAAGTTCAGGTCGGCGTATGCGGCAGCGCGGATACGACAGGACTTCACGACGCCCCGATGACAGCAGACGGCGATGGTGGCTCGAGTGGCGGCGGTGCTGACAAGGGCGGCGACTCCGGCGGAAGCAGCTCCGGCAGCGGCAAGGACCACGGCAATAACAAGCGCTCCGGAAAAGCGGGCGCGCTTGCGGGCACGGGCGATGTCAACGCTCCCCTTACGGCAGCCGCCGCAGCACTCGCCGCGGCAGGCGCCGGCCTCGTCGCCTACAGCGCCCGCCGCACGGCGCTCGAAAAAGACACCGCCAATGAGGCCAATTTGGATAAGCCTCACTAGCTCCTAGTTACTTTTACGAGAGACGCCGACTCGGCTCATCGAACATGAAAATGGGCTGGTTCTGGATACCCAGAGCTAGCCCATTACGCATTAGATATCATCAGGGGAGTCGAGTTCCGCCTCGAGCTTGGCACGGCGTCTTTTCGCCGTGAAAAACGTTGCGCACAGAGCGGCGAATGTGGCTATGAAAATCATCGCGCCGCAGAACACGCCCGTGGCCAGGTTCGCCAACCAAAAGACGCTTTCGAGCGGTACGATCTGCGCCTCAGCGATACAGCACATTGCGGCAATAACAAGCGCGAATGCGGCGCCGCTAAGACCGCTGACAAGCAGGAAATATCCAGCAGGAAGATGCTCGGTTTGCCCAAAACGATTAGTATCGACATAGCCCTTCCGCGTTTGCAGTCCTGCGCAAATCAACATCACGAGAACGAGCCACAAATACATGGCTGCCTCGAACGGCGTTGCAAAGCCGTGCGGCATTTCACTGGCGTCGCTGTGAACCCACGCAACCTGTCGAGCTATAAACTGGTAGAAAAAGATCATTAACATGCCAAACGAAAGCAGCACGAAACCAATCTTGTAGACCTTCGCGCTCTCAGCCTCCAGGCGCTCATCCTTTGGGCCGGCATATTCACGCCACTTTTGCACGAGTTTTAAATCTTCAAATTTCATAGCGAACTCCTAAAGAGCGTCAGGGTCGGCGTCGGTTTCGTCTTCCCAAAACAAGTCGTTCAACGTAACGCGTAGCGCTTTACAGATTGCCACGCACAAATTGAGCGTGGGGTTGTAGCCGCCCGCCTCGATCAGGCCGATGGTCTGGCGCGTAACGCCCACGGCCTCGGCCAAGTCAGCTTGCGAAAGGCCAACCGCCGCGCGCGCCGCCTTCATGCGTAGGTTCTTTTTGCCCGGCATGGAGTTCCTTTCGTAGTAATGGACAGATATCCGTTGCAACATGACGGAAATATATTGCATCTATCAGAAGATGTCAACTATATCTGTCATTATGGAAACCATGTTCGTCATCGCCATACGGCACAGCAATTTCGATTCGCTTTTCAATCTTACTCGGGCAGAACCGAGTCGGAAGGAACCGAGTAAGTGGGACTTATCGGCATGGCCAACGCGCACGCCAATAACCGGATTTGCCGGAACCATGCGTGCCCCATCGTTTAATAGCTCCGTTATTGTTCGATGGTCTTCTTGACGACCGCGGGAACGCCTGCCGCCATCACGTTGTCCGGAAGATCTTCCGTCACAACACTTCCCGCAGCGATAACGCAGCCGCTGCCGATGGTAACCCCCTGGAGTACGGACACGTTCGCGCCAAACCAGCAGTTATCGCCAACAACAATGGGCAGAGCCCTCTCGAGACCCAAGTTGCGCTCTTTTGCCCCAAGGGGATGCGAAGCGGTATAGAAGCCGCAAAACGGCCCAATAAACACGTTGTCACCAAAGGTAATAGAACCACCGTCCATAAAGTAGCAGCCATGGTTCACAAAGCAGCCGTCGCCAAAGGTTGTCTTGTCCCCGTAGTCAAAGTAGGCAGGCGAAAGGACCGTCAGCCCCGCCGGAAGATCGGTATCGAGCAAGGTTTTTAGGGCGTCAAGCTGCGCGTTGCTTCCGGGTTTTCCCATATTGAAGTCATAGCAGAGCTCCTCTGCCCTCGCCCGTTTTGCCAGAAGCTCCTCGTCAAAGTTGGCATCATGCCACTCCCCGCGCTCCATCTTCTCTTTCTCGGTCACTGTGAGCCCCCTTAATAAAAACATTTGTGGCGGCAATTCTATCATTTGATAAACCGTCAGTTTCCATACCGATAACGAACGCGCGTTCGATGGATTTCGTGTTAGGTGGAATCGCCTGTGGGCTGGGCTATGCTACCTTGACTATCTATATGACTTAAACGCAGCAAGGGAGCACCGAGAGAGCGAGTATGGCAAAAAACACCGCAAATTATGGTAACGACAGTATCCGCCAGCTCAAGGACGAGGAGCGCGTACGCCTGCGCCCCGCCGTCATCTTTGGCTCGGACGGACTCGATGGCTGTGCACACGCTGCCTTCGAGATCCTGTCCAACGCCGTTGACGAGGCGCGCCAGGGCTACGGCAAGCTCATCACCCTTACTGCCTTTCGCGATGGCTCTATTCAGGTAGAGGACAACGGCCGCGGCTGCCCGCTCGACTGGAACCCTTCCGAAAAGCGCTTTAACTGGGAGCTCGTCTTTTGCGAGCTCTACGCCGGCGGCAAGTACAACAATAACCAGGGCGGCGACTACGACTTCTCGCTCGGCACCAACGGCCTGGGCTCCTGCGCGACCCAGTATGCCTCCGAATACATGGACGTCACGGTTTGGCGTGACGGCAACAAGTACTCCCTGCACTTTAAGAAGGGCAAGGTCGTCGGCGCCAAGAAGAAGGCACTCGAGATCGAGCCCAGCGACGAGAACCGCACCGGCACCACCATCAAGTGGCGCCCCGATCTTGAGGTCTTTACCTCCATCAGCATCCCCCACGATTGGTATCGCGAGACCATGCGCCGCCAGGCCGTGGTCAACGCCAACGTGACCTTCCGCCTGCGCATCGAGGGCGACGACGGCGAGTTTTCCGAAGAGGACTTTTGCTATCCCAAGGGCATCGAGGACTACGTGCTCGAGAAGGTCGGTACCGACTACCTTACCGAGCCCTTCTTTATCGAGGCCGACCGCCGCGGTCGCGACCGCGAGGACCTGCCCGACTACAACGTAAAAATCACTGCTTGCATGTGCTTCTCGCGCACCTTCATGATGCAGGAGTACTACCACAACTCGTCATGGCTCGAGAACGGCGGTTCGCCCGAGAAGGCGGCCCGCAGTGCTCTGACTAGCGCCATCGACGCCTACATCAAGCAACAGGGCAAGTACAACAAAAACGAGAGCGGCATCAAATGGCAGGACGTCCAGGACTGCCTGGTGCTGGTGACCAACTGTTTCTCCACCCAGACGTCCTACGAAAACCAGACTAAGAAGGCCATCAACAACCGCTTTATCCAGCAGGCCATGACTGCCTTCTTTAAGGAGCGCCTCTCGACCTACTTGATCGAGAACAAAGACGCTGCCAACAAGATCATGGAGCAGGTGCTCATCAACAAGCGTTCGCGCGAGAACGCCGAGAAGACGCGCCAGAGCATCAAAACCAACCTGCAGCAGAAGACCGACATGGCCAACCGCGTGCAGAAGTTCATCGACT